>JACIWQ010000011.1 GCA_014360895.1 Thermoflexales bacterium | reverse complement strand
GTCGGCGCTGATTGGAAATCAGCCTGGCTTGGGCCTCCGGCCTTGCGTCCGCCTGCGCGGACGCGGGAATGGTTGGTCGGCGCAGGCCGACAATCGGCCGCAGGCCCAGTAAGATTGGAGTCGGGCTCGGACGGCGAAGGCCGTCCGATGGCCGCAGGCCCAGAGAGGCCGCCGCCTCGGGCGAGCCCTCGGCGTGGCCCTTGAGTCGGCGCCCTCAGGACGTCGGCGCCGAAGGCCGCCAGGACCGCCACCGAGAGCGTCAGCGGGAAGACCCACCGGAAGGGGGAATGGGACTGGTGGAGGTACGGCAGCGCGTAGACCAGCGCGTAGACCGGCGTGCCGAAGATGCAGGCCAGGGAGAAGAGGGCCAAGATGGTAAAGAAGGCGCAGAGGAGCGGGGGCGCAGGGGAACGCTGCCTGCGGAACACGGAATACGCGACCCGCACGACGGCCAGCGTCGCCAGGAAAAGGGGCAGAAGCCCCAGATATGCCCCGCCCTCCACGTAGTTCTTCACGTCCCAATCGGGGCTGAGGATGGGCTGGCCCTCGGCGTTGACGGTGAAGGGGACCGTCTGCCAGCGGAAGAGGTCAAAGTAGGCGTGGTGGGCCGGGTTGCCGAAGAAGTTGGGGATGAGGAAGGCGATCAGCCGCCGGGGCGGGTAGGCCCAGCTCAGGACCTGCTGAAGGGTGGGCGCGGCCTGCGCGCCCCGGAAGCCCAGGGAGGCCACTTCGTAGAGGGGGATGAACTGGACCGCACCCAGCGCCAGTCCCAGGGCCAGGGTCAGGGCCAGCCAGAGGAGGTCCTCGGCCCACTTCCGGCGGGTCCATTGCCCCGCCGGGGCAGGGGGCGGAAACAGGACCCGCCACAGGATGTACGCCCCGGTCACCAGCAGGACGAAGTAGGTGTTCTCGGCGTGGCCGGCCAGCATCTGGCAGCCCAGGCCGATGGCCCCCAGGACCGCCCAGGGGAGACGGGCGGGCCGGCCCCCCAGCGCGGGCCACCGCCTCAGAAGCCGCTCCACCATCGCCAGGATGAAGGGGAGCCACGACGCCCCGGCGACGATCATCGGGTGAACCACCGAGACCACCATGAAGCCGCTGAACTGGAAAGTAATCCCGGCGACCAGGCTCCCCAGCTGTCCGGCGCCCAGGGTACGGGCGAAGAGGTAGGCCCAGACCCCCGCCAGGCCCAGTTGCAGCCAGATGAAGACCCCGTAGGCGCGCCAGAGGGGGAGGATGTAGAAGACGAGGCTCAGCGGGTAGAGGCCGGAGTGCTGACCGTTGGCCAGGAAGGGGTGCCCGGCGAAGATGTACGGGTCCCAGAGGGGGAGTTCCCGGCTGTGCAGCGCCTGAAGCAGTAGCCGCTTCCAGACGTAGTTCTCCAGAATCAGGTCGGCCAGGAGGGGGTTCTGGGGGACGGTCACGCCCAGTTCCGCCGCGGCGGAGCGGAAGGGCTCAAAGAGGAAGAGCGCGTCGGCCGGGATGAGAGTTTTGGGGCCGAAGACCACCGGGGCAAAAAGCAGCAGGGGCAAAAGCATCAGCAGGAGGACCATCAGCGTACCGGAGAATCGGCCCCAAAATCCGCGTTTTTCCGCGTTCATCCGCGTCCTTTTCTCAGAAACCTTCGGAATCTGCGTTCATCTGCGTGCTGCAATGTGCCGATACCGCCAGCGGACCTGCCAGACCCTCAGAGCGGCCTCTATCTGTACCCGCAAGCTCATCTTGGAGCGCCCCTTCTGTCGTTCCTCAAACCGGATGGGGACCTCCCGAATCCGGTAGCTCAGCCGCTCGCAGAGGTACGCCATTTCCACCTGGAAGACGTATCCCTGGGAGCGGACCCGGCTCAGGTCCATCCCCTCCAGCGTCTCCCGGCGCCAGGCCCGGAAGCCGCCGGTGATGTCGTGGATGCGGGAGCTCAGAATCGTGCGGGCGTAGAAATTAGCCCACCAGGAGAGGAGCCGCCGCTCCCAGCCCCAGTCCTCCGCGACCCCACCGCCGGGGATGTAACGGGAGCCGATGACCAGGTCGTACTCCGGGATATGGGCCAGGAGCCGGGGGACGTCGGCGGGGTTGTGGGAGAAATCGCAGTCCATCTGGACGACGACGTCGGCCCCATCGGCCAGGGCCTGCCCGAAGCCCGCGATGTAGGCCCGCCCCAGCCCGCGCGGGCCGGTGCGGTGCAGGACGGCGACCCGGCCGGGGTGCTCCGCGGCCAGGTGGTCGGCGATCTCGCCGGTCCCGTCGGGGGAGGCGTCATCCACCACCAGGATGCCCAGGTTGGGGACGCTCAAGCCCAACAGGGCCTCCACCATAGGGCCGATGTTTTCCGCTTCGTTGTAAGTGGGAAGAACGACAGTTATTCGCATGCATTCACCGATGGGAGGAAATTGGGGCGGGTAGCATGGCCACCCGCCCCAAGGAGGCAGAAAATCTACATAACGAGAGATACAGGGCTTTATCCAATCGGCTGTAAAGACCGGTAGATGGCCTCCCGGAGTTTGCCGGCGTTGGGGTACGAGGGGCCGGCCGCTAGGGTACCTATGCGAACGACAAGGCGCGGGACAGAGGGCTTCGCCCCCCCTCGCATCGCCTCCCAATCCTCGCGGGGATAGAAGAGCGCCAGCGCCTCCTGCAGGCGATGGGTCAACCGTTCCTGCACCCGCCCGGCCTGCTCCGGTCCGGTAATGGCGAAAAACAGTGCATCATCCAGTTGCCCAACGAAAGTGTCCTTGCCGCCTTCCTCCTCGGCCGCGTGGCGGACGATCAGCGCAAGAGCTCTCAGGACATCATCCCGGGCCACAAAGCCATAGGCATCAGCAAACGCCTCCAGTCCATCCAACGCCACCGCCGTCACGACCCAACCCTTCTCGCCCAACAACTGGTTGAGGCGATCCTCCACCAGAGTAGCGTACGGGAGTTCCGTGATCGGATGCATCACCGATTGCATCTGAGCCCGGCGGAGGATGTTCCGCACTCGCAGACGCAGTTCCTGGATGTCAAAGGGCTTGGTGACATAGTCTACAGCCCCCAGTTCCAGGCCAGCTAGCCGGTCAATCCGCTCCCGTTTCTCCGTTAGAAAGAGAATCGGTATCTGGGCCGTGCGGCGATGGCTGCGCAGTTGACGGCAGACCTCGTAGCCGTCCACGTCCGGCAAACGGATGTCCAGGATGATGAGGTCGGGCAGGGTGTGCTGGACGAAGTTCAGTGCCTCTTTGCCCCAACCGCATACGCTCACCTCGTACCCCTGAATCTGGAAGTACGAGGCCAGCATCTCAGCGGTGTTCGGCTCGTCTTCTACGATGAGAATCTGCTGCGGCATGCCTGCCCCCAATCTTGGTTAGCCAATGGGTTCTTTATAAATGGCGTATGTGCAAACTTTGCCTCCCGCGGCGACACAATCAATTTCATCTATCCGAAATTTCTTGCCCCCGCTGACCCAGTGGAGGCCTTCCTCAATGACGCCCATTCCGGCAAAGCAAATGGGCCGGTCGGAATGGCGGCCCCAGCAGACCGGACAGGGGTCCATCGTATAGGTGTAGTACTCCCCCTTATCCTCCACTTTGCTGACCTGGTCGCTGAACTGGGTGAAAATCTGGGCCAGCGCGGGAAGTCCCACTTTCAATTTGGCACCCAGAGGGAGTGCGCGAAAGGCCAGGTCTCCCATACCGACCAGCGGGCCAAAGCCTGGAAGCCCCAGGGTGAACGCGGCGCGTCCGGCCCGCAGTTCCAATCCCCGGCTCCCGCGCGGGCCGTACATCTCCTCCAGCGCCATGTTCAGAGCCGAGAAGTCGGCAAAATCAAACTCTTTGTCAAAGTTGTCCGGGGGATAGTTGTCAATCAGATGGGATAGGCCGGCCAGGTTCAGGATGGCGTTGAGGCCGTTCTTGCCCATCACCTCTTCAATGGCCATAATGTAGATGCGGGCCAGTTTATTCGGGTAGTAGTAGCCGCTGGGTGGGATCCGTCTCACGGTGTGCCTCCTTCCCCGGCCTACAGAATGTCGGCCAGTTCTTCAGCCGCGCGCCGCATTTCCAGAAAGACCAGGCCTAACTTGGCACCTGCGCGGGCCATCACGGTGAGGACCGCGTCCTCGCCGACAGCGGTCAGGATGACATACCCCCGCTCGCCCTTCACGTAGACCTCGTCCAATGCCCCCCGCCCCAATTCACTGGCAATGCGTTCGCCCAGGGAGAGCATAGCCGCCGACATCGCGGCTACCCGGTCCTCCTCCACACCAGCAGGGAGGGCAGAGGCAATGGCCAGTCCGTCCACGCTGACCAGGGAGGATGCCTCAATATCGGGAGTGCTCATCTGGAGATTGCGCAGACGTTCCACGATGCGGTCTGTACGGGTTTTCTCCGCCATCCTTTTGCTCCTTGAGTATGGAGGTTGTGGTGGAAAACTGCTGTCAAATTACCACGAAATTCGTTCGTTGTCAAGTGGAGGGTAGTTCGCTTTCGTTCCAGCGCAACTACCTGCCGTGTTTCTGCGAGCGCGGCGAAGGGCCACCCTTCCTACACTCTGGGCAGGCAGCCAAGGGCCACGGCCCGAGCCTTCGGCCCCGAGGGGCCTCAGGCCGAGAGAGCTTCCTCGCCCCGAAGGGTCGCTTCGCTCCGCTCGCGATAACATTGCTCGCCCGAGGCGCAATCCCCCAACCGGAGAGGCGATGGCTTCGCCGCCTGCGGCAGCTCGCAATGACGGTTAGAGAAGCGCTCACCCGGGAGTGGGTAGGTAGTTAACTGTAATTATAGTCCAATCCTCTGATTCTGCAATCCGCATTTCCACCGCGCTGACTGTGCGGTGGAAAACATTCGCGCTCACGCGCTGTAGCGCTCTACCCGCTGGTGATGGATGATCGCATAGGTGAGGATATTAAGAAAACCACATTTCGCTTTGTCCCGCTGGCGAAAAGGTCAAACTTCAGAGGGGTACGAGGGGGGAGTGAGGAGACTTCCCGTCGCGACAGGGGCAGTGCAGTTTCTACTCTGTTGCGGATGATCCCGATTCCACGCGCACCCTCACCAAATACGGCAGGCCCGCAGAACATCGGGGGTCGCTCGCTGGCCCGCCGTTCCCCCAGAGCGGCCTCCAGCGATTGCCAACGCACGAAGGACATAGGGGAGGAACAGCCGGGACGTGGCGGATGGGTACTCGTACGCGCCGATGTCGGGTTGGGCGTCGCGGGGACGGTTCTCCAGGTCGGCCGTCGGCGCACCGTTGGCGGTGCCGGCGTCTATCGCCGGGCTGCCTGCTTGCAGGTGATAGTCGCCCGGCTCGCCCCAGGCCGGGCGCACAAAGCGCGGGTCGCCGCAGAGGTTCCCCGGCCCCAGGGAGGCAATGTCCGCGCAGGTGTAGGCGGTATCCCCGTGGGTCAGGATGACCTCGTTCTGCGGCAGGTAGAAGAGGTTGTGGTCGGCAATGAGGGTGCTGGCCGCGTTGACATAGATGGGACTCTCTTCTCCCCGCCCGCTGAAAATGGTATTGCGTATCGTGAGATGCGCCGGCACGTCCGGGTGATCGTATTGCACGTACATCAGGTAATTTCGGCCAAGAGCATCGTCCACGGTAACGTTGATGATTTCGAAATGAGCATTGGCCTGCTCCTCCGGGGCAATGACGATGGCCGCCCAGGGGGAGGGTTCGGGGTTGCCGTCGCCCCGGCCGTAGATGAGGGTGTTCTCGATGCGGCTGTCCGGTCCCCACAGTTTGACCCCGTCGCAGGCGTTGTTGGCGACGACGGCGCGGCGGATGACGGTGTTGGCGGCTTTGGAGTCCAGCCCGTCGCCATAGTTGTGCTCGGCGATGGTGTCCTCAATGAGGATAGGCCCCTGCGAAGGCTCGATGCCGAAACCATCGGGGCGGTCATAGGGACGATTGGAGCCGTCGCCACCCTGGTAGTAGTGGCCGCTCCAGGAGAGGGAGCAGCCCCGGATGGTGACATCCCGCCAGCCGCCGTGTTCCCCGGCCGGGCCGCCCAGTGCACCAAAGCCGCAGTACTCAACGCGACAGTTGATGATTTGCAGGTCCTCCACGTCCTGGATGTTTATCCCGAACTCGTCTATGTGGTGGATGTAGAGGTCCTTGAGGACGATATGGGCGGACGGCGCGCCCAGGATTTCCACCCCCTCGCGGAACCAGGCGGCCTCGCCGGTGGCGGTGTCGTCGTGGGTGATTTCCAGGTTCTCCACGCGCACGTACTGCACACCGGAGAGGTTGATGGCCGTGAGCAGGTCCTCCCGCCCGGCCAGGACGGGGCGGTGGCCCTCCTCGCCCCGGATGGTGATCCAGGCGGCGGGGGTGCCGGAGGGCGGGGTGAGGATGTCGGCGTCGTACTCGCGCAAGGTGTAGCGGCCGCCCAGGATGATGAGGGTGTCGCCGGGGGCGAGTTGCCGGGAGCCGTAGCCGGGGGTGGCCCAGGGCTGTTCGCGGGTGCCGGGGTTGGCATTGTCTCCGTTCGGGGCGACGTAGAAGGTGCGGCCGGCGGCGGGAACGGTCGTTTCGGCCGGGGCCGGTGAGGTAGCGGTAGGGAGCGGCACGGGCGTCTCGCCAGCGGTGGGCGCGGCCGGGGTGGACGGGGCCGTCAGGTTGCAGGCGAGAATCGCCAGGCAGAGGATTGATATTACAAAAAGGCGTCGGACGGACATAGGATAGCCTCCTGCCCCTCACCCCATCCCCCGGCCCCCTTCCCCTCTCCCAAGTTTGGGAGAGGGAAGGGGCAAGGGGGAGGGTGAGGGCTAAAAATTCCGCAGCACCAGCGGCAGGTAGACGCGGACCTGCGCCGCCGCGCCGCACCAGTAGCCGGAACACAGGCTGTAGTTGCTAACTTGCCCCACAATCGGCTGGCCGACGGTGCCATCCAGGGCATAGGGCGCGGCCTCCGCATGCCCGCCCCCGCCGCCGATGACGGACCAGGGGATGGACGACGCGCCCTGGGCCATCACACTGCCGGTCAGCAGGAGAAAGGCCAGCGAAGCCAGAAGAATGGCTCGTTTCATCGCTCACCTCCGGGCGCTATGGGCAGGAATAGGCCGCATAGTTGCCGTTATAGACCTCAAAGCAGGTGACCGTACCGGCAGTGCGCTGCATCCCGCCGTCCAATTGGCTGACGGCCAGATAGAGAGCACCGGAGGTTTCCCTCACCGCGTATGTGCTGCCTTTGAAGCGACAGGCATCGGCCCGCGCTTGATCACCGCTTACGTAGAGACCGTAATTGCCTACAGTGCCATTCTCTGCCAGAGCGGAGGTTCCCTGCGCAGTCAGGTTGCCCCAGGTGGAGATGCCGATAGCGGTCATACTGCCGCCTCTGGCGGTAAAGGTTCCACCGTTGACCCGCGCTACGGTACCAGCCGCCTCGTTACGCAAACCCTGGCTATAGGCTGTCCCTTCTGCCAGGGCGGTTACGTCATGGGTCTCCAGAATCGTGTTGGCGCCACCAGCGTTATGGATGGCATAAGCCATACCGGCGGTCACGGAGGTCCTGGCGGTGAACGAGCCGCCGCGCAGAATAGCCCGGCTATCGGTGTAGTTGTACAGCGCTCTGGCAGTCTCAGCATTTTCTCCCTGCGCCGTCACTCCCTCTGCTTCCAGAAGAGCGGCATTGTGGTTGTAGATGCCATAAGCATACTCCCCGCCGCTGCCCAGGAAAAAGCCACCCTGCAGGAGAACGGTGGGATAGTTGCCGTTCTCCAACCCGGCGTTGGTGTCGCTGGCGTCCTGGCCGATGGCCCGCACGTCCGCCGCGCCCAGGAAGGTGTCCGACCCGCCGGCGACCCAGATGCCGTAGGCATACGTGCCCCCCATCCCGGTGAAGGCCCCGCCGTGCAGCGTGACCTCTGGTCCCAGGGTGATGGAGAGGCCCGTGTTGCTGTTGCTGGCCTTGCTCGCCTCCGCCGTCACATTTTCCAGCACGACCTCACTGTCACCCGTCAGGTAGATGGCGATGTTGGAGGTGCCCAGCCCGCCGGCCTCCGCAAAGACGTTGGCTATTTCCACGCCGGTGACATCCTGACCGGATATCCCATAGTTCGTCGGGCCGCTGCCGATGTTGGATACGCTCAGGTCGCGCACGCTGGTGTTGCTGACAAGTTTCAGCACCGCGCCGTTGGGGACGGCCGCCTGGATGACCGTCACCCCTTGCCCGGCCCCCTGGAGGTGGATGTAGGGATTCATCTTCACGGCCTCGTTGTACCAGCCCGGCGCCACCCAGATCAGGTAGGGGTTGCCGGCAGAGGCATCGGTGATGCTGTTGATCGCTCCCTGGATGGAATTGAAATCGCCGTTGCTTTTGGCGACGACGATAACGTTGCCGGGCGGAGCGGCGTGCTGGGCTTGCAGCGCATAGGGCACGGCGGCGATGCGCGTATCGGGCGTGAGCAGCGTGAAGGCGCCGCTGCCGCCAGGGCGGAACCACACCCGCAGGTAGCGGTCGGGGGCAGCAAAGACCGCCGCGCTCAGCGACTGGGTCATGCCGCTCAGCGTGGTATCTCCCAGCAGGACGGTGAAAAGACCGTTGTTCACCGTCAGGGGCACGGCAGCGGTCGGCTCGTTGCCGCCGCTGCCCGTGCCGTCGTTGGACCAATAAGTGATATTCCCGGCCTGGTTGACGACGGCGAACTTGAAGTAGCCGCTGCCGGTGAAGGGCGCGCCGCTCACCTGCACCCGCCCCTGATAAGAGACGACGGTCGGTGCGCCGCCGGCCTGGGATAGCGGCGTACTCTCCGGCGCCGCGCGGGCCAGCGTCAGCCCGCCGAGGGCCAGAATTAGGACAAGTAGAAGCGAAAGCCATTTCGTGTTCATTTTGCACCCCACTTTGTGTGCGGCCGCAGGACCTCATCCCATCCCCCGGCCCCCTTCCCCTCTCCGAATCGGAGAGGGGAGAGGGAGTTGGGGGTGAGGGGTGAGGTCAATAGTTCCTCAGCACCAGCGGCAGCAAGACGCGGACCTGCGCCGCCGCGCCGCACCAGAAGCCGCCGAGCAGCGTGTAGCCGCCGCCGGAAAGGGACCCTGCATCCGCCTGCCCGGCCGTGCCGCCCAGCGCGTAGGTACCGCCAGTGCTCCAGGTATACCCCCCGCCGTCTATCGTGTTCCAGGTCAGGTCGTAGCCGCCACCGGATTGGGCCAGAACCTGGGCGGCCGGTAGCGCAAGCAAAGTGGTCAGGAATAGAAAAGTGAGCAAGGGGCTTATCTGTCTCATCACTTGCCTCCTACCACGAGACCTCAGCCGTGTGCACCACGGCTACCCAGCGCACCGTGTCGCCCGTATCGCCGTTGACCTGAACATGCAGGCAACCATCAGCCGCTACCATGACCTGTGTACCCCAGCCGGTATCATCCTCGTGAAGGGTAGATACAGAGTGCCACTGTGAGGGCGATCCAGAGACATTCTCTACAACCCCAGTGATTCGATAGCCGTTGGACTTGCCTGCCTGCGTGCGCCCCACCACCAGGATATCAAAGGCCATCGTCCGGCCGGAGGCGACAAATATCTGACGATCAACCCCGTCCAGATACAGACTGTACCAATTGTCGTCCGTGGTGGTGCCCCGCACAACATATACAGAGGTCTGCGCGTCACCGGCGTTGGCGAATTGCCCACTGGCATAGGCCATCTGGCCATAACTCACAGTGCGTGCCTGGACCCCGCCGGGTACAGTGGAGCCCTGACCTTCGGCAATGTTGCCGTATCCCCCGCCAATAGTGGCATCCCACGAGGCAGTCACCTGGTTATAGATACCCCCGCCGATGGTAGCATGGCCTCCGCTGGCGGTGTTCTGTACCCCACCACTGACGGTGGCGCCTTCGCCACCGGCTGTGTTTCCACTGCCCCCGCCGACGGTGGCATAGGGCTTGTCGGCTACTGAGCCGGTACCGTCTCCGGCCCGGTTTTCGTATCCTCCTCCAACCGTACCATAGTCATCGGTCACGCTGTTGATGTGAGATGGTGCACCGCCGCCGCTAATCGTTGCCCCCATGACACCAGAGGTCACACCATTGCCGCTGTAGCCGCCGATTAGGCTTGGACTGGTGGCATGCTGTCGCGTCCACAATCCGGGCAAGGCCAGCGCGTAGGGAGCAGGATTCAACTTTTGGCGTGGGGAGAGGGTAGTGTAGGACCCACTTGCTGCCGGGCAGCGCACGGCGATTTCTAGCCAGCGGGCATCCCCATTAAAGCGGTCTGCGCCAAAGCTCAGGTCAGGGATGGTGAACAAGCCGTTATTGACATCCACATCTGATCGTGTCAGTGTGAGGCCAAGCTGTCCCCCTCCACTGGCAGCATTCCATAGACTAAACTGGAAATCACAAGTGCCGTTGACGGGGTTGCCGTCCTTCTTGAGTTGACCCTGGTAGGTGAAGGCTGTACCCATAAGTTCCCGGATACTCACATCACCTTGCGGCTGCACTCCTCCCTCCGGCGGCTCCGGGCCCTGGGCCAGGGTCAGGCCAGCGGTCAGGGCCAGCACAAGCACTGCCAGGATGCCGCTTAGGAGAATCCATCGGTTCTTCATCTCGCACCTCCTCTTTTTGATTTGAACCACGAAGGACACAAAGAGCACGAAGAAAATCTGCATATTCTTGATGGTTTTTAGGCTCCTCGCCGCCGTCGCGCCACCTCCTCCACCAGCCACCCGGCCACCCTCGGACTCAGGCAGGCCTCCCCCTGCGCCACCATTCGCACCGCCTCCACGACTTCCTCCGGGCTCAGGTCCTCCTTCGCCAGGTGGCCCCACGCGCCCTGCCGGAGCGCCTCCAGCACCGCCGCCCGCTCCTCCTGCCGGTGCAGGATAAGGAGACGGGTCTCCGGGAAGCGGGCCGCAATGCGAGCGACTCCCTCTGCATTGCCCAAAGCGTCCAGGTCGGCCAGAAAGATATGGGGCCGCTGGGCAGCGATAAGTTCTCGGGCTTCCGGTTCGTCCCGGGCCTCTCCTACTACGGCGACCTCGTCCGCCCGCTCCAGCCATTCCCGCAGGCGACGGCGGAATCCGGCATCGGGGTCCAGAATGGCGCAGGTCGCAGGTTGCATGTCGCAGGTCGCAAGTTGCACGTCGCAGGTTGCAGGTCGCAAGTCGCGGGGAGGCGGGGTAGGAGGGGCGGCCGGCATCTATAGCATATCCGATTGGGGGGCCGGAAGGCAAGGGAGAAAATTCCCCGGCGGGGGAAAGAAAAAGTACCCAGGAACAGGGTACTTTTTCCAGGGATATGGTTTCGGTCTGACAGCGGGTATCTTTGAGAACGCAGAAAACTTTGTGTCCTTCTTGGTTTTATTCTTCCTCCAGCGAGACCCAGCCCCGGCGCAGGGCGACCAGGGCGGCTTGGACGCGGTTGTTGACGTGCAGTTTGCGGTAGATTTCGCTCAGCCGGTTCGCCACGGTCCGTTCCGAGATGGCCAGCCGCTCCGCCACGGTCCGGTTGTCGGCCCCCTGGGCCACCAGGCGCAGGACCTGCATCTCCCCTTCGGTCAGTTCTTCCTCTCCGGGGATTTCCCCCCGGCTCAGGCGACGGAATTCTTCCAGGAGCCGCGCGGCCAGGCTGGGGTTGATCAGGGCATCCCCCTGGTGGATAGCGTGGATGGCCTCCACCAGTTCCTTTTCGTCTATGTCCTTCAGCAGATAGCCGAGCGCACCGGCCTTGATGGCCTCAAAGACGTACTGGTCCTGCCGGTACATGGTGAGGACGATGATGCGGATTTCGGGTTGGTTGGCGGTGATGAGACGGGTTGCCTCCACGCCGTCCAGGCCGGGCATGCGGACGTCCATCAGGACGACGTCGGGCCGCAACTGGCGGGCCAGCCGAACCGCCTCCCAGCCGTCCTCGGCCTCGCCCACCACCTCAATGCCTGCGGCCTGGCAGACGTACCGTAGCCCCTGGCGGAAAAGACGGTGGTCATCGGCGATCAGCACACGAATCGGCGACATAGGCCCTCCTTAGTTTTTAAAACCACAATGGATGCCGTCCCTCAGGTGAAGGACGCTGAAGTTGATGAGGAAACCCAGTCGCAGGCCGGTGGCCTTCAGGTAGGACATCAGTTGGGCTTGATGAACAGGGTGAATCTCGTCCACTGCCTTGCTCTCGGCGACCACCAGGCCGCCTACCAGCAGGTCCAGGCGTTGTCCCTCAATCCAGTAGCCTTTGTACGGCACGGCGATGGCTTTCTGGCGCTCAAAGGGGACCTGCCGCAGGGCCAGTTCGTAGCACAGAGCGTCCTCGTAGATACGCTCCAGGAAGCCAGGGCCCAAAACGGTGTGCACCTCGTAGGCCGCATCCAGCAACGCTTTCCCCCAGCGCTCCGCCTCCGGTGGTATGGGATCATACCGGGCCATATCTCCCTCCTGTTAAACCTTTGTGTCCTTCGTGTCCTTTGTGGTTAAATCTTCACCCGAATCTCCGTCCCCTGCCCGGGCTGCGAGCGCACCTCCAGCACTCCGCCCAGGGCTTCCACGCGTTCCCGTATCTGCTGCAGGCCCAGGTGGCCCCGGCGGGCCAGTTCCGGGAGGGCCGCCGGGTCAAATCCCACCCCGTCATCTCGCACCCGCAGAGCGATGCCATCCGAGAAGTCCAGTTCCACCCAGACCCTGCGCGCCCGGGCGTGCTTGGCCACGTTGTTCAGGGCCTCGTGGAGGATGCGGAAGAGCGCCAGTTCCAGTTGGGCTGGCAGCGCGGGCGGCTCGTCCCCCGTCGTTCCCTTCACCTCCAGGCTCACGTCCAGTTGATGCTGCTCACCGAACTCGGCCAGGAAGCGGGGAAGGGCGACCCAGAAGCCCGCGTCCAGCACCACCGGGCGCAGGGCAAAGATGGCCCGGCGGACCTCGCGGATTTCCTCGCCCAGGAACCGGTGGAACTCCTCCAGTTCCGCCTTCAGCCGGACGGGGTCGCTCTCCGCCAGTGCCTGCCAGCGGCGCACCTGCAGCCGCACCGCGGCCAGGTCCTGCGCCAGACCGTCGTGGATCTCACGGGCGATGCGGCGGCGCTCCTCGGCGATGGCCTCCTCCTCGGAGCGCAGGGCCTTCTCGGCGGTGAGGTCCTCCACCACCAGGATGCAGCGGTCCGCTGCGCGCCCCGGCCCGACGGCGGCGCTCAGGCGAGCAGGGAAGGGCGCGCCGTCCGCCCGCAGGGCTGTCACCTCCAGCGTGACCGGCTCCCCGGCGCCGGGCATCCGGCAGAGAGACTCCAGCGCGGCGCGGGACTCGGGTGCCAGCAGGTCCTCCAGCGGTGTCCCGAAGAGCGACGCCGGGGTCAGGCCGAAGAGGCGCAGGAAGGCGGGGTTGGCGTGGACCAGGCGCGGCAGATTTCGGCTCAGGTCGGCCTCGCAGACACCCACCGGGGACTGCTCAAAGAGGGTGCGGAACTGCTCCTCGCTCCGCCGCAGCGTCTCCACGTAGCGCATTCGGGCCAGTGTGACCGCCGAAGCGATGCCCAGAACCACCAGCGCCACCAGAGCGCGGAACCCCAGGGTCTGCCAGAAGGGCGGGGTGATGACCACCCGCACGGCCAGCTCCTCCTCGTTCCAGACCCCGTCGTTGTTGCTGGCCCGGACGCGGAAGGTGTAGGCCCCAGGCGGGACATTGGTGTAGGCCGCGTAACGACGGGTCCCGGCGTGGACCCAGTCCCGGTCAAAACCTTCCAGGATATAGGCATACTGATTCTTGCGCGGGTCGGCGTAGTCCAGCGCGGCGAACTCAAAGGAGAAAAAGTTGTCCCGGTAGGAGAGACGGATTTCGTCCACGGCGGTGAGGTCCTGCCCGAAGTCCCGCACCCGGTCAAAGACGCGAAAGGCGGTGAGGACGACGGGGGGCGCGTGGGGGTTCTCGCGGATGTCGGCGGGACGGAAGCGGTTGAGGCCGCCCGTCCCGCCGAAGAAGAGTTCGCCGTCGGCGCTGCGGAAGGCCGCGCCGGGGATAAAGTGCATGCTCTGCAGGCCGTCGCTCTCGTCGTAGGTGCGGAAGGTCTCCGTGCGCGGGTCAAAGCGGACAAGCCCGCCGCCCATCGTCGCCAGCCACAAGTAGCCTGCGTCATCCCCCAAGATGGCAGCGATGCTATCGTTGGGCAGGCCGTCCTCCACGGCGTAGACGGTGAACCGCCCGGTCTCCCGGTTATCCAGGCGGTTCAACCCGCTGTGGGTGCCCACCCAGAGCGTGCCCTCCGCGTCCTCGTAGAGGCTCCAGACAAAGTCGTCGCTCAGGCTGTGGGGGTCTTCGGGGTCGTGGCGATACGGGGTGAACGTGCCGGTGCGGGGGTCAAAGCGCACCAGGCCGTTGTACGTGCCCAGCCAGAGGGAGCCCTCCCGGTCCTCCAGGATGGCCCGGACACCGTAGGTGTTGGGGAAGCCGTCGGGACGGTCGGGGTCGTAGCGGTAAACGGTGAACCGGCCCGTCTTCGGGTCCAGACGGGAGAGGGTGCCCGGTTCCTCCGTCCCGATCCAGAGCGCGCCGGCGCGGTCGCCGTAGATGACTTTAACTGCGCCAGGGCCGACCGAGTTCGGGTCGTCGGGGTCGTAGACGAAGTGGGTGAACCCGCCTGTCTCCGGATCCAATCGGTCCAGCCCGGCGCCCGTCCCGACCCAGATCGCCCCAGTCGGGTCCTGGTAGAGGGCGGTGACGTGGTCATGGAGCAGGCTGTGGGGGTCGGCGGGGTCGTGGCGATAGTGGGTTACCGTGCCGTCGGGGGCGATGCGGTCCAGTCCACCGGCGTGCAGGCCGACCCAGAGGACGCCGTCCCGGTCCTTCAGCACTGCGCCAACGCGCTCTGCACCCAGGCTGTTCGGATCCAGCGGATTGTGACGGTAGAGGGTGAAGCGGTTCTTCTCCGGGACGTAGCGGCTGACGCCGCCGTCGGTGCCGACCCAGAGGATGCCGGTGTGATCCTCGTAGAGGGCGTAGACGCGGTCGTTGACCAGGGTGTAGGGGTCCAACGGGTCGTGGCGGTAGGGGCGCAGCGTCGCTGCGCCCCCGGCCGCGCGGTCCAGGACGGCCAGGCCGCCTTCGGTGCCCACCCACAGGGTGCCGGTGCGGTCCTCGGCCAGCGCGGTGACGTGCCGGTGGGGCAGGCCCTGGCGGTAGGGGGTGAACCGGCCCGTTGCCGGGTCCAGGGCCGCCAGCCCGCCGAGGGATGGCTCGTTGTATGCGCCGGTGCCCACCCAGAGGGTGCCGGTCCGGTCGCGCAGGATAGCCGTCACCCGGTCGTGGGGAAGGCTCCCGGGGTCGGAGGGGTCGTGGCGGTAGCCATAGGGAAGCCCCTCAGGGGGAACGGCCCACAGGCCGCCGTACTCCGTTCCCACCCAGAGGGTGCCGTCCCCGTCCTGGGAGAGGGCCAGGATGTGCCCATCCGACAACGGTTCGGGGACGGCGAGGAACCGGTCGCCCCGGGGATCGTAGCGAAAGAGGCCCGATCCCGCCGTGCCTACCCACAGTGTCCCGTCCGGGGCCGGGTAGATGACGGTGACCGACTCGGCGACCTCGGGGTAGTGGACAAAGCCGCCGGTATCCCGGTCGTAGCGGTCTAACCCGCCGACGGTGCCCACCCAGAGGGTGCCGCTCCCGTCCACCGCCAGCGCCTGGACGGTGTTATGGGTCGGGGAGTGGGGGTCGGAGCGGCGGTGGCGGAAGACGGTGAAGGCATAGCCATCGTAGCGGTTCAGGCCGTCCTGGGTGCCGAACCAGAGGAAGCCCTGCGAGTCCTGGACGATAGCGCGGATGATATTGTGGGAGAGGCCATCGGCGACGGTGAGGTGGAAGAAGCGGGGGGTGGACGGCGCGGCGCGCGCGGGGGGCGGCAGGGCCAGGATGCCCGCCAGCAGCAGGAGCAGGACGCGGCTGCACGCGGATGGACGCGGATGATAGAAGCGCATTTCTCTTTCCTATAAAGCACCGCGCCATGTGAGGAATTTTACCACAAAGGACACGAAGGACACAAAGGAATCCCGAAAATCTTCGTGCCCTTTGTGCCCTTCGTGGTTTTTAGACCGGCCCTAATGGTTCCGCAGCACCAGGGGGAGGTAGACCCGGTACTGCGCCGCCGCGCCGCCCCAGAAGCCGCCGAGCAGGGTATAGCCCCCGCTGGAAAGGGCCCCCGCATCCGGCTGGCCGACCGTGCCGCCCAGCGCGTAGGCGCCGCCCGTGCTCCAGGTATACCCCCCGCCGTCCACCGTGCTCCGGGTCAGGTCGTAGCCGCCGCCGGATTGGGCCAGGGCGACGGGGGCCAGGAGGACGAGGAGGGCAAGCAGGAGTGAGGCGTGAAACGTAAAACGTGAGGCGTTCATCGCCGCCCTCCGTTCTTCCGCCGCCAGTAGACCACCGCGCCCAGCATAGCCAGCCCACCCAGCGCCAGCCAGGGGGCCGGGAAGTCCCTCGCCGATACGGACCCGCTGCCAGCCCGCCGCTCCAGCGCCGCCACGCGGGCCTCCAGGGCATCCAGTTGCGCCTGCTGGGCCGCGTTTTGCTCCTCCAGCGCCGCCACCCGCGCCTCCAGTTCGGCGATGCGGGCGTCCTTCTCTTGGACCAGGCCGTAGAGCCCCTGGATGGCCGCCAGTGACACGCCATCGGCGTCCAGGCTGTTGATGTAGTCCTTCCCCTCGCCGCCCAGGCCGTCCACCAGGGCGTTAAAGTCGTCGGCCATAGGCCCGATGTGGCGGATGGACGGGTCCTGGCTCCTGTAGTTCCAGGTGGTGATTTCTATGGCCGCCAGGCGTTCCAGCAACTGGCGGGTGTCCACCGGCGCAAAGTTTTCTTTGAGGGCACGGTTGCTCACCGCGTTCCAGGAACTGCCACCCGCGGCCAGATAAGAGCCAGTGGTGAGGTTGGCGTTGGTATAGAAATAAACCCCACCGCTGGCGCGAGCTATCCAGCGGTTATTATCATTACAGGACACATCGGCATTGGTGGCATCGCCCCAGACGAAGCAGCCCTGGTTATTGGCCTTCGCCCGCAGGCCAGCGGCGAAACTGAAAGCGCCCGCGGCAGTGTTCTGGTATCCTCCCGGAATGGTGGCAGCAACGCCACTAGCAGCGTTGTAATTGCCCCCACTGACAGTGGCATCGAGGCCGCTGGCGGTGTTGTTGCGCCCTCCGCCGACGGTGGCGGGACTGCCGCTGGCGGTGTTGCTTGCGCCCCCGCCGATGGTGGCGACAACGCCGCTAGCGATGTTGCCCGTGCCCCCGCCGATGGTGGCATATTGATTACTGGCGGTGTTGTTGCTCCCCCCGCCAACAGCCGCATACTGGCCGTTGGCAGTGACGGTGATGTCGGAGCCGCCGGCAATGGTAGCGTAACTGGCCCAGGCTTGGTTGTTGTTACCTCCACCGACGGTAGTGGCTATGCCGCTGGCAATGTTCCATCCACCCCCGCCGATGGTAGAGGAATCGCCGCTGGCCGTGTTGTGTATGCCCCCGCCGACGGTGGCATTCCACGAACTGACGGTGTTAGCGTCACCCCCACCGATAGTGCCCATGGACGCAGTACCGGTAATCAAGTTGTCGTAGCCCCCGCCGATGGTAGCGTAGGAGGCAGTGCCGGTGATCAGGTTGCTCCAGCCCCCGCCGATGGCGGCCATGGTCACGCTGATGGTATTGTATGCGCCGCCGCCGATGACCGAGTTGTCCCCGCGGACGGTGTTGTTCATCCCGCCGCCGACGGTGGCGCCGTCGCTCAGGGCCGCGTTGTTCCCACCCCCGCTGACGGTGGCGACGTAGCCGCTGGCGGTGTTTATATTGCCACCGGCAACGGTAGCCGCCTGACCGGAGGCGTTGTTGGACGCTCCCCCGCCGACGGTAGCGTCGTCGCCGTTGGTGGTGTTCCCTCGGCCTCCGGCGATGGTTGCCTGGTTGCCACCGGCGGTGTTGCTCCATCCCCCGCCGACGGTGCCATACCAGCCGGTGACGCTGTTGGGGGAAGCCAAGTAGCCTCCTCCGCCAATGGTCGCGCCTCCCACGCCCGCGCCTACGCTGTTGCCGCTGTAGCCGCCAATCACATTCGGGCTGAAGCCGTTGGGCTCCAGGCGCAGGACGCGCTGGCCGTTCACCTTGAATTCCAGGGCCTGGTTGTCCGTCGTGCCCAGAAAGTGGGTGCCGGGCGTGGTGCCGCTGTTACCGGTAAGCGACCAGCCGGTGTCGTCTACTCCGTCGGCAAAGCCCGATGGGACGCCGGTCAGGCCGTTCCACGGGGCAGCCTTGCTAAAGAGCGCATACGGCGCCGCGGTGAGAGCCTGGCGCGGGGTGAGGGTGGTGTAAGTGCTATCCCCCGTGCACTTGACGGCGATCTGCAGCCAGCGGGCGTCGCCCTGGAAGGCCCCGGCGCCGAAGTCCAGGTCGGGGATGGTGAAGAGGCCGTTGCTCACCTGGACCCCCGTCCTGGTCTGGGTTGAGCCGATCTGGCCGGTGGAGTTGCTGAGGGAATCCCACAGGCTGAACTGGAAGTCGCAGGTAGCGCTGACCGGGTTGCCGCCCTGCTTCAGTTGGCCCTGGTAGGTGAAGGCAGTGCCCAGGGCGGCCTGGATGCCGACCCCTCCCGGCGGCTGGGGCTCCTGGGCCCGGGTCAGGCCCACCGCCACCGCCAGCGCGGCGACGGCTGCCAGGAACAGGATGAGAGTGAGTTTGGTTTTCATCGTGTACCTCCTAAAAATATGGATTTGATTTGGATTTCACCGCAGGGACGCAGAGCCCGCAGAGACCATTTACGTTAACTCTGCGCCCTCGGCGCCTCGGCGGTGAGTTGTTGCCAGCGGCCCTTTACCGGGCCTTTCCCCACATCGCCCGGACGAAGCGGACCACGAACTCGGCCTCTTCGTGCTCCTTGTCCATCGCCCCATACCAGTCAAAGGCCAGTTTCAGGGGGTTGCCATCCTCCCCCACGCCTTGGACGTAGAGCAGGCGCTTCTCGGCGGGCTCTTCCAACGTTGGTTGGGGAAGAGAGACGTCTGCCGTGATGAATCCCAGAGGCATCACGTAGGAGTCGGGCCAGCCGCCTATCAGGCCGCGCGGCGAGCGATAGGCCCAGCCCACCAGGTAGTCGGGGGTGACGCGCACCGGGGAGTCGGCCAACCCGTCCAGGAACTGCGCCTGCAGGTCGGCCAGCAGGGCCTCGTCCTCGGGCGTACGCTCTTCCGGACGGATACATCGGATGTGGCGAAAGGCCGGCTGGGGGCGGCGGTGCCAGGGGAACTTCTGATAGAGGCGGAAACGCTCGTTGTTCTGACGGTTGCGCCAGAGGCATTCCACCAGGGCATTGAAGAAGCGGACGGCGGTCGGGTCATCGGCGGAGAGGACGAATCCCCAGCCCCCCTCTTCGGGCAGGGCGGCCAGTTCGTCCACGAAGCCCGGCTCGGGGAAGAGCCGCAGGACCTCTTCCCGGCGGGCGCCCTTCAGGTGGATTTCCTGCCCGCCGGGGTTCAGGCTGATGCAGGCGTTGCGTTCACCCAGACCGCTGAAGCCGGCCGCGATCCCGGCCCAGTAAGGTCGGGTGAAGTCCACCTCGTGCCAGCGACGGCCGGTGCGCCAGCGGAGACGGTCCCCCTCCAGGACCACTTCCCCCCGCCCCCGTTCGGCCAGCCGTAGAAGGAGGCCGTAGGTTGCCCAGGCAGCGGCCAGTCCGGGGACGAACCCGCCCAGGCAGAGAAGGGCCCCCAGCCAGCCGGGGATGTTCCAACCCCGGAGGGCCGGGACCCCCAGGGCCAGCCCTGCCCACACGCCCAGGCAGATCAGGGTGGGCAGGAGGACGGTATACCAGGCGCTCCTGTAGGGAAGGGTCAGGTGATAGGAAGGCATTCTTCACCTCCCCTTCGTGAATTCGCGATCCGCAAACGTATTCACCGATTGTCGGAATGGGAAACAGATGTTCAGGACTGTCCAGGCGCAGACCGCGCCAGTGCAGGTGAAGGGGAGAGGACAGGGGATAAGCCGGTGGTCGGGCGGCCAGAGGGCGAGGCGATGGGGTGGGCGGTGGGCAGCAAAATGGCTTCCCCTCAACCTCATTCGGACGACAAGGAGGGCACTCTTATCCCTTCACAAACCACCATCATCGGCGAGGCATTTCTTCCGCCAGGCAGCGGTGGGTTTCTGCACCGCGGAGATGGAGAGGGTGCCGAGAAGCGATAAAGGGGCAAAGGCGCTCTTGCCTGCATCTATAGAACTCTGTGCCTCCGGCACCTCTGCAGTGAATTCTCATTATTAGGCCAGAGTATAGCCGGAACGGGCGATTTGTCAACTGCTGAAACTGAGAGTGGGACAAGATTTGGGACAAGGGTTCTGGCGATATTTCCCACCCACCCCAGCGGAGCCTCGGTCGGGGAACGTCATTGCGAAACGAACGGCCCCGCGTTGCGGTCGGGCCCATTTCAAGGTATAATACAACACCGTCTGAACCCCGTCTGGGCCTGGGCCGAGTAGCGCTGCAGTGGTCGGAAAGTACGTGCCCTGGATTTCAGTACCGCCCTAAAAATGAGCGAACTATAGGTATAAACCTGGGAGAATGTACGCTAATGGACCTTCGCGCGCTCTTTCTGGGCCTCCTGCAGGGGGCCACTGAATTCCTCCCTGTCAGCAGTTCCGGGCACCTGGTCCTGGTCCCGTGGCTTCTGGGCTGGCCCATCCCCGGCCTGGCTTTTGACACCCTGGTCCACTGGGGGACAGCCGTCGCCGTCATCGCCTACTTCTGGCGGGATTGGGCCGCGCTGATCCGGGGGGCCTGGCACGGGCTCCGCACCCGTTCTCTGAACGACCCCGCGACCCGCCTCCTGCTCCTGCTCATCGTCGCCACCATCCCGGGCGCCCTGGCGGGAGCTCTCCTGGAGGACTTTTTTGAGGGGATGTTCGCCCGACCGGCAGCGGCCGCCGGATTTCTCCTTCTCACCGCCGCCATCCTGACCCTGGCCGAATCGGCCTGGGCGCGGCGCTCCGCCTCGGGCGGCGACCCACCCCGCGCCCTTTCGGCCCTCTCCTGGCCCGATGCGCTGACGGTGGGGCTGGCGCAGGCCGTCGCCATTCTCCCCGGCGTCTCCCGCTCCGGCGCCACCATCGCCGCCGGGTTGGGCCGGGGACTGGACCGGGAATCTGCCGCCCGCTTCAGTTTCCTGCTCTCCACCCCTATCATCCTGGGCGCGGGGGCCATGCAGGTGCTCAAACTGTTCCGGGCCGGGGGTTGGGCCGGAGAGGCCCCCACCCTCATCGTCGGCTTCCTGGCCGCGCTGGTCTCCGGCGGCCTCAGCATCCACTTCCTGCTCCGCTACGTCCGGCGGCGGCCCCTCTACCCCTTCGCCCTCTACTGTGCCCTGCTGGGCATCCTGGGGCTGGCCGTCGCTGTCCTGCGGGGGTAAAGGTTCACCGCAAAGAACGCAAAGGACGCAAAGATTTTTAAATGTTTTGTACTGGTCAACGAGATGGTGGACAGTTTGACCACCTTATGCAAGGCTACAAAGGGCCACAAAGAGACCAAAACGGGGGGTTTTTTACGCCTTAACAATGAAGCTCCTTGGAGTCCACCGTGTTCCTGACCACTACAGATTTTTAAAGTTTCTTTGCGTTCTTCGCGCCCTTTGCGGTTTTGCAAAGAGGTTTCTTTCACCAATACGTGCGCGGATAATCCCACAGGTCGGATTCGCTTCGTGAAATTCGTGCAATTTGTGTTCCTCCTCTTGATCCCGGCACTGGCCGCCTGCGCGCCGCAGCCGCTGACGGTCACCCCGGAGCCGGTCACCCTGCACCTGGCCGTCTCCGACGCCTGCGCGGAGCCGGTCGGAGCGCTGGCCCTGGCCTACCACCGCCAGAAGCCCTGGGTGGCCATAGAGATGGAGGTCTGGAACGACGCCCTGGCCCGGGAGCGCCTGGAGGCCGGCGCGGCCGACGTCGCCGCTCTCATCTGGACCGAGGGAGGAAGCTCGCTGTGGACCCACCCCTTTGCCGACGATGCGTTGGCGATCATCGTCCACCCCGCCGTGCCGGTGGAGGGGTTGACCCTGACCGAATTGCGGGAGGTCCTGCGGGGACGCATCGGCGAATGGCCCGACGGCACGCCGGTCCAAGTGGTCAGTCGGGAGGAGGGGGCCGGCACCCCCTCGTTGATCCAGGCCACCGTCCTGGGCCAGTGGGACCTCACCCTGACGGCGCGGGTGGTCGTGGACGACGCGAGCATGCTGGACCTGGTGGCCCGGACCCCCGGCGCGGTCGGCTACGTCCCCCTCAGCCGGGTGACCGGCGACGTCCGCGTGCTGATGCTGGACGGACGGCCCCCCGCGCCGACGGCCGACTATCCCCTCTCCTACGCCTGCCGCTGGGCCGCGCGGGCGGAGCCCACCGGCGCGCTGCGGGACTGGCTCCAGTGGACGGTCGGACCCCAGGGCCAGCCCATCGTGGAGCAGGCCCTCCGCCCCGGCCCGTGACATCTAACCGCAGAGAGCGCAGAGAACGCAGAGATTCCGTCACTCTGTCACTTTGCCATTTTGTCATTCCGTCATTCTGTCATTCTGTCATTCCCACCATGCACCTGGCCTTAGTCCACGACTGGCTCAACCAGCGCGGGGGCGCCGAGGACGTCCTGGAGACGCTGGTGGCGATGTTCCCGGAGGCTCCCGTCTACACCTCCATCTACTGGCGGGAGGGGATGCCGGAAGCTTACCGCTCCTGGGACATCCGCACGACGTGGATGGACCGCCTGCCCGGCATCTACCGCCGCCATCAGCCGTACCTGCCCCTCTACCCGCTGGCCTTCGGGGGCCTGGACCTCTCCGGCTACGACGTCGTCCTGAGCAACAAGTCCGGCTTCTGCCACGGGGTGCGGACCGGGAGTGCCCCCCACATCTGCTACTGCCTGACGCCGACGCGCTTTGTCTGGGACTTTGAGGGGTACGCGGCGCGGGAGGCCATTCCGGGGGTCCTGCGGCGGGCCCTGCGGCCCCTCATTGCGCTCCTCCGCCGGTGGGACTGGCGGGCCGCCCAGCGGGTGACCCGGTTCATCGCCATCTCCCGCGAAGTCCAGGCCCGCATCCGCCGCTACTACGGACGGGAGTCCGTCATCATCTACCCGCCGGTGGAGACCGACCGCTTTCGCCCGGCGCCCTCCCACGACGACTACTACCTCATCGTCTCCCGGCTGGTGCCGTACCGGCGGATTGACCTGGCGGTGGAAGCGTTCCGCCATCTCGGCCTGCCGCTGGTGATCGCGGGGGACGGTCGGGACCGCCCCCGGCTGGAATCCCTGGCCGGGCCGACGGTCACCTTCCTGGGGCGCGTGCCCGACTCCGCCCTGCCCGACCTCTTCGCCCGCTGCCGGGCCTACGTCCTCCCTGGCGTGGAGGATTTCGGCATCGCGCCGGTGCAGGCGCAGGCCGCCGGGCGGCCCGTGGTCGCCTTCGGCGCGGGCGGCGCGCTGGATACCGTCATCCCGGGCCGGACCGGCGTCTTCTTCCACGAACCGACGCCGGAGGCGCTGGCGGAGGCCGTCCGCGCCTTTGACCCGGAGTCCATAGACCCCCAGGACTGCGTCCGCAACGCGGCCCGGTTTGACCGCAGGGTGTTTGAGGAGCAGATTCGGGCTGTGGTGCTGGACGCTTTGGAGGGAAAACCACAAAGACACGAAGTTTAATTAACAATTAAAAAATTAACAATGCTTCGTGTCTTTGTGCCTTCGTGGTGAATTAAACCACAAAGACACGAAGACACAAAGAATAATAAAAATTACAATCCTTCGTGTCTTTGTGCCTTCGTGGTGAATCAAACCACAAAGACACGAAGACACAAAGAATAATAAAAATTACAATCCTTCGTGTCTTTGCGCCTTCGTGGTGTATATGGAGGCAAAATGGAGTTACGCGCGTTCTTGAGGGTGCTCTGGAGGCGCTGGTGGCTGGTGGCGGCACCGGTGCTGGTGGTGCTGGCCCACCTGGTCCTCACCTACCGGCCCCCGCCGACATTCTATCAGGTGGTGATGCGCTTCGCCGCCGGGACCGTCCCCGCCGGGCTGAGCGTGGATTACGACCGCTACTACTCCTGGCTAACCTCGGAGTACATCGCCAACGGGCTGGCGGACGTGGCCCGCACCCGGGCCTTCGCCGAGGCCGTCGCCGCGCGGCTGGCGGAGAAGGGGGTTTCCGCCGACCCCGCCGCCATCCAGGGCGCCATCGTCACCGATAACGCGCAGTCCATCACCGTCGTCTACCTGACCTGGCCCGACCCGGCGCAGGCGGTGGAGGTGGCGTGGGCGGTGGCGGCGGAAATCACGGAGAAGGGCGCGGCCTACTTCCCGCAGATTCCCTGGCCCGAAGAGGCGGGGCCGGCGGCCCGCCTGCTGGACGAGCCCGTGCCGGCGCCGTTGCCTCCCTCCCTGCGGGCCCAACTCCTGGGCCCGGCGGTCCGGCTGACGCTGGCGCTGGGGGTGGGGATCGGGCTGGCACTATTGTGGCACTACCTAGACCCCACGGTCCGGGAGGAAGCCGAACTGGAGGCATTCGGGCTGCGGGTACTGGCCCGTATCCCTCGCCACCGGTAGGACAACCGCCCGCCGCTGTCCGGCTACTCCTCAACCAACGGCGCGCGGGCCAGTGCCGCCAGGTCCGCCGCGCCGACGGCGAACATCGCCACCCGCAGTTGGGTGATGATGACCGCCGCCACTTCCACCACAGCCTGGTCTGATTCCGCCGCGGCGGCCAGAAACGGTCGGGCGATGCCGCAGACCGTGGCCCCCAGGGCAATGGCTTTGGCGACCTGGATGCCGTCCCGAATGCCGCCGCTGGCGATGATGGGGAGGTCCGGGACGGCCTGCCGGACCTGGCGGACCGCTTCGGCGGTCGGGATGCCCCAATCCCGAAAGGCGGCGGCGACAGCCCGCTGGAGGCCGTTCTGGGCCCGGTACATCTCCACCTGGCTCCACGAGGTCCCGCCCGCCCCGGCCACGTCCAGCGCGGCCGCGCCCGCATCCGCCAGCCGGCGGGCCACATTGGCGGAGAGGCCCCATCCCACCTCCTTCACGATGACGGGCACCTCCAGCGCCCGGCACACGGCCTCTATCTTGCGCAGGAGGTCGGAGAACTCGGTCTCTCCCTCGGGTTGGAGGGCCTCCTGGAGCGGGTTCAGGTGGAGGACCAGGCCGTCCGCCTCCACCATCTCCACCGCCCGGCGGCAGTGGTCCACGGTGTAGCCGTAGTTCAACTGAACCGCGCCCAGGTTGGCCAGGAGGAGAATATCCGGGGCCACATCCCGCACCTGGTAGGTCGGGGCCAGCGAGGGGTCTTCCAGCGCGGCCCGCAGGGAGCCCAGTCCCATCCCGATCCCCGCCTCCTGCGCCGCGCGGGCCAGTCGGCGGTTGATCTCCCGCCCCTCGGGCGTCCCGCCGGTCATGGAAGAGATCAGCAGGGGGGCCTGCAACCGTCTCCCCAGAAACGGGACCGCCGTATCCACCGCCGCCAGGGAGATTTCGGGCAGGGCGCAGTGGACGAACCGGTAGCGCTCAAATCCCGCCGTCACCGTGTCAAAGGATACGTCCTCTTCCAGGCTGATGCGGATGTGGTCGGCCTTGCGTCGGGGATGGTCCTCTCGCAACGGTTCAACTCCTATGGTGTTTTCATGGTAGTAGCATCATACCAGTGGGAAGGCGGTTTGTCAACAGGGCCCGGTTGACAAATCCGCCACCTGCAATACAATATCCCCAGCCACCGAAGGAGGTACCTATGAGCATCTATGAACGCATCGTCAACATCATCGTGGACCTGCTGGGCGTGGAGCCGGAAAAGGTCACAATGGATGCCCGCTTCCGCGAAGACCTGGGCGCCGATTCGCTGGACCTGGTAGAACTGGTCATGGCGTTTGAGGAGGAATTCGGGGGGACCATCTCCGACGAGGAAGCTCAGAAAATCAAGACCGTCGGCGACGCCGTCCGCTACATTGAAAGCCGTATGGCCGCGTGAGGACGGCAAAGCCGCTGGCTGGAATCCCCGCCGCCTTTGGGGAAGCGCGAACTGGCGACCCTCCCGCCGCGCAGGCGGGTCCCTGGCCGCTGATCCACCCTGCGGGACACGGTTAAACACGGACCGGCACGGAAAACGCGGGTCTCCGGCGATCTCTGACCTGATCCGTACGGTTCCATGTTTTTCCGTGTCCCATTTTTGGGCAAACGGGAGGCCCCATGCGCAAACATCTCCCGATATCCATCGCCCTGCTCCTGGGCCTGCTGGCCGCTCTGATGACGGTGAGCGCCGTCGCCGCGCGGCCATCCCTCCAACTGGCCATCACCGGTGTGGAGCCCCGAACGATGCTCAGCACCACCGGCGGGACGCTGAGCATCTACGGGAGCGGCTTCACCACCGCGACGATGGCCCGGCTGGTGGGCTACGGCCTGCTGGATACGGCGTTCGTCAACCCGAACGCGCTGCGGGCCGTGGTGCCGCCCGGAGTACCGCCGGGTGTCTACGCCGTGGAGGTGAGCGAGCCCAGCTACTCGGCGACCCTCCCCGCCGCACTGACCATTGTCGCGCCCACGGTGGCACCCACCCCGACCTCTCCCCCGCCCCCACCGCCGCCGGGCCGCCCCATCCTCACGGTCCGCAACTTCTCCGTCCAGCCCGCGCGGGTATACCCCGGGGCGGAATTCGTGGTGACGGTGGAAATCTACAACAACGGCAGCCGGGGAGCCGAGAACACCCTGGTCACCTTCCCCGGCGGGACCTTCGTGCCGGTGGGTCAGGCGGGGCATCTGGTCGGCTTCATGCACATCAACGCCACCGTGGTGATTACCCAGACGATGCGGGCGCCGGCCAACCTCTCCTCGGGCACGTACAACCTCCAGGTCAACCTCAGCGCCAACGACTTTGAGGGCAACCACTACGAGTACCCGCAGACGATTTCCGTGGAAGTCGTCGGGGGCGGGGCCGGACGGCCCCAACTGGTGGTGGAATCGGCCCGGACGGAGCCGGAGGTGCTGGGGCCGGGGGACCGCTTCACGCTGACCCTGCAGATTGCCAACCGGGGCGAGCGCACGGCGACGCGCGTGGTGGTGGGGCCTGCCTCCGCCGAACTGGTGGTCCCGGCGGAAGGAAGCAGTATGGCATCGGCCGACCGGATCGCTCCGGGCCGCGCCGTCACGCTGACCCTCCCGCTGGTCCTGGGGACGGTCAAACAGGGCGGGCGCGTGGGGCTGGACCTGGCCCTCTCCTACGGCGACTCCAGCGGCGGTACCTACAGCGACCGCCAGAGCATCGGCCTGGAGGTGAGCAGTTCTCTGGCCGACCGTCCGCAACTCCTGATCGCCGCCGTCCAGACCGAGCCGCCGGTCGTGGCCCCGGGCGACTTCTTCACCCTGACGCTGGCCGTGCAGAACGTCGGCGGCGGGGACGCGTACCGCCTCCTGCTGACGCTGGGCGGGGAAGGCGGCAAGGAACTGGGGCCCTTCGTCCCCCGGGAGAGCGGCAACGTCCTCTTCGTCTCCCGGGTCCCCGCCGGAGAGACGGTGCGGTTGACGGTGCCCCTGGTGGTGGACGGCTCGGCGGACGCCAAAGCCTACGGGGTCCCGGCGCTCCTGGCCTACGAAGACGCGCGCGGCACATCCCGGAGCGACGTCCAGCGCATCAGCCTGGTCGTCCAGCGGCGCCCCATTTTCCGGATCGGCTTCTACCGCCCGGTGGAAGGGGCTATGGTGGGGACGCCTTTTCCTCTCCCGGTGGAACTCATCAACCTGGGAAAAGCGTCCGTTAACGTTACGATGATGGAGGTGACGGGGGAGGGGCTGGAGATTCAGAACGGTTCCCTCTATGTGGGCCCGCTGGACGGCGGGACTTCGGCCTCGCTGGAGGCGACGGCGGTCGCCCAGCAGGCGGGGACGGCGGAGGTGGTGGTCAGCGTCCATTACCTGGACGACTTCAACCGCCCGCAAACGGTCACCCAGACGCTGACGGTGGAGGTGGCGGGGCCGCCGGAGCCCGCGCCTCAGGAGTCGGCGCCGTCCTCCGAAACGCCCACTTTCTGGGAGAAGATTCTGCGCTTCCTGCGGGGGCTATTGGGGTTGGGGAGTTAAAGTCGGACGCGGACGAGCGCGGATGAACGCGGATTGATTTCCAATTGACACCAAAATCCGCGTTGCTCCGCGTTCATCCGCGTCCCAATTTATGGGGTAAAGACGCGAATGGACACCGGGGCGCTCCGCAAGGAGCGCCCGTTTTCGTCCCGCCCCACGGCCAGGAAGGTGTGTTCCCCCGCCCGAAGCGTCCAGAGGGCCTCGTAGGGTGGGGCCGTGAAGGTCGCCAGGGGCTCTCCGTCCGCGTAGAGCGTCACCTCCGCCACCCGGACGCCGTCCGCCGGGCGGACCGCCACCCGGACCGCCTGATACGCCTCCGGTACGGTGGGGGAAAGGCGATAAACGGTGCCATCGTCCGGGTGGGTGATGACCAGGGGCGGGCCGGAGGCTTCCCGAGGGGCGACCGATGCCTCGGCGCGGAGAAACTCCTCCGGCGGCAGGGGCCAGTTGTTGGCCCGGGCCCATTCCCAGGCTTCCATCGGCGGGACGATGTAGACCCGCTCCTGGACCCGTTCCGGCGGCGTGTCGGGCCCCGCGGGGAGGCCCGTGGCCCGGTCTATCCGGAAGAGGCGGTACCAGTTGTCGGGCTCCGTCGGGGCGGTCCCGGCGATGAAGAGTTCCTCGCGCGTGCGCGGGCAGAGGGGGGTCGGCAGAAGCCCGGAGGGGACGCAGACCCGAACCCGCTCCAGACCGGGCGGTTCGGCGAACGGCACCACCGGCTGGCCCCGCAGGGCCCGTTCCATAAAGTCGCGCCAGATGGGCCCGGCCCCCTCCACGCCGGAGACGTCCCGCATAGGCCGCCCGTCGGCGTTCCCCACCCAGACCCCGGTCACCAGTTGAGGCGTGTACCCCACCGTCCAGTTATCCCGCCAGTCGGAGGAGGTGCCCGTCTTGACCGCTGCCGGGCGGGAGAGGCTGAGGACGCTGCCGATGCCGAAGGCCGGGGCGCGGGCGTTCTCGTCGGAGAGGATGTGGGTGATGAGGTAGGCGACGCGCGGGTCCAAGACCTGCGGGCCGGGGACGGGCCGGGCCTGGTAGCGCAACTGTCCGCGCGCGTCCCGCACCTCCAGCACACCAAAGGGCTCCACCCGTCGGCCGCCGTTGGCGAAAGCCGCGTACGCGGCGGTCAGTTCCAGGAGCCGCACCTCGCCGCCCCCCAGCGTTAGCGCCAGCCCGAACCGCTCCCCCGTCCCGAAGGAGGTCATCCCGAGGTCGGCCGCCAGCGAGACCAGCTGGTCCACCCCGACCATCTGCAGCACCCGGACGGCGGGGACGTTGAGGGATTGGGCCAGCGCCTCCCGTGCGGAGATGGGCCCGTGGAACCGGTGGTCGTAGTTCACGGGGACGTAGGGGAGCCCCTCGCGGGTGGGGAAGGCGGTGCGGACGTCCAGGATGACGGAAGCAGGGGTCAGCAGGGGGCGGCCGTCGGCGTCGGGGGTGAAGGCGGCCGCGTAGGTGAGGGGCTTGATGGCGGAGCCGGGTTGCCGCAGCGCCAGCGCCGCGTTCACCGCGCCGTCTATGGCCGGGTTGAAGTAGTCGGGGCTGCCGACCATCGCCCGGATCGCGCCGGTCTGGGGGTCCAACGCGACCAGCGCGGCGTTGTCCACTTCCCGCAGGCCGCTCTCCTCGCTGGCCTGCGCCAGGCGCGCCAGGTGCCGCCGGACGGCCGCCTCGGCGGTGTGCTGCAGGTCCAGGTCCAGGGTGGTGGTGACGACCAGCCCTTCGGTGTAGAGGGCCTCCGGGCCGAACTCCCGCTCCAGCCAGGCCCAGACGGTCATCACGAAGTGGGGCGCCTCAATGGGGAAGGGAGTGGCGGCGAAGTGGAGCCGCTCCCGCGCGGCCAGTTCCGCCTGCTCCGGGGTGATGTATCCCTGCTCGGCCATCAACCCCAGGACGATCTGCTGCCGCTTCCGGGCCCGGTCGGGGTCCGTCAGGGGATCGTAGTAGGCGGGGGACTGGGGGAGGCCGGCCAGGAGCGCGCACTCCGCCAAGCTCAGTTCCCGGACGCCCTTGCCGAAGTAGGTGCGCGCGGCGGCCTCTATGCCGTAGGCCAGATTGCCGTAGTAGACCTCGTTCAGGTAGAGGGCCAGGATTTCGTCTTTGGTGAAGGTCCGGGCGATGCGCCAGGCCAGGATGGACTCCCGGAGTTTGCGCAGGAGGGTGCGCTGGCTCCGCTCCTGGGGGGAGAGGAGGAGGTTGCGGGCCACCTGCTGGGTGATGGTGGAGCCGCCCGCCAGCACCTCGCCGCCCCGCAGGTTGATCCAGAGCGCGCGCAGGATACCCCGGAGGTCCACGCCGGGGTTGGTGTAGAAATTCGCGTCCTCGGTGGCGATGGTGGCCTGACGGCAGTAGAGGGGGATCTCCTCCAGCGGCACAGGGACGTGGCGCCCGCCGTGGGGGTCGGTAATTTCGTAGAGCAGACGGCCGTTCCGGTCCAGGATGCGGGAGGAGACGCCGGTCCGGTGCTCGTAGAGGGTACTGGGGGAGGGCAGGTCCGCCAGGAGGAGATGAGCGCCCACGGCCCCAGCCGCGGCCAGGAGCACCGGAATCAGAATCAGGAATTTCCAGAGTCGGCGCATAGTGAATCAGCGTGGATACCCCTCCCCACGCTGGAACAGCAGATAGATGGTAACCACGCGGGTGCCGTCGTCTATGGTATAGAGAATCCTGTACTCCCCGACAGTGATCCGAAGCCTTCTATACCCCGCAGTTGTCGGAAGTCCTGTGGACGAGGATTCTCTTGAAGACTTCTGATGCGCTCCCAGACTTGACGGCGGTGTTTGGACGGGAGACGTTTCAGGCGTTTCAGCACCTGTTCAGCGATGCGGACTTCGTACATGCCGGGCTATGACTCTTCGGTCTCCAGCCGCGCCAGTTCGGCTTCCACCTCCGCGATGGAGTAGAAGCGGGCCTCCGTGCTGACCGCCTGGGCCAGCATCAGCGCTTCCCGCTCTTCTTCCATCCGCTCCAGTAACTCCAGGTCTTCAATGCTGATCAGAGCTGCTCTTGGATGCCCCCGGCTGGTCAGCACAATGCGCTCTCGCCCTGCCGTCGCCTGGTGAATCAGTCTGGACAAATTCGCCTTCGCTTTACTCAAACTGATGGTGGACATCGCTCCGCTCTTCCTGAGCGATTACGATTATACCATAAAGCCCCGTTTTCCTCCAGATTCCCACATTCTGGACTTTGGCGTTGGGCTAAAAGTTGCACCGCGCTGGATGCGACCGGGGCGAGCCAAATCATCGCGAGCGAAGCGAGACGACCTCGGTTGGGCCTTTCCATCGGCGCCCAGCGGTGGATCACTCACGAATGGCAAATTTGGGACCCACCCGGGCAGCTGTGCCGTCCACCGTCCCCTTCTTCACTCCAGGAATATCGTCTCCGTCGCGTCGTCGTAGGCGATGACTTCGGCGTAGCGGCCCCAGTTGATGATGGTCTCCAGTTGCTGCGCCGCATCCTCGGGCGGGAATTCCAGTTCCAGTGCCCGGAGAATGACCTCCTTTTTCAATCGGCGGTTCTCGGCCACATTCAGCAGGGCGAACAGCCAGCGGAACATCGGGAGCCGCCGGATCCGGGTGGCGAAAATCTCCTTGCGGGCCAGGATACTTGCTTCCGCAAAGGTCTCCCCCAGCGGGGTCAGGACGATGTCGCCGCCACCGACGGTGGAGAACCCCAGCAACTCCGCCACCTCCGTCAACTGCAACAGGTGGTCGGAATCCACGCGCAACTCCTCGGCCAGCCGGTAGAGGTCATGGCGATGGCCGGGCATCTCGGCCACGTGCTCCAGAAGACCCGCCAGATCGTTGATGGTGATGGGGGGCAGGGCCCGGATGCGCCCTGGCTCGCCCGGCGCCACGCCCAGTTCCACGTGCTCCGGCTGGGTCTGCCCGGCCAGCAGGCTGTAGACCTCGTCCACCCGCTCCAGGAACTCCGGCGACCGCCGCTGGCGGGGATGGGGCAGGTCCACCGTCATCTCTGCCACCACCCGCCCCGGGTCCTTCTCCATCACCACGATGCGGTCGGCCATGAAGACCGCTTCCTCAATGTTGTGGGTCACCATCAGGACGGCCCGGGTGGGGATTTTCCCCTCCGTCCACAGTTCCAGCAGTTCCCCCCGCAGCGCCTCCGCACTCAGCACGTCCAGCGCGGAGAAGGGCTCGTCCAGGCACAACAGTTCCGGCTCCACCGCCATCGCCCGGGCAAACCCCACCTTCTGGCGCATCCCGCCGGAGAGTTCGCGCGGGTAGGCAATCTCAAACCCGTCCAGACCGACCCGGTCCAGCAAGTCCAGCGCGCGGGCGGTCCGCAACTTCGGGGGGACGCCGCGCGCCTTCAGCGCCACCTCCACGTTCTCTATCACCGTGAGCCAGGGGAAGAGCGCGAAGGTCTGGAAGACGATGGTGGCGTGGGGGTTGACGCCCCGGAGCGGCTGGCCGCGATAGAGCACAACGCCCTCCGTCGGCCGCTGGAGGCCGGTGATGATGCGCAGCAGCGTGCTCTTCCCGCAGCCCGACGGCCCCAGCAGGCAGAGAAATTCCCCATCGCGGACGGCCAGGTTCACGTCCTGCAGGGCCACAAACTGGCGGGGGCCACTGCGGTAAATCTGTTGGACGTGGCGGACTTCCAGCAGGTAGCCGTTCTCGGACATCGTCTCACTCCATCCGGTACTTTTCTTCGGCCAGGCGGTAGAGCCGGCGCCAGAGGGTGCGGTTGATGAGGACGACGGCCAGGACCATCGTCAGCGTGGCGGCCAGCAAGAGGGGATAGTCGCCGGTCGCGGTGGCGCGGGCAATCAGCGCGCCGATGCCGACGGTGGAAAGCGTCCGGCCACCGAACTCCACATGCTCGGCGACGATGCTGGCGTTCCATGCCCCGCCGCTGGCCGTGATGGCGCCGGTGATGATGTAGGGGAACAGGCCGGGCAGGATGAGGGTCCGCCAGCGCTCCCACCAGCTCAGCCCGATAAGCGCGGAGGTGTACTTCAGGTCCTGCGGGATGGCCGACGCGCCGGCGATGATGTTGAAGAGCAGGTACCACTGGGTACCCATCAGCATCAGCACCACGGCGGCCAGGTTCAGCCCACCCGGCAGGCCGACGATGAGGAGCAGGAAGACCGGGAAGAGGGCCGTCGCCGGGACGGAGGCCACCACCTGGACGACCGGTTGCAGATAGGTCGCCGCGCGGGGATTGGTGCCGATGGCGACGCCTACGGGAATTGTCCAGGCCAGCGCGATGAGCAGAGAAGCGGAGACCCGCAGGAGGGTCGCCAGGACGCCCAGGCCGATCTCTCCCCACTGGCTTGCGGGGACCGTCACCAGCATCAGCGCGGCGCGGACGGCGCCGTAGGTCAGTCCCAGCCCCACGAGCAGGGCCAGCAAGTAGAGGGCCCAGGGCCGGACCCGCCGTTCGGCCTCCGGGCCGGCGGCCCCGGCGCGGCGGATCAACCAGGCATCCAGTCGCTCGCTGAGCGGTCGCCAAACCCCCTGAGAGAGCTGCTCCAGAATGTGTGCGCTTCGCAGGAGGTCATAGAACCAGGACGTGGGCGGGTTCTCCCCCTCCACCGTCTCCAGTTTGAAGCGGTCGGCCCAGGCCAGCAGGGGCCGCCAGACCAGTTGGTCCAGGGCAACGATGACCAGGACCAGCGCGCCGATCCCCCAGAGGATGGCGCGGGTATCGCCCTGGTTGGCGGCTTCCTGCAGGTAAGCCCCCAGGCCGGGGAGCCGGAAGTCCCGCTGCCCCACGGTGAAAATCTCCGCCGCCATCAGGAAGAACCAGCCCCCGGCCCAACTCATCATGCTGTTCCAGAGCAGACTGATGGCCGCAAACGGAAGTTCCAGCACTTTAAAGCGGAGCCAGCTGTTGAAGCGGAAGATGGCGCTGGCCTCCCGCAGTTCCACCGGGATGGTGGTCAGGGATTGATACCAGGCGAAGGTCATGTTCCAGGCCTGGCTGGTGAAGATGAGCACAATGGAGGCCAGTTCGGCCGCGAGCCGTTCCGGCAGGATGGCGCTGAGGCTCAGCAGGACCACCGGCAGGAAGGAGAGGATGGGCACGCTCTGAAGGACGTCCAGCAGGGGCATCAGCACCTGCTCGGCGCGGCGGTTGTAGGCGGCGGCGCGGCCGTAGACCAGGGTGAAGAGCAGGGAGAGGAGGTACGCGGCGGCCATCCGGCCGATGGAGCGGAGCGCGTAGTAGGGCAGCGCGCCGGGGGAAAGGGAGATGGTAGGCCCTTCCACCGTCGCCGGAGCGCGCAGGGCCAGCCGTACCCCCGCGTAGATGAGGACGGCGATGCCGATCAGGACGACAATGTCCCCCACGGAGAAGCCCCGGCCGAAGGGTTGCTCCGTCCGGAAAATCAGCCTCCGCTGAGGCCCCGTCCCCTCCGGTTGGGGCCGTTCAGGACGGACGAACGATTCCCTCAGCGCCAAAGTCCCCTCCACCATCGGTAGGATAACGGCCAGCCGTTGCCCCACATCTTCATCGCTCAATCCCCACCCGCGCCGGGACTCCGGCCTGATAGTAGTGTTTGACTTCCCGCATCTCCGTCACCAGGTCGGCCCGGTCTATCAGTTCCTGCGGTGCGCGGCGGCCTGTCAACACGACCTCCACCCCCGTGGGGCGCTGGTCCAGGAACGCCAGCACTTCTTCCACCGTGAGCAGGCCGAACCAGAGGGCCACGTTCACCTCATCCAGGACCACGATGTCGTACTGGCCGGAGCGCATGGCCTCCCGGGCCCGTTCCAGCCCCTGGCGGGCCCGGGCAATCTGTTCGGGAGAGACCTGGTCGCGCCGAACCCAGCAGTTCGGGTCGCCGTACTGCTCAATGGTGATGAGGGGATGGCCCCGCAGGGCCTCCAGTTCGCCGTAGAACTGGCCCTTCATAAATTGACCGATGTAGGTCCGCATGCCGTGCCCGGCGGCCCGCAGGGCCAGCCCCAGCGCCGCCGTTGTCTTCCCTTTCCCATCGCCGGTATAGACCTGGATGTACCCTTTCTCCATGCGCAGTCTCCAGGCAATCACGCTTCACGTTTCACGCTTCACGTTTCACGTTTCACGCCTCACGCTTCATGCTTCACGTTTCACGTTTCACGTTTCACGCCTCACGTTTCACGTTTCACGTTTCACTCATACCTCAGCGCCGCAATCGGATTCAGCGACGCGGCCCGGGTTGCCGGATAGACACCGGAGAGCACCCCCACCCCGGTAGCGAATACAACGGCGAAGATGGGCAGCCAGAACGGCGTATGGACAAAAGAGAGCACCGTTTCGGAAACGGTGCCGCTCTGGGCCGCCTGAGCCATCAGGTACGTGCGGGCAACGATGTTAATGAGCCCGCTCAGAAGAATACCCAGCAGCACTCCCCCTACCCCGCCCAGCAGGCCAATGCTCCCTGACTCAGCCAGAAAAACGGACATCACATCCCGATTCGTCGCGCCCAGAGCTTTCATCAGGCCGATTTCTTTGGTGCGCTCGTAGATGGACATCAGCATCGTATTGGCAATGCCGAAGGCGGCCACCAGCAAAGCGATAGCCCCGATGCCGCCCAGAATCCCCTGGATAACCAGGAAGAACGAATTAATCTGCTGGAGAACAGTATGGGCGGAGTAGGCATAGAACCCCCGCCGCAGAATTTCCCGTTCCACCGCGGCCACCTGGTCGGGCCGGGCGACCTTGACCAGGGCCTGGCCGTAGCCATCGCGGGCGGGGTTGACCCGGCGGCCCGCGTACCACCCGTTCAGTTCCACCACGTCCTGCAGGCTCATGAAGACGGTGTAATCGTCCGGGCCGCCCGTCTTCTCCAGGACGCCCGACACGCGCAGGCGCACCGTCCGCTCCACCTGCTGCCCGTCCTCGGTGACGCGGGTGAGCACCAGTTGGAGCGTCTGCCCCAACAGGTCGGGTGGTTGAGAGACGCGGCGGCCCTGGGGGTCAAAGAAATTCTCCGCCACCTGCGCCCCCACCATCACCTGCCCACCCCCCAGTCGGGCCGCGCCGCTGGCCACGGAGAAATCCAGATGGTCTATCTGGTTCGGCTCAATCCCCAGAATCTGGGAGCCTCCCATCAATCGCCCGTAGCGCAACAGGGCAGGGGCGTTTAACGGCTCTTTCGGGGTCACGGCGACCACGCCGGGGAGTTGGCGGAATTCCGCCAGTGTACGGTCATCCAGCACCCCCTCCCGTCCGGTAGTGGGGGCACCGAAGGCCGCCAGCACGCGCATCGGATAGACATTGATGTCGGTCAGGGAGCCGATGGAAGAAAGGTCGCGGAGGGCGCTCTGCTGCAGGCCTGCGGCCAGAGAGATGAGCACCACCACGGCCGCCGTGCCGATGACGACACCGATGGCCGTCATCGCCACGCGGCCCCTCATCCGGCCCAGATTGCTCACGACCAGTCGCAACAGGTCCCGAGCGTTCACTTCCACCTCCCCGGTACGGTGTCTTCCCGGCAATTCCGTCCTGTGGTCAGGGGAATTGTACACCAAGTCGGGGTTTCTGCAAGGACCCGTCGCGGCGAAGAGCCCATCATAACGGGCCGCGCCCCCTTCAGTGTACAAATGGTTACCGTTGCGTGAAGAACTTCTTAATAGTACCAGAGTACCCTTGCAAGAAAACACCAATTGGTTTATAATTGAAACGCAATTGATGCTTAACCTTTCACGCCGGGGCTTGCCGGAGCAGGGCCGGGAAGACGATTCAGAGGCCGGGCTGGAACTGCGGACATCAACGGACCCCCCAGATTCCAGGCCCGGCGCTTTGCTATTCCTGTGACCAGGCTGGGAGGGGGCAAATGGATCAGGAAAGGAACGTTCGCTGGAAAAGATACCGATTCCGCTGGCGGCTAAACCGGGGACAGTCAATGGTGGAATTCGCCCTTGTCCTTCCGGTTCTCCTTCTAGTGATTTTCCTGATTATTGAGGGTGCACTGGTCCTTCAAGGTTATCTGGCCGTCCAGCACGCCGCGCGGGAGGCCGCCCGCTGGGCCATTACTAACCAACCCCCCCAAGGTTGTAAACTGGAGGGGAATCCCGCGATCCGAGACCATTGTGACCCGTCGGACCCCTGCACCAATCTCAGCGCAAACCCGCCCTTTATCTACCCTCCGTACGATTACCGGCTACCGGGCAATAACTGCGACCCCCAGGAAGATGTGAACGAGTACAACGCCCGCCGGGTCGCGATGATCAAACTGGTCGCGATGGAAAAAGCTGTGGGGCTGCGGATCAACCAGAGCGCCCTGGGGCTGACCACCAGTACGTTTAATGCCTACTCCAACACCCCTGGCTTCTTCGGGGTCCAGGTCTGGGGGTTCCCCGCCTTTGATGCCCAGGAGCAACTGGACCATCCCAGCCTCCCCGGCCTCCCGGTTCGGGTCCGGGTGGTCCACAACGTGGAAATCGTAGACCCCCTGTTTCGCGCCTTCGCTCAGTACGTCCGGGTCTCCTCGGATGTCACAATGCTGAACGAGGGGGTCCAGGTGGGCTTCGGGAATCTCCCCCCGCCGACCTTCCGGCCCCCGCCGACCTTCATCGTCCCCACCCAGCCGCCGACGACCCCGACACCCACCACGCCTACACCGACCCCCCGCCCCATCCGCTACCGGGTGGACATCCAGTTTGACACGGCGGCCAACCGGCTCCCGGACGAGCGGGGGCACACCGTGCCGGTCCTGGTCACCGACGAGGACACCGGCGAAGTGTTGCCCAACGTCCGCGTCAGTTACTCCACCAGTTTCGGCTCCTTTGACTACTCCGGCACCGGCCCCGGCTACGGCGAGGCGCTGACGGACAACACCGGCACCGCCGTCCTTACTGTTTATGCCAACCGGCCCGGCACCGCCAATCTGCGGGCATGGATAGATATGGACGGGGACCGGCAGTGGGACGCCACCGAGCCCACCGACACGGCCGTCAAAACGTGGAGCGCGGTCGGCCCTTATATCGTCGCCTCCACCCACTCCGTCCTGCCGCTGGACTGGATTTCCGTCAGCCTCTACGACCATCCGCCGTCCGGCAACCCGCACCAGCTCCTCTGGTGCCGCACTTCCATCACCGGCGGCCTCTCCTCCGCCGTCCTGATGACCGGCATCAACGTGGACGCCAACACCTGGGACGCCCTGGACCTGCCGGTCCAGATTCCCCTGGGGAGCGCCGGCTACTACCGGCTGGAAAGCCACACGGGCTCCGGGACCTGCGGCAATGGGGCGACGCTGGTCGCCTACTCCGCCGACCTCTACGTCCGCCCCGTCCGGCCGGATACGATTGTGGCGGCCATCAACCTCCCCCAGCGGATTCCGGTCCAGAACGTCTTTACGGTGACGGCGGTGATTTCCAACATCACCCCGGGCCTCACCACCGACATCTTTGACGTGGACTTCTACATCACCACCCTGGCCCAGCCGCTGCCGGCCCAGGGGCAACTGGGAGTCGTCAAGCAGTGGGTCGCGGGCATCGGCCCCTACGGCTCCACCGTCATCACCGCCCAACTGTGGCTCCCAGCTGAGGGGCAGTACCGCATTTCCGCCCGGGTGGATACGACGAATTATGTGGAAGAAGACGACGAGGACAACAACTTGACCTCGGTCATCGTCAACGCCCAATGTGTCTATACCACCAGCTGGCTCAACCCCTCTGCCAACGCCGCCACCACCGGCGGCGACAACAACGGGTTTGAGCAGAACCCGACCTGCGCCTATGCGGACGGCGGATGTGCCGCCGCCAGCATGGATAACGGCACCGGCAACAACGCCGACCGCCACATCTTCTACAACTACGGCATTAACGTCCCCACCGACGCCATTACCTATGGCATAGAGGTTCGGCTGGACTGGCGATTGGATAGCACTTCCGGCACCAACTATATGGACGTGGACCTCTCCTGGAACGGTGGAAGTTCCTGGACATCCACCAAACGGGACTCCAATGAGACCACCAGCGAACACACGACCGTTCTGGGCGGCCCCGCCGACACCTGGGGACGGGCATGGTCGGCCTCCGACTTCTCCGACAGCAACTTCCGCGTGCGGGTCAGTGCCTACTCCTCCGATAGCGCCCGGGATTTCTACCTGGATTGGATTCCGGTCCGGGTCACCTACGGCATCTGTCGCGCGCCCGAGTCTCCACCGTGGGACGAGGGGGAAATCAAGCCGCCCGGCCTCCAGGAGTGCAGCGAACTCCTGCAGGTGGGCGGGTTTGAAGGGAACCCCCAGCGCGTCTTCACCTACTGGCAGGCCGGGGGCCTCGGCGCCTACCAGCAGACCGGGTACCTCCAGCATACCGGCGCCTTCGCCATGCGGCTCCACGCCTCCCTGGGCTCCTACCCGGTCTGCGCACCCTTCAACCCCTACCTCTATCAGACCGTCCAGATTCCCACCGAGGTCTACACTCTCACCCATCTGGTCGTGGGCGGGTGGCAGGCAGTCGCTGGCAGCCTCACCGACTGCAGTTATCGCGGCATCCCGGACGCCGACGACGTCCTCTACGTCCAGTTGCGGGATAGCGGCGGCAATCCCCTCAGCAGCCCTGTCGCCGTGGTGAACGGCGGCGTCGTCACCGAGACCTGGAACTCCTTCAGCGTGGACTTCACCGACCTGGGCGTGGATGTGTCCACCCTGGCCGGACAGAACGTCCAGGTCTACTTCTACGGCACCCACGACAACGACTACTACGGCACCTTCTTCTACCTGGACGACCTCAGTTGCAGCGTCTGCACCTACTGGCCGATTCCGGACCCGGTGCCGGGCACGGCCTCTATCGGTGGACTGGTGCGCGCGCTGGTCGGCGGTGTACCCCAATACCTGACCGGGGTGGACGTCTGGGCCTACAGCCAGGGCGGCCAGGTCCTCCATACCCGCACCATCCACGACGGGACGTACCACTTCTACAACATCCCGCCCGGCACCTACACCGTCTACGCCGCCGCCTGGGTGAGCGGCCAACTCTACTGGGGCACGGCGACGGTCACCGTCGTCGCTGATGAGCGGAACTATGGCGTGGACCTGCTGCTGCAACCTTAAGGTAGGGAAGGTGACAGTCACCTTGAAAGTGACGGTCACCTATATCAAATTGCTGGCGGCTCTCCTGGCCGGGGCGCTGGGCGCGCTGGTCTTCTCCGGCGCACTGGCCGCCCCGCGCGCGGCCTTCCTGCACATCGCGACCAACCTTTCCAACCGCCCGGCCCGCTATTCCTACTATGCCGACATCGCCGTCAGCCCGGACGGAGACCGGGTGGTCGCCGTCTGGTCGGAGGCGTATCAGGACTACGGAGGGGCTACCAAAGGCTCCGTCTACCTGCGCTGGGCTTCGGAGAGCACCGGCAGCGGCTGGAGCGCGCCGGTGACGGTGCACGCGGGGGATAGCAACGAGTGCGCCCGCTGGGCCACCGTCGCGGTCACCGGCACCAATCCCTATACCGCCGTCGTCGCCTACATCATCCAGAGCCCCTGCGACAGCCCGACCTTCCAGGCCATCCGCTACCGGCTCTGCACCCTGGGCGGCGCCTGCGGCGCTGTCCATACCGCCGTTTCGGTTAACCCGTCACCCGGTGATCCCGGCTACGGTTCGGTGGACATCGCGCTGGACAACAGCGGGGTGCCTCATCTTGTCTATGCTTATTATCAGCGCGTCTCGGGAAAGGACGTCGGCACCGTCTATTACTGGTTTCCCAACATAGGGAGTCCCGAACAGGTATCCCAGAGCGGTTATGATGCCCGCACCCCCGCCATTGCTTGGAATGGGGGCGTCGTCCACGTCGTCTGGGCCACGGAGCCCTGGGGGACAAATAATGACTACTTCATCTTCTACCGGCGCCGAACGACATCGGGATGGGTGGGGCAGCAGGGATTGGTGAAGCAATCCCTGGGCTACGCTCCCCACAATCCGGCCATCGCCGTCCTCAGCAACACGGTGCTGGTGGCCTGGGATATGAACAACGCCTGGACAGACACGGATTGCCAGAGCGAACAAAGAGATTGTGAAAAGTACACCCTTGCCTACATTCGCTCTACGGATAACGGCCAATCCTGGCCTTCTTACAGCGGGACTCCAAAATGGTATGAATTGGGAGGGGACTACTGGGGCACGGAGAGGCCCTATACATCCACCGGCGCGGTTGTGGAGTACACCCGATTCCTGCGCCCGTCGGTGGGGTTTCGGGCGAACGGGAAGCCGGTGGTGGTGTGGCACGTGAACGACGGGACGACCGACAACCCGGATTACAACATCTACTACACGGAGGCGCTGACGGTTCCGGAGAGTGCCGCTGATCCTATAGAATGGGCGGAGGTCCGCCGTTTCGGGCAGAACGCCCCGCTCCACTCCGCCAGCCCGGTGGTGGCGCCCTTCCTGCCCGGGGATGCCCTGCATGTGGTGTATCTCCAGTATCTCCAGCAGGGGATGGGGGTGGAGGACTGGGAGACATACTACGACGGGAACGAGTACGACCGCTATTCCCATGTCTATCTTCCCATCGTGATGCGCAATGCCCACTGACCGAACGGGGCCGATGAGCGACGCGCGGACGGTCGCAACGCCCGGGATTTCCGGGATAGCCCTGCACAGGCCGAATTTCTCAGGAGGCGGGGAGTGAGAGGGGGCGGGAGCCGATGGGGGCTGACGCTGGGGCTGGCCTTTATCGCCGCGCTGGGGCTGGCGATTCTCCTGATGTGGCCGGCGGCGGGGCCGGAGGAGAGATGGAAACCGTCCGGTCTCTCCATCCCTCTGCCGCTGGAGCCCACGGCGCGGCAGGCCTACCGGGCCGCGCAGGAGGCCGCGCGGGCCTGGCAGCCGGATGCTCTGCCCTCGTCCCTTTCGGCCCACTGGCAGCGGACCCGGGGGATGTGGCCGACCCAGACCGTATGGACGATCCATTTCTACTCCCCCTCCTCCGGTCGGCTGGCGGTTTTTCTGGTGGAAGTGGGGCGCACCCGCATGCTCCGGGAAGCTCTCAGCCCCTATCCGCTTCCGACCTTCGCCGAGGACCAGTGGAGGGTGGATAGCCCGCAGGCAATGGAAGTCTGGTGGGGAAGCGGGGGGGCCGACTTTCTGGCCCGTCACACGGACGCCGAAGTGACCCTTCAGTTGAAACCGACCGGCCCAACGGATCCCCGCCCGGAGTGGGTGATGACCGCTGTGGCAGGCCACCAGGTCCAGGTTGTGGCGATCAGCGGTGTGGACGGGCAGCGGCTGCAATAGGGGAGGTCGGAGTCCAGGAGTCCCTTCCGAAAAAGGGGGTGAAATGATGAGGAAGCAAAAGCAAAGGGGTCAGAGCATTGTGGAGTTTGCCATCGTTCTCCCGTTTCTGCTCCTGCTGATTATCGGGATGGTGGAAACGGCCTTTGCGCTGCGCAGTTACCTGTACGTGAACACGGCCTGTCGGGAGGGCATCCGCTTTGCCGCCCGGGGACGTTACACCGACGTGGATACCGCGCGCTGGATGCTGGCCAGCGGCGGATATACCCGATTGAATAATCAGCAGGTCTTCTTTTTCCGAACGACGTCTCCGGAACCGAACACCGGCGTCATCATCACCCGCATCCCGATTCGGGCGGACGGAACGATTGGGCAGCAGGTCAGGTACATCACCGGCACCATCACTCTGGTATCCGGCAACGAGATCTCCACCGTTCCCATCACCCCGGACTACAGTCGGGTGGCGAGAGAGGTGAATATTGAGCGCCATCGGGATGAGACCATCGCCATCAATCAGCAGCGGGTCGCCCAAGGATATGAAGCACTGGACAACCAGGTGGTCGTGGTGGAAGTCTTCTATGCGCATCGGACGCTCTGGAACTATGAACCACTGGGGCTCCCGAGGGTGCTGAACCTCTACTCCCGTTCCGTGATGCGGGTGGTTTCGGACGCCCGGCAGACCCAATAGGAGGTGCGAGATGAGGCGTATATGGGCTACCCTCCGACGCTTGATCTACCAAGACCCCCAGCATGGGCAGAGTATCATTCTGGTAGCACTGGGGATTTTCACCCTGCTGGCCTTCGTCGGGCTGGCGGTGGACCTGGGGATTTATTACTCAGAGCGGGTGAAAATCGTTCGGGCAGTGGACGCCGCTGCGCTGGCTGCGGCCCCGGAACTCCCGCTGGAGAGCGCCGCCCACACCCGTGCTCTGGAGTTCCTGCGGGATAACGGGTACGACCCGGATGACCCGGAGACACAGGTGGGGATTAACTGCCTTGCTGCGCAGACCTGCCCATCGGGAGAGGGAGCAGATACTGTCATCATTCTGGAAACGGCCAGTTTCCGGGATATGAGTCTGCCGCCCGCCCAGCAACTCAACACGGCCAACCGCATCCGGGTCATCGTTCGGCGGAGGGTACCGGTCATCTTTATGCGCTTCGTCGGCTTTGATTCCCTCTGGGTCAGTGCCTCCGCCACCGCCGAAAACATCAACAACCTGGATATCGTCATCGTTTTTGACCGCTCCGGCTCCATGGAGTTTGACACCATCTGCTACGGGTGCTGGCAGGCCCAATCGGGGGTTCCCTATCCGGGGGGCACGATTTACCCTCTTCCCTGGAACGGCCCGCCCAACGGCCCGCCGGCCCACTGCGGCGCTACCCAGGAGTTCACCTACAGCGGTTACAAGTACTATTATATTGAGGCCGAGGAGTACTCCCGGGCCAGCAACCCGTACAACCGCTATCTGTACGTTCCGTATTACACCTACTGGGTGATGCAACGGGAGAGCGGCGATGGCGCTTCCGGACGAGATAGCCGGGGAGCCTACATTATGCATATGCCGTATTCCGACCACGAAACGACGGCCTCCGCTTCCCCTGGGTACGGCGTGACCTGCCGGTACGAGGCCGTCACGAACAGTGGTCGGTGCCAGGCTTCCGGGTACACCGAGTGCTACTGCAAGATGGACGCCCCCGGCGGCCCCTTCCCGGCCCCCCGGGTGGACTACGATTTCACCGTTCTGACGACGGGCAACTATTACATTTGGGTGCGCGGCCAGGCTCAGGGGAACACATGGCCTCATCCCCAGAACATAGACCGCCGGATTTTCTGGAATGTGGATGGCGGTGGGATTTCCACCGAGGACGGCTTCCCGCGCGGCACCGGGTACAACGGCGCCAGTTCCAGCGCCTGGCAATGGCGACGGCTCAACGATACGGCCTTCTCCTGGACCGCCGGGTCGCAGCACACCCTGCGTATCTGGGCGGGCGGAGCCGGCTTCGCCCTGGACCGCATCGTCATCACCACCAATCCGAACGGCTCGGATGGCTCGCCTCCTTCCGATGTGACTAGGACAGGCGTTTTCTCCAACGGTCGGACGGACTGGGCATGCAGTCCCTGCGATGCCCGCTTCGGCGGCTATCCGGGTGGCTGCGGGCAGTCTACCTGCGCCTACTCCCCCAACTGCAACAGCGGCCCCAACCCGGACCGCCGCCGGGACGACATCTACGATGATGAACAGCCCATCCGGGCCGCCGTTGAGGCCGCCAAGCGGTTCGTCGGGATGCTGGATTACCGATATGACCAGATCGGCTATGTTTCGTACGCCTCCGATGTTACGATTAACTCGGAACTGCAGTGCTTGCGCCGTCTGGGGCCCCAAAGTTGTACCCCCTCAGTGATCACCAGCACTGTGATCGCTCAACTGGATGGCACGAGAGCCAGTGGCGGTACCAACATCGGCGGCGGCATTGAGCAAGGGATTGCAGTGCTGAGCACCCAGTCGGGCCACTACGGTCGGCCCGGGGCGGCCCACATCATGATTCTGATGACCGACGGCCGTCCCAATGTGGTCCCCAATAACACCTGCTACACATATAACCTGATCCAGAAATACGGCCTGACCGTGCCGTCCAACACTAGCGAACGGCAGGGGAAGGAATGCACTCTCTACTATGCCGAGCAGGCCCGCAACAACAGCATCGTCATCTACACCATCACCCTGGGCGATTCGGCCGACTTTGAGTTGATGGAGACGGTGGCCAGCATCACCGGCGGAGTGCACCGGAATGCCGACCGTCCGGAGAAACTGAACCAGATTTTTGACGAACTCTACGAACGCATCTTCCTGCGGCTGGTGGAGTAGGCACCCCGGTGAGTCCGGTGGGTGGCAGTCAGACGTTATTCGCCATCGGGGAAGCGGGCGGCCCTGTCGCCCGCTTCCGTCATTTGACATTTACTGAAAAGTGGAATATCATATCAATATCCCATCCCTTCTCAGAGGGTGGGGCCTTACCATAAAGAACAGGTCAGCCCCAGACGTCACTCTTCACAAAATGTCAGCCACAACCCACTATCAGGAGGCACAGAATGGGAAGCCGGCGGACACTGGTTCTGGTAGGCCTTTTGATCATCGGCGTGGCGCTGATCATCGGCGTCTTCCTACTGCGGCGGCCAAGAGGAGGGGGAGAAGAAGCTCTGCCGACCGAAGTCCCTCAGGTCATGAAAATCCTGGTTGCCGCCAACAACCTGACCCGGGGGATGTCTATTACCCCCGACCTGGTTCTGGCTCAGGATTGGCCGATCCAGCACCTGCCGCCGGTCTACTACACTGACCCGGCCCAGGTCATCGGGTATTTCGTGCGGGTGGACATTCCTCAAGGGATGCCCCTGATGCCCGGCATGCTGGCTCCCAGCGCGGAGGCCCTGGGCGCGATCGGCTCTCCCGCGGCGCTTCAGGTCCCGGCGGGGAAACGCGCGGTGGCCATCCCGATGGACATGTTGGGAGCCATCGCCTGGGCTCTCCAGCCGGGTGACCATGTGGATGTACTGGCTTCATGGATGATCCAGGAACTGGACCAGGATTTTCAGAGTCTCCTTCCCAATCAGTGGGCGGCCCTCCAATGTGGAGAAGGGCAACTGTGTCAGGGTACCTATGGACGGGTGGAACTTCTGCCAACGGGACAGGTGATTATGGTATATCCCCCTGAGAAGGGCACCCAGGCCCGCTACGTGGCTCAGTTGACCATTCAGGACGCCGAAGTTCTGGGGGTGGGCACTTATCAGGCGCCGGCACAGGTCGCTGCGCCTCAGCCCACGCCGGCCCCTGGCGGAGAAGGACAGCCGGCCGCAGGGGCCGCACCGGCGGAGCCGACCCCGACGCCCGCCATGGTCACGACACAGGCCGTGATCCTGATTGTAGACCCTCAGGAGGCCCTGGTTCTCAAGGCACTGGTGGAATTGAAG
>JACIWQ010000109.1 GCA_014360895.1 Thermoflexales bacterium | reverse complement strand
CCGACTCCCATGCGGGCCGCTACCGCCGCAGACGGGTCGCCGCCATTGTCAGCCATCCCCCCGCAAAGCCCAGAAGGCCCAGGGCAACCACCGCCACTATCTGGGCCACCGTCTGGCCAGGGCCGTCGCCCAGGAACCCCGGCGCCACCAGGAACCCGCTGACTCCCTGCCCGATCACGGTGCGATAGACCTCTGCCCCGACGCCGTTCCAGCCCTGTCCCCAGCGCCCATCCGCAAAGAGGGCCACCGCCAGCAATCCCCAGAGTCCGGGGAGGGCCGCCGTCGCTACCGATGCCGGGGCATCGGCCAGCCGGAGAACCCGGTCCACCAGATAGACGCCCGGCGGGACCAGCAGTCCGGCCACACCCCCAACCGCCAGCGCAGCCCAGGGAGGGAGGAACGGCGCGCCGGCCGAGATGGCGACCAGTCCCCCGGCCGCGCCGCGCGCCACCATCAGGGGGTCGCCCTGCCCCAGGGCCAGCCAACAGTAGAAGAGGGATGTCAGTGTGGCTCCGGCAAGGGCCAGCAGGCCGTTGACGGCCATCCGCCCGGTATCCAGGCGGGCCCCGTCGGCATGGAAGGGGACATTCAGCGACCATCCCAGCCAGCCCACCGCGATCAGGAGCGCTCCCAGGTTGGCCAGTAAGGGGAAGTGGGCCGGGGGCATCTCGGCAGGGCCTTCCTGCGGAGGTTGGCGCCCCAGGGCCGTCAAAGCGCCCCAGGCAATCATCCCGCCCAGCAGGTAGACCGCCCCGCTACCGGCGTAGTCCACCGTCCCGTGGCCCCGTGCCAGCGTCTGACCCATGCTGGCCAGCCACCCTCCACCCCAGACCCAGCAGGCGGCCAGCGGGAAGAGCAGAGCGCCGGTCAGCAACCCCAGCAGGGTCACCCATCCGCTCCGCGCCCGGCCAAAGAGGGCCATCACCGGCATCAGGACAGCTGTTGCGGCCATCGGGAGATAGGTGGCGAAGAGGGCCAACGCCTGAGGGGTATCCGCGCCCCGGCTCAGGAAGAACCCCTTCAGCCCGATGACTCCCCATCCCAGCCCTCGGGTCCGGTCCAGAGGCGACCAGATGCTATCCAGCCCGCCCAGCCCGGGCCGGTCCGAGAAGACGGCGGCGCCACCCAGGTGAAAGGCGAACCCGGTGGCGAAATAGCTCACTGCGGCCAGCGCCAGGGCCACCAACCCCTGGATGGCGGCCCGTCTCGCCCGTTCCGGCTCCATCCCGCCCCACATCAGCAGGAAAAAGCCGACCGGGAGCAGATAACCCAGTATCAGTGAGAAACCCATTTCGGTGTTCATAGTTCTTGCCGTGTCCAAAGTGTACTCAAGAACCGGGTCTTGTCAAGTGGGCTACTGGTGCAACTTTTGGCGCCATCTGGCGTATAATATTACAGAAGCCGATGATAGACGAAGTGACCTGGATTCAGCAAGCCCAAAAGGGAGATACGGACGCATTCGCCCGTCTGGTTCATCTCTATCAGACGCCGGTGTATAACCTGGCTTACCGGATGTTGGGGGAACGGATGGAGGCGGAGGACGCGGCTCAGGAGACCTTTCTGCGGGCCTTCTGCAACCTGAGCCAGTATGACCCCGCCCGTCCTTTTCGGAACTGGTTGCTCTCCATCACGGCCCACTACTGTGTGGACCGTATCCGCCGCCGTCGGCCCGTTCTGGCACTGGATGACGAACTCACCACCGGGCGGATCGGTGCGGACCCCGGCGATGCGGTCGTCGCATGGGAAACCCGGGAGCGAATTCAGCGATTGCTGATGCGCCTCCCCGCCGATGACCGGGCAGCAGTGACCCTGCGGTACTGGTACGATTGCTCCTACGAAGAGATCGCCCAGATTTTGGGTAGCACCGTCAGCGCAGTGAAATCGCGGCTCCACCGTGCCCGGCTGACGTTGGCCCAGATGATGAGGGAGGAAGCAGGGAGTAGGAAGCCGGAAGTAATAGGAAGCCGGAAGTAGGAAGCCGGAAGTAATAGGAAGCCGGAAGTAGGAAGCCGGAAGTCGGAAGCCGGAAGTAAGGAGTAGGAAGTATGGATTGTGAGAAAGCTCTGGAACGAATGATGAAGGCGTTGGACGGCGAACTGCCGGACGAAGGACGGCGGCTACTGGAGGCGCACTTGGAAACCTGCGAGCACTGTCAGGCTCAATGGGGACAACTGCAGGCCGCTGAGGAAGTCCTGCGCCACGCGCCCGCTCTCTCCCCACCCCCGGGGTTCGTCGGACGGGTGATGGCTCGGGTGGACCGGCGCCGGGCCCGGCGGCGCGCCTTCTTCGGCAGTCTGGCACTGGCGGCGGGGACCGCCATTGTCCTCTTCATCGGGTTCCTCCCCATTCTCTGGAGGTTGCCCGGATGGGCTGGCTTCCTGATGGCGCTCTCTCGGAGCGGAGATGTCCTGCTGAGCCAAATTCTCGGGGCGGCCCGCCTGTTAGTGAACTCTCTGGGCCTGCTGGCCGGTGCCTTCCTCATCCGGACTCTGCCACTGGCCCTCTGTAGCCTGATGACGGCGTTGCTCCTGGGCGGCCTGTGGTGGAGCCTGATGCGCCGCTGGCGATCGGTCGCTTCGTGAAGCGTGAGGCGTGAAACGTGAGGCGTGAGGCGTGAAACGTGAAAAAGGAGGGATGATGCGTAAAAATGTGTACATCTGGCCTATTCTGTTCCTGGTGCTGAGCAGTCTGGCATGCACCATAACCGTCCCTGGCATTTCCCTGCCCGGTGTGCCCACTCTGGAGGTCGGGGAGATGCAGGAGTACCGGGAAGAAATCCCCCTGGAGGGCACGACGGCAGCCCAGGTGGAGATCACCCTGGGCGCGGGCGAACTGACGCTGACGGCCGGAGAGCCGGACCTGCTCTTCTCTGGCCTCTTCCGGACCAACGTCCCCGCCTGGAAGCCCGAGGTGACCTGGAAGGACGGAGTTCTGAGGGTCAGCCAGCCGGATACCCGGGGCATGCCCGGCGCCGGGGCGGAGAATGAGTGGGACCTGGCTCTGGCCCCCCGGGTACCGATGAGCCTGAAACTGCAGGTCGGTGCCGCAAAGGGGCGGCTGGACCTGGGCGGTCTGGCGCTGACCGATTTCTCCCTGGAGACCGGCGCCTCGGATATGGTCGTGCGCTGGGACGCGCTGAACACCGTCCCGATGGAACGGCTTCTGATCCGCGCCGGGGCGGCCAACGTGGAGGTTCGGGGGGTCGGCTACGCCCGCCCCCGGGACGTTCAGGTGGAGGGCGGAGTCGGCAACATGCTCCTGGATTTCACCGGCCCCTGGACCGATTCCGCCCGGGTAAAGGTGACCGCTGGCGTGGGCTCTCTGACGCTCCGGTTCCCCCGGGATGTGGGGGTACGGGTGGTGATGGAGGGCGGGATGAGCAATGTGACGACCACAGGCGACTGGCAAACCTCCGGGGGCGCGTATCTGAACGAAGCCTACGGGCAGGCCGGGGCGACTCTGGAGGTCACTCTGACCGCCGGCGTCGGGGGTGTGACGCTGGAATCGGAATAAACGGCGGGGGATCCCTCGCAGTTGCCCTGCTGGACAAATCTCGGATATGAGGAGGTGTTCCGATGCGGTTCCCACGCGTTCTGCAAATCTTTCTGATTGTCGCGGCGATGTTGCTGGTGGCCGTGCCGGCCCTCGCTTCGGACGGACAGCCGCCGGGCCAGGTCGTCTTCGGGGAGGATTTCACCCTCCAGAGCGGGCAGACGCTGGACGGCGATCTGGTTGTCCTCGGCGGCGACGTGCGCATAGAGGCAGATAGTCGGGTGGATGGGAGCGTGGTGGCCTGGGGCGGCGACGTGGAAATCGCCGGCACCGTAGAGCGAGACGTGGTCGCCTTCGGCGGCGACGTCCTCCTGCGCAGGACGGCGCGGGTGGACGGCAGCGTGATGGTCTTCGGGGGCGCGGTGGAGCGAGAAGAGGGTGCCCAGGTGCGCGGCCAGCAGGTCGTGAATCCCCGACCGTGGTCCTGGAGGTGGGGCTGGATGATGGTGCCCGGTTATCCCTCCTTCCCTTCGGACGGGCTGCCCGCGCTGATGTTCCAGGTCTCCATGCGGGGGCTGGAGATTTTGCTGCGGGCAGTGGTGATGGCCGGACTGGCCGGGCTGGTCGTGCTGCTCTGGCCCCGGGCGGCCGCGCGAGTCGGGCGGAACGCGCTGGAGCGGCCCCTTCCCGCCTTCGGCATGGGCCTGCTGACCCTGGTCGTCGGCATCCTGCTCATCATCGGGCTCGTCATCACCATCTGCCTCTCCCCGGTGGGCATCGCGGCCGCGATCGCTCTGGTGGTCGCCACCCTTTTCGGCTGGCTGGCGATCGGCATCGCCATTGGCGAGCGGCTGATGCCGACGTTCACCGCCCGGGCGGTGGCGCCGTTCTGGACCGCCGCGCTGGGGGCCGGGCTCCTCACGTTGCTCAGCGACCTGCTGGGGCTCATCCCCTGCGTGGGCTGGGTTGGCGGCTTCCTGGTCACCTGCGCGGGGTTGGGCGCCGTGGCCCTCACCCGCTTTGGGACGGTGGAGTAAAAAGGACGTGCCAGGCACCTCAAAGTGCCTGGCACGTCTGGGGTATACCTACACCACAATGTTGACCAACCGACCCGGCACGTAGACCACCTGCCGGATTTCCTTCCCCGCGATGTATTTCTGGACGTTGGGGTGGGCCAGCGCCTGCTCCCGCGCCGCCTCCTCGCCGATGTCCGCCGGGACCTCCAGCCGGGCCCGTACTTTCCCGTTCACCTGCACCACCAGCGTCACCACCTCCTCCACCAGCAGGGCCGGGTCGTACTCGGGCCACGATTGGAGGTGAATGCTGTAGGGCCGGCCTGTCCGCACCCACAACTCCTCCGCGATGTGCGGACAGCAGGGGGCCAGCAGCAACAGCAGCGTCCGGATCGCCTCCTCCCACGCCTCGGTCCCGTAGACCGCCGTCTCCTTTGCCCTCTGGAGCGCGTTGGTGAACTCCATGAGGCCGGAGATGACGGTGTTGAAGTTGAAGTTCTCCAGGTCCTCCGTCACCCGCTGGATCGTCCGGTGGGTCCAGCGGCGCAGGTCGGCGATTTCTTTCTGCGACGCAGGCTGACAGCTTGCGGTTTGCTTCGCTTCGCTCGCGATGACATTCCCTGGCTCCAACACCAGGTTCCACACCCGATGGAGCCACCGGTAGACGCCCTCAATCCCTTTGGAGTCCCAGGGGCCGCCCTGTTCCCAGCGCCAGCCGAACATCAGGTAGGCCCGGACGGTGTCGGCGCCGTACCGCTCCACCAGGTCGTCCGGCGCCACCACGTTCCCCCGGCTCTTGGACATCTTCTCGCCGTCCTCGCCCAGGATGATGCCCTGGTTGCGCAGGACGATCATCGGCTCGTCAAAGTCCACCAGCCCCATATCCCGCATCACTTTGGTAAAGAAGCGGGTATAGATGAGGTGCATGGTGGCGTGCTCCACCCCGCCCGTATAGACATCCACCGGCAGCCAGTACTTTGCCTCCTCGGGGTCAAAGGGGATGGAGTCGGCATGGGCCAGCTCGCCCTCTTTGTAGTACGGGCTCAGGTAGGCGTACTGATACCAGGACGAGCAGACGAAGGTGTCCATGGTGTCGGTCTCGCGGGTGGCGGGACCGCCGCACTGGGGGCAGGTGGTATGCAGGAAGCCCTCGTGGTACTTCAGCGCGTTCTCGCCGGTGGGCGGGATGACCGCGTCGGTGGGCAGGAGGACCGGCAGGTCCTCGTAGGGGACGGGGACGATGCCGCAGCGGTCGCAGTAGATGATGGGGATGGGCGCGCCCCAGTACCGCTGGCGGCTGATGCACCAATCCCGCAGTTTGTAGTTGACGGCGAATTCGCCGACCCCGCGCTCCGCCAGCCACTCCGTCGTCCGCTGCACCGCGACGCCGCCGGGGGTGCCCGTCAGCGGGCCGGAGTTGATCATCGGCCCATACTCGGCGTGGAAGAGGACGCCCCGGTATGAGGGGATGCGCCAGAGCATCTCCGCGACGGTCCGACAGTCCCGCGCCGTGGGGTCCAGGCCCTGGCAGCGCTCCAGGACCCGCCGCTCATTCTCCAGTGAGTCCACCGAGAGGACCCCGTCCGCAAAAACGAAGAGCCAGGGGCCGCCGACGACCTCCACCCATGCCTCGGGCCGGACGTACTCTCGGGCCAGCGCGATGTATCGCTCCATGCTCTCGCGGGCGATGCCGACGTAGAAGCCGTCGTCGCGCGCTTCGGTGGGGAATCCGGCCTCCGCCAGCGCCTCCGCGAAGCCCTCCCGGACGGTCCCGGTCCGCACGAAGGAGCAGGCCGCGCCGTCGGGCCGGTCTATGACGGGGATGACGGGTAGGCCGAACTTCAGCGCGAAGGCGAAGTCCCGGTCGTCGTGGGCCGGGACACCCATGATGGCCCCCGTCCCGTAGGTCATCAGGACATAGTCGGAAATCCAGATGGGGATGCGCTCGTCGTTGACGGGGTTGATCGCGTACGCGCCGATGAAGAGGCCGGTCTTTTCCTTCTCGGTGGAGAGGCGGTCAATCTCGCTCTGGCGGGCGGCGAAGTACTTGTACTCCTCCACCGCCTTCCGGTACTGGGGCGTGGTCAGTTCGTCCACCAGTGGGTGCTCCGGGGCCAGGACCATGAAGGTGGCGCCCCAGAGGGTGTCCGGCCGGGTGGTGAAGACGACCAGCGGGTCCCCGCGCTCGGTCCGAAAGGTGACGTTGGCCCCAATGCTCTTGCCGATCCAGTTGGTCTGCATCGCGACCACCCGCTCGGGCCAGTCAATCTTGGAGAAATCCAGCAGTTCCTCGGCGTAGGCGGTGATGCGCCAGAACCACTGCTCCAGTTCTTTTCTGATGACGGGAGTCCCGCAGCGCTCGCAGACCCGGTCCGGCCCCCAGACCTGCTCCCGGGCCAGGGTGGTGTTGCATTTGGGGCAGAAGTCCACCTGGGATTTCTTGCGGTAGGCCAGGCCCATGTCGTACATTTTGCGGAAGAACCACTGGGTCCAGCGGTAGTAGCCGGGCAGGCAGGTGATGGCCTCCCGCTCCCAGTCAAACATCGCGCCCATGCTGCGCAGTTGGCGGCGCATCCGTTCAATGTTGGCCATGGTCCACTGGTGGGGATGGATCCCGCGCTCAATGGCGGCGTTCTCGGCGGGGAGGCCGAAAGCGTCAAAGCCCATGGGGAAGAGGACGTTGTAGCCGCGCATCCGCATAAAGCGCGCGCGGACGTCCGAGGGGGCCATGGCGTACCAGTGGCCGATGTGCAGGTCCCCGCTGGGGTAGGGGAGCATGGTCAGCGCGTAGTGCTTGGGCTTGCTGGGGTCAATGACAGAACGATAAAGGCGGTCTTCTTCCCACTTTTTCTGCCACTTTGGCTCTATTTCTTGAGGAATGTACGGGTCGGGCATGGCTCCTCCTCTGTAGCGTGCTCCGTATTGCGTTTTCCGTCAGGCGAGGGTCTGGAGTACAAGAGCGCGTAGCCGTTCGGCGATGTCCCGGCACCTGTCGGCATCTTCCTTCTCGGCTGCAAAGCCCGGATAGCGGATTTCCACTGCGAAACTGGTCAGAAATCTCAAATCATCCAGCAAAGACTGCAGGTCAGGAAAAGAGGGCAGGGCCAGTTTGGCCAGAATTTCCAGGTCGTGGGTACGTGGAAAGTCCACTCCTTGTTCTATCAACCAGGCTTTGAGAAACTTTTCGGCCGATTGTTGAGCATGGAAGCAAATGACGTCGTATACCGGCAATCCGGCGTCCTGCAGAAAGGCGACAACCTGATAATCTTGCTCGGCCTTATCCATCCACTCTTTCGTAATCGGCTTCATAGAGCACTTTCCCCTGGGAAAGGATTTCCAGAAAGAAGGGGTCTCCCATTTGAACCCGTTCGGCAATCTGCTGAGGGGTTCGTACCAGCAAGTCGGTCGGGAAAGGGAAATCCACTGCCTGCCGGATGGCAACGGCCTGCTCCACGCCGCGCAGGGGGGTCTCCATTTCAATCAGCAGGTCTACGTCGCTATCCAGGTCCGGCGCCCCGTAGGCATAGGAACCAAAAAGGATAACCCGCCGGGGCTGGAATTTTCTGACAATTTCCTGGACTAACTGCTGGATTTCCAGCAGGGTCGGTGGATTTGCCATATTCTTTCCTCTCCAGATTATGCGGCCCTCTGCCACATCAGCCGGTTTTCCTCCACCACTGCCCTCACCTCCCCGGCCCGCTCCAGCGAGGAGAGGGCGGCCAGGACGGTGGCGCGAGCCAGGAAGAAGGCGGTGGCGGTCGTCAGGCGCAGGTTGTAGGAATCGGCGATGTGCCGGACCAGCGCGTCGGTGTCGGCGGGCTGGACCAGCGCGTCCCGCACCCGCGCCCGAATTTCCTCCAGCCGGGCCCGGTTGGCCGCAGCGATCGCCCGGATTTCGTCCCCGGCGGCGTAGGCGGGGCCGTGGCCGGGGGCGAAGCGGGCGTAGGGCATCTCCGGAAGGCGTTCCAGCGTCTCCAGCGCGGCGTCCATATCCGCGCAGAAGATGACTTTGTGCTTCTCTAACGTCTCCGCCGGGAAGACCGCGTCGGCGCAGAAGAGGACGCTCTCCACGGCGATCCCCATCTGGTTGAGGGCGTGGCCCGGAAGCGGGACCACCTCCACCCGGAAGGGCCCCACCTCCAGCGGTCCCGCGTCCACGACGCGGGCGACCTGGCAGGGCGGGGCCATCGTGAACTTCTGGCGTAGTTCCCGGATGGGCGCCGCGCCGCCGAAGAGGAAGAGCGGCTCCATGACGGGGTTCTCCATCATCGCGGCCTCCAGCGCGGGCGCGTAGAGGGGGACCCCCAGCCGCCGCTGGAGGAAATGGGCGCCGCCGTGGTGGTCGGCATGGGCGTGGGTGAGGAAGACGGCCTCCAATTGGACCCCCGCCCCTTCGGCGAAGCGGAGGGCCCGCCGGGCCGCGTCCTCGTCCAGGCCGGCGTCTATCAGCAATCCCCTCCCCTCCCGGACGACAAGCCCCATATTGGAGCCGCCCTGGAGGTGGAAAATGCCCGGGGCCAGTTCTACCGCGTTCATTCGCCCTCCACGAAGGTCAGCCAGCCGAAGCGGTCTTCCTTCCGGCCGGTGACGATGCCGAAGAACTCCTCCTGGAGGCGGGCCGTCACCGGACCCCGCCCGCCGTTTCCGACCGGGAGGCCGTCCACGCTCCGGACCGGGGTGATCTCCGCCGCGGTGCCGGTCAGGAAAATCTCGTCGGCCAGGTAGAGCATCTCCCGGGCGATGAGCTCCTCCCGCACCTCGTATCCCAGGTCGTGGGCCAGTTGGGTAATGAAGCCGCGCGTGACGCCGGGCAGGATGGAGGCGTAGAGGGGCGGCGTATAGAGGACGCCGTCCCGGACCACGAAGATGTTCTCTCCGCTCCCCTCGCTGACATATCCGTCCACGCTGAGGGCCAGCCCCTCGGCGGCTCCCCGGTCGTGAGCTTCCATAGCGACCAGTTGGGAGTTGATGTACTGCCCACCGATTTTGGCCATCGCCGGAAAGGTGTTGGGCGCCATCCGCTGCCAGGAGGTAACCACGACGTCAATTCCCTGCTGCAAACCTTCTTCTCCCAGGTACTTTCCCAATTCCACCGTGGCAATGATGACCTCAGTGGGACACTGACGGCCGTCCAGGGAAAGCGTTCCTACCCCCCGAAAGACCAGGGGACGGATGTAGCAATCCCGGAGGCCGTTGGCCCGGACAGTATCCAGGATGGCCCGCGCGATCTCCTCCGGCGAGTAAGGCACGGCCAGCTGGTAGATTTTGCAGGATGCGAAGAGGCGGCGGACGTGGGGCTCCAGGCCCAGCACAGCGGGGCCGCGCGGGGTTCCATAGGCCCGGATCCCCTCAAAGACGCTGGAGCCATAGTGGAGAGCGTGGGTCATCACGTGCACGCGCGCCTCATCCCACGGGACCAACTTCCCGTTGTGCCAGATGTACGATGTTGGCTGGATGCCCATTCTTTTCCTCCCAGAAGGCTTTGGTGCATAAATCGGGTTTGCGAAGATGCCATCCCTAAAAATGGTCGTTTTTTTGCCCCAAAGTGGGGCAAAAACGCCGCAAACACCCACAAAATGCTGGCGACGTGGGGCGAGGAAGTATTTATGCACCAACGCCCTCCCAGAACAAAAATGCCCCTTCGTCCAGGGACGAAGGGGCACGCTCCGCGGTACCACCCTGGTTGGAGACGCTCTGTTATAGCGACATTCCACTGCTCTCCGTACCGGACTACGAATGGCCGCACGCCGCTGCCCTTCGTGCCGGACTACGAACAGGTGGTGCGTCTCCCGCTCTGGCCCGATAACGGAGGCCAACCGTCGCCGACTACTGAGGAACTCCCGTTCGCCGACGCGGCTCCCAGGCGAGTTCGGCCTTTTGTGGCGCTCCCTGGGGCGCCGGATGTCGGGCTTCCACCGTCCCCGACTCGCTGCAGGGATGGCCTACTACTCCTGTTCGCAGCCTGTAAAGTACCGAAGCGTAAACGTGCTGGATTCAGCATAGCGCAGGCGGTGAGCCTGTACCCTGCAGGCCGGGCGGCCTGCGCTACTTTCTACCGCTGGTTTTATATTCTATCGCAATTCAGGTAAATGTCAAACTCGCTTCGCCCTCGCTTTGGTTACGGGATCGTAGACGACGAAAAAGGCCATTCCCGCCAGGGCAATCCAGCCGGTCCAGTCGCCCAGGCGGACGGCGAGGGAGTCGCCCGTGCCCAGGGGGACGTCGGCGACCAGGGCCTGCCCGGTACGGTCGCCGCCAACGGTGATCGCCGCCGCGATGATGCGCCCATACGGGTCTATAATGACCGAATCGTTGCCGCTGTTATCAGCTTTGACCATGCTCACCCGGTTCTCCACCGCGCGAAAGACCAGGTGAGTGTAGTGCTTCGCGCCGATGGAGGGCCAGTCGTGGGAGGGGACCAGGATTAGTTGCGCGCCGTTGCGGGTGATTTTGCGGGCCGTGTCGGTGAAATCCAGGTCGTAGCAGATGATGGTGCCCAGGCGGCCAGCGCGGCCAGTACGCCCAGAATCCAACCACGCACCGAACGCCCGGAGAGGGGCGGAACGCCCGAGTCCAGTTTCCAGCGCCGGTCAAAGAGATAAAGGACCCCCAGGGCCAGCCCGAAGTTGACGGACATGATGAAAATCGGGAAACTTTCTCCCCCTGACCATCCCCTGGGTGAGGCTATGTGGGGGGGAAAGAAGGGGGTAGAGGTGGACCCGGAGGGACTCGAACCCTCGGCCTTCTCAATGCCATTGAGACGCGCTCCCAACTGCGCCACGGGCCCAAGGTGGAGCTGAGGGGATTCGAACCCCTGGCCTCTTCAGTGCGATTGAAGCGCTCTCCCAACTGAGCTACAGCCCCGTTCGTTCCTAATTTTACCGCAATCTGGTCAGATGTCAAGGGCAAGGTGGAAGGGCAAGGTGACAGTGACTGTCACCTTAGGAATGTTTTTCGCAGCGGCGGCGAAGCCGCCGCTGCGAAAAA
>JACIWQ010000108.1 GCA_014360895.1 Thermoflexales bacterium | reverse complement strand
GGGGTGGCCCGAAGGGCCGGGGGAGGGGTGAGGACGAGCCTGTCTCAACTTTTGTCCGAACCTCAGGGGGACTTCTCGGCGAAACAACATGTGCCGGGCACTGTCAACAGCGCCCGGCACATTTCTGTTGGAGCGGTTCGGGTCTTTACCCGTCGCTCAGGGGAGGCAGAAGACGATTTGTTCCCCTGCCCGGTCCGTATGGACGCGGTAGAGCTCTCCATGCACGTCCAGGATGACCAGATAGCCCGGGACGATGACCTGCGCGTACATCATCCCCGGCTCCGGACAGCCCAGACTGGTATCCGGCCAGTCCACCGGCTCCCACGAAGCCACCGCAATCTCTTCGGGCGGGATGTCCCGCTGCTCCGCCAGCCTCCGGACCGCGGCCATTACCGCGCCAGGGTATGCTCCCGGCGTGGGGGTGGGGCGGGCAATCCGGTCCATCGCCTCCCCGAACCAGGCCAGAATGGGCGCCAGCGCCTGGCTCGCCTCCTCAGGCAATTTCCCTTCGTAGAAGACGGCCGTCTTTACCTCCTCCCCGTCCTGGATCGTGATGTTGTAGGCGAAGCCGTCCGGGACCTGTGTGCCGCTCTCTTTGTCCAGGAACGGGCGAAGGCCCTTTACTGCCTGGGTGACCTGGACAGGGTCAGCCTTCCAGCGGGTATGGGTGCGAGTTTTCCGGTCCAAAAAGTACAGCGTGCCGTCGGCCATCGCGGTCAATTCCTGGTCCATCCCGGCGATACCGCCGGTCCGGCGGACCCGCAGGAGGACCCGGGCGGGCAACCCTTTTATCTCCTCCATCTTTGTGACCAGGATGTACGGCTGGCCGTTCTCTGCGATCTGCACTCTCCCCTGCAAGCGGAGCAGGGTCTCGGTGGACCCCACCTCAAAGGGACGGAGCGAGGGGAGGCCGCTCATGGCATCTTCTCCGGCGGGCGCGATGTAGATGGCCCCGGTGGGGTCGGCAACAGCGATGTCGCTGCGGGTACGGGGTGGCCCGCTCCCGGCTTCCCTTAACAGGTCCCACCCCCGGTAGTACGCGATGACGGTCACCTCCCGCCCCTTGTAGCCCGCCGGGTCGGCCAAAATGTCGCCGATGGGGGTGATGTCCTCCCAGAGGGCGGGCGATGGGAACGGTAGAGGCGACAGCGGCGGGGTCGGCGGGGTGGAGCGGGAACTCAGGGGACTGGCGAACGGCCTCGGGGTGCAGGCCGCCAATATCATCAGCAACGCGAATATCGGGATAGCCGTTCTCATCTTCCTCCCTCCCTTCGGACACGGGTTGTCCTCTGTGCCTGTGTGCAGATTCAAGACGCCGGGACGCTGGATCCGGTTCCCGCTGACATCACACTGCTTCGCGCCCCTGCGCGCGGCGGATACCCGCGAGGCGTCGGGCGCCCGCATAGACGCGGAAGCGGTCGCCCCGCGCGTAGCCGATGAGGGCGATGTTCCAGAGGCGGGCCAGTTCGGCCGCGAGGGAGGTTGGAGATGAAAGAGAAATCACCACCGGTGTGCCCATCCGGGCGGCCTTCACCAGCATCTCCGAACTGACCCGCCCGGTGGTGAGAAGGATGAGGTCCCGCATAGAGCGACCCTGCCGCAGGCAGAGGCCGGCCAGTTTATCCACCGTGTTGTGGCGGCCCACATCCTCCGCCACGCAGAGCAGGTCCTCTCCTTCGGCCAGGGCGGAGGTGTGCAGGCCACGCACCTGTCGGTAGAGGACGGCCGCGTTCTGGAGGCGGCGCATCAGCTGCACCACCTGGTCTGGGGCCACGGTGAGGTCGCTTTCCAGCGGCGGACGGGCTTCCCGCAGGTCCTCAAACGTCGTCCCACCCCCGCAGCCGGAGGTCAGCGTGCGCAGGGCGGGGATTTCCACATCCCGGTGCAGCCATACATCCACACAGCGACGGCTCCCGCAGACGCGCACACTGGCCACATCCCCCATCCCGTCTATCAGTCCCTCATTGTAGAGAAAGCCCAGAGCCAGTTCTCCTAGCAAGGTCGGCGTGCACATCAGACCGACCACGTCCTGCCCGTTAACGGAGAGGATGACCTCTTCCTCCACCGGCAGGGAGCCCTCCGCCTGCCGAATGGCGCCTTTTTCGTAGACCAGAACCTCGGTTGAGTGGATACTCATCTTATTGAACCGCGGAGACGCAGAGAATGCAGAGGGAGCGACCCGAATCTTTGCACCCTCTGCGTTCGGCCGTCTCCCCCTCCGGTGTTGATGCCCAGCAGCGGCTCATCTTGAACCGCCAAGAGCGCAAAGGCCGCAAAGAACAAAAAAACCTGTTCCTGATTCCCTTTGCGCTCTTTGCGTCCTTTGCAGTGAATTCCCGTTGCCTTTCGGCCAACAACACTTTAGAGGGAGACCAACCGACGTTCACGGCGGTGAAAAGCATAGACTTTATCGGAAATAGCGCCAGGTGGTGCAGCACGTATCTTTTTCTAGGGAAAATCTGCGCTCGCCGGCGTTCATCCGCGTCCTATTTCCGATGAAGTTTCATGTTTACCCGCGCCCCAGTTTCTCCAGGGCCTGCTGAATAACCGCTTGAGGGGTGAACCCGAATTTCTCCATCAGGACCGGGTAGGGGGCCGAGGCGCCGAAGCGGTGGACGCCGATGACGGCCCCGTCCGGGCCCACGTACCGCTCCCAGCCCAGCGGGACGGCGGCTTCTATGGCGATTTTGGGGACGGTCGGCGGCAGGACGGCGGCCCGGTACTCCGGCGGCTGGGCGTCAAAGAGTTCCCAGGAGGGCATGGAGACCACCCGGGCCCGTACCCCGCGCTCCGCCAGCCCTTCCTGCGCGGCCAGGGCCAGGTGGACCTCGGAGCCGGAGGCGACCAGGACCACCTCCGGACTTCCTTCCGGGGCATCCCGCAGGACGTAGGCGCCCTGGGCCAGGTTCTGCGCGCCCGCTTTGTCGCTCCGGTCCAGTATCGGCAGGTTCTGCCGGGTCAGCAGCAGGGCGGTGGGGCCATCGCGGCGGCGCAGCGCGGCCCGCCAGGCCTCGGCGGTCTCGTTGGCGTCGCAGGGGCGGATGAGCGTCAGATTGGGAATGGCGCGCAGGGCCGCCAGGTGCTCCACCGGCTGGTGGGTGGGCCCGTCCTCCCCGATCCAGAGGGAGTCGTGGGTCCAGACGTACACTACCGGCAGGTGCATCATCGCGGCCAGACGGACCGCCGGTCGCATATAGTCGGAGAAGACTAGGAAGGTCCCGCCGTAGGGGATGAGGCCGCCGTGGAGGGCCATCCCGTTGAGGATGCCGCCCATCGCGTGCTCGCGGACGCCGAAGCGGAGGTTGCGGCCAGCGGGCGTCCCTTTCTGGAAGTCGTCGTAGCCCTTGAGCAGGGTCAGGTTGGAGGGGGCCAGGTCGGCGGAGCCGCCGATGAGGGTGGGGAGGACGGCGGCCAGCGCGTTCAGGACTATGCCGGAGGCTTTGCGGGTGGCCATGGGGCCGTCGGCGGTGGAGAAAGAGGGGATGGCCTCCTCCCAGCCGTCGGGAAGTTGGCCGGCCCAGAGCTGCTCCAGGAGCGCAGCCTGCTGAGGGTACTGGCGGGCGTATTCGGCAAACATTTCCTGCCAGCGGGCCTGGGCGGCGGCGCCCTCCTCCACGGCCCGCCGGAATACGGGCAGGACCTCCGGCGGCACCCAGAACTGGGCGTCCGGCGGCCACCCCAACGCCTCTTTGGTCCGCCGGACTTCCTCCTCGCCCAGCGGTTCGCCGTGGGCCGAGGCGTCGTCCTGTTTGTTGGGACTCCCGTAGGCGATGTGGGTCCGGCAGATGATGAGGGACGGGCGGGCCGTCTCCCGGCGCGCGGCCCGAATCGCCGCCGCGATCGCGCGCAAGTTGTAGCCGTCCACTTTCTGGACGTGCCAGCCGTAGGCGCGGAAGCGGGCGGCGACATCTTCGGTGAAGGTGATGTCGGTGGAGCCCTCAATGGAGATGTCGTTGTCGTCGTAGAGGTAGATCAGTTTGCCCAGGCCCAGATGTCCCGCCAGTGACGCCGCTTCGTGGCTGATCCCCTCCATCAGGTCGCCATCGGAGACAATCGCGTACGTGTAGTGGTCAAAGATGGGGAATCTGGGCCGGTTAAAGGTGGCGGCCAGGAACCGCTCGGCGATGGCCATCCCGACGCCGTTGGCGAAGCCCTGTCCCAGCGGGCCGGTGGTGGTCTCCACTCCGGGAGTCAGGCCGTATTCGGGGTGGCCCGGGGTCCGGCTCCCCCACTGCCGGAAGGCCATCAGGTCCTCCAGCGTCAGGTCGTAGCCGGTGAGATATAGCAGGCTGTAGAGGAGCATGGAGCCGTGGCCGGCGGAGAGGACGAAGCGGTCCCGGTCCGGCCACTTGGGGTCTTTCGGGTTGTGCTTGAGGAAGCGGGTCCAGAGGACGTAGGCGACGTCGGCCATGCCCATGGGCATGCCAGGATGACCGGAGCGGGCCTTCTGGACGCCGTCCATGGCCAGGGTGCGGATGGTGTTGATGCAGAGTTGGTGGATACCGGGTTGCATACGGGCACCTCGTGCCGGGATGATGGGTTTCGGGTTGAGAATGGGCCTATGGCGTTACCGTCAGCCCATAGCGGGCGCTCAGTTCTTCCAGGGCGCGGAGGGCCGCCTGGGTGACCTCCGGGTCGGGGTCGCTCAGGGCACGGCGAAGGGCATCCACGTGCTCGGGGCGGCCCACCCAGCCCAGGGTCTGAGCGGCGGCCCGGCGGATGGGGGCCGGGCCCTCCGACAGGGCCCGGAGGAGGGGGCCCAAGGCGGCCTCGCCGATGCCCACGCCCTCTCCCTGTTCGGCGGCCCAGGCGATGAGCCAGCCCATTTCCGAGGGGACCGGCGGAGAAGGGGGTGGGATCGGCGCGGTCTTCTCTTCTCGTTCGGAGATCACTGTGGCCGCGGCGGAGCGGACAATCCACTGGGGGTCTTCCCGGGCCGTCTTCTCCAGGAGTTCCCGGGCCCAGATGGCGTCAATCTCTCCCAACCCGTAGGCGGCGGCCCGCCGGACCATGAAGTCCTCGTTCTGCAGGGCCTCCCGAAGCAGTTTGTAGCCTTCCTCTCCCTGACGGGCCAGGGCCCGCGCCGCTTCTACCTGGAGCATTTCGTCCCCTGTGGTCAGGACGTGGATGAGCCACTCTACTGCGGCAGGAACTCCGATTTCCCCTAAAGCGTGAACGGCAGCAATCCGGACTGCTGGTTCGGGGTCCTCCAGCGCTTTGGCCAGGCCGGAAAGGTCGGCCCCTTCGGCGAGGATGGCCATCATCCGGGCGGCGATGGCCCGTATAGTCGGGTTGGGGTTGCGGAGCGCATGGCGCAGGAACAGGGGCACGCCCGGGTCGCCGGTCCAGATCAGGGCCTCTGCCAGCCGCTGGCGGGATTCGTCGGAGAGGCCGGGGGCCAGGAGGGAGCGGCCCAGAAGAGCCATCACACCGTTCCGCCACTGGGCATCGGGCGGGGCCAGCGCGGCCCAGCGGGCGGCGGTCCGCAGACGGGTCTGCCAGAGGTCATCGGGCCGGGAAAGCCAGGCACGCAGCACCGGCTCCATACTGCCCATCCCGGCGTAGAAATCAGCCACGGGGAGCCAGGATGGGTCATCCAGGTGCGCGACCAGAACATCGGGCGAGGAGGCCAGTGCCTCCGCGGTCAGCATGGCCTGCCAGAGGGGATGGGCTAACCGGTACTGGTCCGAGGCACAGGCGACCAGCGGCCCTCCCGGGGCCAGAAAGGCCTTGACAAATGAAGCTAGGACCGCCCGGGCGCGCTTGGGTTCGGGAGCCGGGGGGCGTTGGGGAGGCGGTTGTTCAGGGAGAGGAACATCCTCCAGAGAGGCGGACTCCTCTGCCGGTGGGCTTTCGTCTGCCGGCGAAGGTTCCCCCGCCGGCGCAGGCGGGAAGAGTTTCTGGCGGATGAACTCTTCTATTTCTGGACGAGAACAGACAAACCGACCGTCCTCCTGGAGTTTTTGGGCCAGGGCCCGCAGGATGTCCAGAGGGTCAGCTGATTCGGTCTGTTCCGACTCCGAAGAAGTGGGGAGCCCGTTGGCCCACTTTTCCAGAATGCGGTGGAAGGGCTCTGTTCGCCGGGAGGGGAGGGTGCCGCTTTCCAGCAACCACCGGGCGCAGAGGGCCACATCCAGGAGGGAGTTGGTCTGCTTCAAAACCCGTGTCAGGTCTTCCGTAGCGTGCTCCAGGGGGAAACTTTCGGGGGTGGGGAGGCGGGTCAGGAAATCCCGCACCTCCGGGCGGTCCCAGGGGCAGATGTGAAGGGGAACGAACCTGGCATTGGCGAGGGGAGCGTACCGCTGGGCGCCCACGGCGACCACCCAGATATTGCCTGGCAGGGCGTCGGCCAGGTCGGCAAGCCACAGGGTGGCCTGTTCCTGCACGGCGGGGTCCAGTTCATCCCACCCATCGGCCAGGATCAGTGCACCGCCGGTCTGGAGGGCCTGGCGGAGAGGCGTGGCAGCAGGGGCCGGGGCGCCGACGGCCTGCAGCGCTCCCTGAATCAGCCGCTGGACCGGCGGCGGGGCCTTTTTCCCGTTCTGAGGGGGCGTCCAATCCAGCGCCGGGAGATAGAGGTATAGGGGGACGCGCGGCCCCTCTGCCCGAGCGTGGGTCAGAGCCAGGTAGGCCAGCAAGGTTGTCCGTCCGGAGGCCGGTCCACCGGTCACCAGGATCCGGGGATGGCCCTGGAGGGCGTCCATAGGAGAAAGGGGCTGAGAGGCTGGAGGTACTTCCCGCTCCGGGTCTGGGAGAGGGAGGGGGGAGATCAGGCGCATCGGGACAAAGTACTGCTCCAGGGGGCCCATATCGGCCAATGTATGGGCGCTCTGGGCCCAGCGGATGACCCGTTCCCGGTACCGCGCTTCCCATCCGGCGGTCATCTGGTTGAAGGCACGGAGGGTTGTCTGTTTCACCTCCTGCCAGCCTCGCAGGAACGGTTCCCGCAGCAGGTAGCTCAGGCCGATGAGCAGGAGGGTGAATCCTGCGCCTAAGAGAGCGGAGTAGACGTCAAATTGCCATCCCATATCGTCCTCACCGATGTGACCGTCTCCGGGTTTCCAGGATGTCCACCAGGGCCATCAGCCCCCCATTCACCAGGGATTGGCCGCCCATAAGGATGGGGATGGGCGTGTGGGCAGCAGCCCGGGTAAACTCTCGCAGAAAGGGGTCATGGACTTCCTCCCAGCGGAGGAGGTCGGCGTTGAACCGGTCGGCGGGAGCGGGCCAGCACCCCCGCGCGGCCATCAGAACGCGGGTATCCATCAGGGCCGCTTCCGCCAGGGAGGCCAGTTCGGCGAAGAAGCTGTCCATGCCCGCATATTCTATAAAGTCGGCCAGCAGGCTGCGGACCTCGCCCCGGCGCAGGCGGCCGCTGGCGACCATCCCCCGCTCTTCCACGAAGAGGCGCACCCAGCAGCGGGTCGCCCGGTCCAGCGCCATCCACGCGGCCGGAGCTGACCGGCCGATAATGGTCAGGTGTCCCCCATCCCGCCCCATCACGTCCAGAACACCCTTTACGGCTTCGGTGGGCCAGTCCAGTTCATCCAGAACCGCGCGCAGGCGGGGCCCGGTGCAGGGGTGAAGACGGGCGATCAGCAGGTCGGCGGGTGTATCCAGGTCCAGGCGGGTTGCGGCGGAAGGGCCCAGCGCCCGGGTGGGAACGCCGCATTCTTCGGAAAGGACCCAGCCCAAGGCGTTATCCCGCTCCAGAGCGGCGATGCGGGGGGCCAGGGCCCGGGCGGGATAGAAAGCGATCCAGTCCGACGAGTACAGGTTGTTGGTGACGGCCTGGGGGCGGTCTCCGACGAAATCGTTCAGAGCGCCGCGCCAGTCCGGAGGGGTCATCAGGGGCGCCGAACCGCCTCCGGCGTAGAGCACGCGGTCGGCGCCGACGCGCCCGATCTCATCGGCCAGGCGGCGGCCGAAGTGGAACGGTTCGCCGGGACGGTCCACCGTCACCTCCAGGGGCATTCCTTGGAGGGCGGGAGCCCAGTCGGGGTCATCGGTGACGACGATGGCCCGCTCCACCCGGCCGGTGTGCCAGAGCGTTTCCAGCAAGTCCTCGGCGGCGGCCTGATGGGCGCGTCGGAGCGCCTGTTCCACCGGGCTCCCGGCCCATCCGCCGACCATCAGGATGAGGGTGATGCGTTCCGGGCTCAAGGATGAACCGAATGTTGTACGGGGTGTGGGGACCGGAGGCCACGCCCCCCAATCTCATCGCAACTCGGGGACAATCAGGCCGTAGTCACCGTCCCGGCGGCGGTAGACCACATTGATACCGCCTTCCTCAGCGTTCAGGAAGATGAAAAACTGATGGCCCAGGAGTTCCATCTGCTCAATAGCTTCCTCGGGGGTCATCGGGGACATCTCAAACCGCTTCACCCGGACCACCCTGCCGGAGATGGCTTCTTCGGGCGGAAGGGCGGCCTCCTCCCATTCCTCTTCTCCCTCCGCTCGCTGCCAGCGGTCCTGCCGTCGGGTCTTATAGCGGGTGATCTGGCGCCGCATCTTATCCAGCGCGGCGTCAATGGCGGCGAACATGTCGGCGGCCCGTTCCTCGGCCCGTAGCATCACGCGGGGGGTCCGGATGGTCAATTGGGCGACCTGCCGCTGGGCGCTGGAGCGGGTGTTCTCCACAGAAAGGTCCACGCGAACATCGGTGATGTTCGGCAGATAGCGGCCCAATTTGCTGACTTTCTTCTCCACATACTCCTGGAGACGGGGGGTTAACTCCATGTTTCGGGTAAACAGTTGGATTTCCATGGACTCACCTCAGGAGGTAGATTGGGTCATTCTTTCAGAATGCCCGGGCCAGGGTGAGCGCCCAGACCTCCCGGGCTCCGCCCTGCCGCAGGGCGTCGGCACAGGCTTCCAGGGTGGCGCCGGTGGTGCAGACATCGTCCACCAGCAGGACCCGACGGCCGCTCAGCCGGTCTGTGGTGCAGCGGAAGGCATCCTCCACGTTGCGGCGGCGGTCTGCAGCATGGAGGCGCATCTGGGAGGCCGTGGCCCGCACCCGGCAGAGGGCCTCCTCATCCATCGGCAGACCGATCCGGCGGCTCAGTGCCCACGCCAGCAGGGCAGCCTGATTGTAGCCGCGCCGTCGCAAGCGGGAAGGATGGAGGGGCACCGGAACGATGACCTCTACAGGGAGGGGGTTTTGCTGCCAGCATCTGGCCATCAATTCCCCCAGGGGGTCGGCCAGTTCTCGGGCATGACGGTATTTCAGGTAGTGGATGGCCGCCCGGATCGGCCCGCGAAAGGGGGCGACGGACCGGATTCCCTCCAGGCGCAGAGGGGCTTCCTGGCAGTCTTTGCAGAGAGTCCCGTTGGATGTGGGGGCTCCGCAGCAAGGGCAGACTGGGCCGGAGAGGCGGGGGAGCCGGTTCACGCATTCCGGGCACAGCCAGGTGCCGACCCGGCGGCAGACCACGCAACGGGGCGGGAAGAGGAGGTTCAGCAGTGGCCCCACCAGGGTTTCCGGGAACAGGACGCGTGGTGGCTCGGAGAACACCGTTGGCTCCTCTTTGCTTTGCACCAGATAACCGGCGGCCAGAAGGAGAGATGGGCCCGGCCTCAGTTTTTTACCTGCCAGTGATTGCCCCCAGCGCGCCGCTCCGAATCACGCTCAGTACACCTGGACCCAGCAGGATGATGAACAGAGCGGGGAAAATCAGGAAGACAATGGGGATAATCATTTTGATCGGGGCCTGACGGGCCTGTTCCTCGGCTCGCTGCCGTCGGCGGACGCGCATCTGGTCCGACTGAATGCGGAGGACCTTCGCGATGCTGACGCCCAACTGGTCAGCCTGGATCAGCGCGGCAACGAAGTTAGAGACGTCGCGGATGTCCATCGTATCGGCCATATCCCGCAGCGCCTCGCGCCGGAGTTTCCCCAGTTGAATCTCCTGAAGGACGCGCGCGAAGGCCCGGCTTAGCTCGTTATCCCATTTCTCCACCACTTTGGCCATCGCCGCGTCAAAGGAGAGGCCCGCTTCCACGCAGATGGTGAGCAGGTCCAGCGCGTCGGGCAGGGACTTCAGAATTTCGCGCTGTCGCCGACGGATTTTGGAGCCCAGCCAGGAACCGGGCATGTAGTAGCCCAGGGCGAAAGCGACCACAATCAGGAGCAGTTTCCGCGACATGGGGATGGACATGCGCGCCATCAGCAGAATCACCAGGCCACCCAGAACGGCCGCTATGATATAGCGGGCAGCGACAAACTCCGCCGGCCCGATTTTCTGCGAGAGCCCGGCCAGTTCCAGATACCGACGGGTACGCGTCAGCGTCTGGGAGGGGGTCATCCGTCCGATCAGAGCCGCGACTTTCTGCAGGATGGGTCGGATGACCCGTTCGCTAAACGGGAGAGAGAGTTCTATCTCTTCCAGCGTCGCGGTGCGGCCCATCGCGCCCAACTCGGCCAGCCGGGCCTCCAGCGCATCCTCCCTCTTGGGCGCCCGCATGCCAATGATGACCATCGCCACTGCGACAACCACGGCCAACCCTACCAGGAGCAACACAGGGCTCATCTCTTACCCCCTCTCTACTCCCATCTAAACCTCAATATTCGCAATCTTTTGGGTGATAAAGAAACCAGAAATGATCCCTGCCCCCGCGACCCCCAACATCATCCAGCCGCATTGGTCGGTGAACATCGCTCCCATAAACCTGGGGTTAATGGCATAGACCAGTACGGCAACCCCGATGGGCAGCAGGCTGACCACATAGCCTGAGGCACGGGCCTGAGCCGTCAGAGCGCGAATCTCCCCTTTGATCCGCACCCGTTCCCGGATGGTGAAACTGATGGTATCCAGCACTTCGGCCAGATTGCCGCCCACTTCCTGCTGGACCTTGATGGCCGTCACCGTCATATCCAGGTCATCGGAAGGGACCCGGCGCAGGAGGTTATCCAGCGCCTGTTCCAGAGAAAGCCCCAACTGGACTTCCTTGACGACCCGGCTAAATTCTTCCGAAGCAGGCTCGTCCATTTCTTTGGCCACCGCTTCCATGGCCTGAAGAACACTATAGCCCGCCCGGATGCCGTTGACCATCATACTGATAATATCCCCCAACTGGTCGTTGAAAGCTTTCAGGCGCTTCCCCTGGAGATAGGCCACATACCATCGGGGGGCGAAGAAGCCCAGCACGGCGGCCAGCAGGGATAGGGGGACGTCGCGGCGTAAGAAGAACACGATGGCGGGGAAGAGAATCATACAGATGATCGTCGCCGCGATGAACTCTCCGGCGGTCAGTTTCAGGTTGGCCCGGGCCAGTTGGGTGCGTAGATTGCGGGCGAGTCCCCGCTCGGCCAGTGCCCGATCCAGACGCTCTCCCAGCGGCGAGACCCGGGGGCCGGGTTCCCCGCGCGCCTTCTTTTTCTCCTCTACGCCCAGGGCATAGCGGTCCAACCGCTCGGTGACCTCGTCTTTCCGCCGGCCGCCTACGAAAAAGTAAACGATAGCTCCGATGATCAGTAAGATGCCCAAAATCAGTAACAGACTGTCCATCTCCCTTCACTCCGTACAGTGGGGGCGGCG
>JACIWQ010000107.1:4254-11584 GCA_014360895.1 Thermoflexales bacterium | reverse complement strand
CCCGTGTGGGATGCGCGATGGGGGTGGAGGCTTTCGTGGGGGTTGATGGAATTCACTGGGGGACACATTGTTTTGGAGTTTACTCGGGAGTGGTGTGATCGGGAGTTTCGTTTGCCGGGTTGCAGCCGGTGGGGGTATTTCTATGGGGGCATTCCACCGAAGGGCTCGGATATCAACTTCAACCCGCAGGAAGACTTTGCAGAATCGGTGGCCGCCTACGTCTTCCCGGATGAGGCGCAGCAAGAGGTCCAGCGCTATCGTGAATCAGAACTATATGGGGGCCTACTGTATTATGAGAACTATCGCGACACCCTTCGCTGGCAGTATATCAATGGTCTGATCAACGGGACAATCGCCGGTCTGTGATGGAGGATTGCGAGATGTTTTCGAGAGCAAGGATGACCATGCCGGATGGATGTGTGTGGGGGCTTGGGATTTGCTTGATGCTGCTCAGTCTCTCGGCGTGCATCCCTGTGACGCCCGCAACTCCTATGGTCGACATCGGAGATGGAGGATTCCTGTCGGAGGAGCCGTGCGGTCCGCCCTGTTTCTGGGGGATCATCCCGGGACAAACAACGGAGGCAGAGGTCATAAAGATTTTGCAAAGACGAGGTATGTACGCTACTTGCGAGGTCCGTGATTTCGAGCCAGAAGGTGGTGAAAGAGTAATAAGTTGTGGATCGCGCCTCATTATTGGCTTTGAACGGGGAAGTGAGGTGGTGAATGGGATTGGGTTTAGTCCCTCTTTGACCATTGCTGCCGAAGAGGTTATAACCAAGTATGGAGAACCCGAATTGGTCGAAGTGGGTGGGCTGGGCGTACATGTTATTGATTTTCAGCTAACCATGGCGTATCCAGGTATGCTTACTTGGGTGAGGCTTTCTCTGCAGGACAAGCTGCCCTATATCCTTGAACCGTCAACCCGCGTCAGAAACATCGCATACGCTGTAGATTTTGGTGACCCTTGCTACTATGAGGATAACCCCCTTTGGAAAGAGTGGCATGGGTACGGGGAATACCCGTGAGACCGGTCAGCGGACTGAGTCACTGGCACTGTGGGAGCTATCGCCCAGGGGAGAGGGCAGGAATGTTTATCAGCCTGCAAGCTGGCTATTGGGTGGACAGTGTGTGGAATTGGGTTTGCTCCCTCAAGCTAATATGCTTCAGGCCGGTGCGTATATCTTCCAGCGGGGCCGGGCGGCTGGTGCAGGCGGCATCGGTCACCGCGACGCTGGCCTACGCCTACACGGTGGACGGGCTGCGGGTGGCGCAATCCGTGGACGGCGCGGAGACGACCTTCGCGTGGGACTGGGCGGCGCCGGTGCCGGAACTGCTGGTGGCGGGCAACACCCGCTACCTGGTGGGTCACGAGACGCTGGGCTGGGCGGAGGGCGGCGGGTGGCGCTACATCCTGCCCGATGCGCTGGGGAGTGTGCGGCAGACGGTGGACGTATCCGGCGCGGTGGTGAGCGCACGGGAGTGGGAGCCGTACGGCGAGGAGGTGGGCGGCGCGCAGGCGGGGCTGGGGTATACCGGGGAGTGGTGGGATGCGGAGGTAGGTCTTCTCTACCTGCGGGCGCGGTGGTATCAGCCCTCGACAGGCAGATTCACGCAACCGGATCCGTTCGGCCTGCCAGCTCTCTATGCGTATGCCAGCGATGATCCGGTTAATCGTGTGGATCCATCGGGCTACATAGACTGGGCGCAATGTAGTGTTCCTTCCCTATATGACCCGCCTGGTAGGTTGCACCGTGAGTATGGCACGTGCCGGATTCAACCGGGAGATACCCTTTTCTCAATCGCCAGGCAGATCAGAGATGCCACAGGGATCGGCGAAGATGACTTGTGGGCGCTGGTCTACGCTATCCAAACGTACAACAACGTCTATCAGAAGCCTCATAATCGTATCACTGATCCGAACAGAATCCGGGCCGGAGACTGGCTGGCGTTGCCTCCTGAATGGATTCTGGCCGTCCGTTCCTACCAAGGTACGTCCGTTCCAAGTCCCGATATATCACAAATACCGGGCACAATTAGTGGCATCAGTGGCTATCTCGAAGGGACGATGGAGACGAGTACATTCGCCTGCATCACATTCTGGATCAGGGGGCGGGAGGTGGTATACAACTTTGCAATGGTACCGCCAGCACGGGCCCGTTTCGGGTTTAGCGGGTTCGGTTTCGCTACTTCCTACTTTGATATTACCGCCACAAGTTACGCCGGAGTGGTCTGGGGATTCAGTCCAGGTCGGAGTCAGGTAGATCTATTCCGTAAGGAGTACGAAGGTTGGTCGGTTAGCCTTTCTGTAGGCGCGAATGTGACCATTCCCCGAGAATTCATTGGCTTGTTCGGTAGTCTGGGTGGAGGCTTTGGCGCCTCCAGATCACTGACCAGCAATGTCTTCGTCCTTACTGCCTACACCAGTGCAGGTATGGGCGTAGGTGAGCCGGGTATAAGTCTGAATGTCTCGTTGGCTGGGGTGCAGTATCAGATGGCCGAGGGCTCATTGTATACATACACAGGTGCTCAAGGTCTGCCTGACCTCGCCAGCCTGAAAAGGGATATTGCGAGCGGTACCGATTCCCCAATGGTGGTCAGCATTATGCGCGAACCGATTGCCGACTATATGTATGGCGTTGTACAGAATTATTATCACACTTATGGTTTTCCGCACAATGATTAACGGGAGTACCAAGGTCATGATGAACAAGAACGGTTCCATACTCTGGGTGGCGCCGATACTGCTGGCGGTCCTTACCTTAGCTGGCTGTTTGCCGATTGGCCTGCGACGAGGACCTACGGTTTCCCCGCCTGTCGGACCGCGCTTGATCGCCGAGAATACGCTGGGCCTGCGGGAATACTGGCGAAGATCAGTTGAATGCCTGGGAACCCGCAATCTGGTCGCTGCTTCTGGCCGGGTGGCCTGTGTTTCTTACAGAGAGGGCCCGGGCGGGACTGTCCTGGTGTTTGATGCGGCGAATGGCAGCCTGTTATGGGAGGCCCACCAAGAGTATAATGCATTTTTGGTCGCGGATGCCGAGCGGTTGTACCTTGTGCAGGTTTACGATATCTACGCTTATGCGTGGGATGGACGGTGGCTGTGGCACACGGGGTTGTTTCCAGACAAGATCTGCTCTGTAGAATTGAGTAGAGACAGACTGTACGTCATGGAGTGTATACGTGGCTGGTGGCGCAAAACCATTGACGTTCACACGGGGGATATCCTCAGCCGTGAATCGCTGCTGAGAGACGATGGCTTTGCTTTATTTGCTCAGTATCCCCAGTTCGACCTGTACATCCAAGACGTGCCTTCTATGGGGACACCTTGGGCGACGCTATGGGCGGTCGACCGGACTACTCGGCAGACACGGTGGGTAATAACAGGTCGCACTCTTCTGATGCCCTCCGGCCCCCCTCTGTTGGTTGACAACTTGCTGTTGGTGAACGTATGGCGTGAGGTTGTAGCACTGGATGCATCCAGTGGGCAAGTGGTTTGGCGTACTTACAACCCCGCTGCTCCTAAAACTGTTCTTGTTACCGAGGCCATTCTGATGGCCGACTCTCTATACGCGGTTTGTGATGATGGCCGCCTTATCCGGCTGGATGTCAGGACCGGGCAGGAGACGGGATATATTCAATTCGCGCCACCTTTGTCTAATCATAATCCTTATGGCGGAAGTAATTTCCTTGGCTGGGCGAGCGATGGACAGATGCTGTTTGTGTCCTTCGAGGATAGCCAGGAACTAATCGCACTTGGGCCGTAGGTTATACAGCAGTAGTTGAGCGTAGCCCACCACCACTCGTGGCATCACCACCACCTACGACCCGCTGCACCGGCTCACGGGTGCGTACTACTCCACTGGTGAATCCTTCGCTTACCGGTATGACGCGGTGGGCAACCGCACGGTCTACACCGAGACCACTCCGCTTGCCGGAACCACCGTCACCACGTATACTTATGACGCGGCGAACCGTCTCCTTGTCTCCGCGTCTCCCGGTCACCTTGTCTCGTACACCTGGGATGCGCGGGGGAACCTCATCGGCGATGGTACCTTCACATATGCGTACAACTCTGCCGGGCGGTTGGTGCGGGCGGCATCGGTCACCGCCACGCTGGCGTACACGTACACCGTTGATGGCCTGCGGGTGGGGCAGAGTACCAACGGCACATTGACAACCTACGCCTGGGATTGGGCCTCACCGGTGCCGGAACTCCTCTCCCAGTCCACCAACTCCCAATCTACTGCCTACCTCGTCGGCCACGAGACGTTGGGCTGGGCGGAGGGCGGCGCGTGGCGCTACATCCTGCCCGATGTTCTGGGGAGCGTGCGGCAGGTGGCGGATGGGGCGGGCGGAGTGGTGGCGGTGCGGGAGTGGGAGCCGTACGGCGAGGAGGTGGGCGGCGCGCAGGCGGGGTTGGGATACGCGGGGGAGTGGTACGACGCGGAGGTGGGGCTGGTGTACCTGCGGGCGCGGTGGTATGCGGCGGGGGTAGGCCTCTTCACCGCGCCGGACCCGTTCCCGGGGGTGCTGGCGGAGCCGATGTCGCGGCATCCGTATCTGTACGTCTTGGCGAATCCGGTCAATGCCACAGATCCCAGCGGGCGGTACGGTAAAAACGAGATTCACTTCAGCCTGACACTGTTTTTGGCGGAGCAACTAGCAACGACGTATTGCTCTTCGCCCATCTGCTTTATGGGCTCGCTGCAGTACTGGATTGCCTGGGGGGACAGACATATGGACGAGTTTCCTATAGCGTTCCACCAGGAGTTTCATTTTGTTTCGAGGGTGGAAGCATGGGAGGATATCAGAGATGTTCCCATACGAGGTGCGGGAGACCCGGTCTTGTTTGGCGCTGCCTTGCATGAACTTCAGGACTACTGGAGTCATCGCTATGAAGGATATGCCCTGAGACTTCCAACCGAAAGAGGTCACGCTGAACACTCGGCAAAGGCTAGCCTTCGTGACACTCTCGGCTTGACCGATGAATTCTATGGCAGGGGGGAATATCAATCTGAGCCATCCCAGTACACTGTTGGCAGCCGAGAGGAGGTAGAAGCCGAACTGGGGTACCTCGGGGCCGATTTATCGTATCTTTCAGACAATCGCTTGATCGACCTCTGGCTGCGAGAAAGCATCCTTCTGGGGGCTAGGAGAGATGATTATAAGAACCACTATGGCTATGACACCGATGCTTACTTTTGGTTCTCGATTCGAGATCAACTGATGGCAGAGGATACGCGGGAGGCAATAACGTGGTTTTACGACCATCTGGGAGAGGATCCCTGTTCCTCGTTCGACTTCTTGGCGTACACTCCGCCTAGGGATAACGAGATCGTGTCTTTCCTACAGGGGGCGCACGATGCACCGGAGGAGGTGCCAGAGTTACCACATTTGTCCTACTATCCCTGATGCCTACCACCGCGCAGTGTCCATGTAGGAGCGGCTCTCAATGCATCACTGTTGGAGGTGGAATCTTGAGGGCAAGTTACATTTAGCAGTTAGGCAGGCAGACCTACGAGACATTAGGAGAAAAAGCAATGGGATCCACACTTGGCCGAATTATCCATCCTTTGTTGGCAGGACTTATGCTGCTTGAGTTGATTGTCCCAATGCTGTGCCTTGTTGACATATCATTTTGCGAGCCAGAGTGGCTGGCCAATCTCTATACTTGGTCTAGCTACTACAGTGATCACTACTTAATAGGTGCATATTTTGTCTGGTTCTCTCTGTACCTTGGATCCGTGCACCCCGCGTGCCTCGGTTCTGCCCTGTATTCTGTGGGGTTTATTTTCCTCATCATGCTCGGTCTGAGTCGGGCATTATTGATGAGGCGATGGTTGATACGGCTTCACACAGCGTCAATTGGAGTGACTTTAGTGTCGGTCCCAGCAACCATTTACTGTTGGCAAGGCGGGTTATTTGCTGGCTTCTGGCTGAGTGTGGGGCTAGTAGCTGTGGCTGGTCTGACCGAGCTCGTTCTGTACGTCATCTCTCGCCTGGGATCTGTATAAGGATGATGTTGAGAACTCGTCGTGCGCGAGTCAGGTAGCGACCACAACGGTAGCCATGACGTCTAGCGCCTTCGTGCTGTGGTCATCCTGGGGCGGTGCAGAAATGCCGACGGCGCGACGTACACCGGCTACAATGGCACGGCCAATGCGTCGGGCCAAGTCACGCTGGCGCTGCCCATCGGCAGTTACCGCTTCCGCGCCGACAAGAGCGGCACATAGTTCTGGTCGGGAACGGCCAACTGCTGTACTGTGCCCAGGTGCACGAGCGCTGCCGTCCAGACCACGGCGCCGGACGTGGTGGTGACGGTGCAGGACACCGAAGGTGTCGCAGGGGCCGGGCTGAAGGTATAAGCCTTCGACGGCACGGCCTACACCGGCTACAACAGGACGAGCAGCGTCGCCGGGCAGTGCTGTTCACGCTGCCCGCGGGCAACTATCGCTTCCGCGCCGACAAGAATGGCACGCAGTTCTGGAGCGGGACGGCGAATCACTGTGCTGTGCCCGGCTGCACCGCGGAGGAGCGGAGGTGCAGGGGAGCCGGGGAGCGGAGGAGATGGTGACCCGCGTGATCACCTACATCCTTTGCTTCGCTCAGGACAGGCTCTACGACCCGCTGCACCGGCTCACGGGTGCGTACTACTCCACCGGCGAATCCTTCGTTTACCGGTATGACGCTGTGGGCAACCGCATGGTCTACACCGAAACCACTCCGGCCAACGGAACACGCACCACGCAATACGAGTACGATGCGGCGAACCGGCTTCTGGTCTCCATCACCGCCGGACAACCCATCACCTACACCTGGGATGCGCGGGGGAACCTCATCGGCGATGGTACCTTCACATATGCGTACAACTCTGCCGGGCGGTTGGTGCGGGCGGCATCGGTCACCGCCACGCTGGTCTACACCTACACGGCGGACGGGTTGCGGGTGGGGCGAGATGCCGGCGGCACCCTGACCACCTATGCGTGGGACTGGGCGGCGCCGGTGCCGGAACTGCTGGTGGCGGGCAACACCCGCTACCTGGTGGGTCACGAGACGCTGGGCTGGGCGGAGGGCGGCGGGTGGCGCTACATCCTGCCCGATGTTCTGGGGAGCGTGCGGCAGGTGGCGGATGGGGCCGGCGCGGTGGTGAGCGCGCGGGAGTGGGAGCCGTATGGCGAGGAGGTGGGTGCGGCGCAGGCGGGGTTGGGCTACATCGGGGAATGGCAGGATGCGGATGGGGGGCTGGTGTATCTGCGGGCGCGATGGTATGGGCGGGGGGTGGGCATCTTCACCACACCGGACCCGTTCCCGGGGGTGCAGAGTGAGCCGG
>JACIWQ010000107.1:0-4248 GCA_014360895.1 Thermoflexales bacterium | reverse complement strand
ACGGCCCCCCCCCCCCCCCCCCCCCCCCCCCCCCCCCCCCCCCCCCCCCCCCCCCCCCCCCCCCCCCCCCCCCCCCCCTCTTCACCACACCGGACCCGTTCCCGGGGGTGCAGAGTGAGCCGGGATCGCTGCATCCGTACTTATATGTGCGGGCGAATCCGGTCAATAGCGTGGATCCAAGCGGGTGGTACGGATATGATGTGCATCACGGCCGCACATGGCAACTGGTACGCGAACTAGCTACTGCGCTCAGTTTCGATCTGGGGGCAAGGCTGGCGAGCACTATTGCCGACTATGATCAATATGTTGACGATAGTCCTGCCCTTTGGCCTGTTCCGGGAAGATGCTGGGATTGTCATTTCTGCTCGGAAGAGCGGACCAACGCCCACGTTGATGCGGCAATTGAATCCCGTAATCCCTACCTGTTTGGCGCGACTTTGCACCAGGTACAAGACTACTACAGCCATTGGAGGGAGGGATATGAGAGTTTCTCTTGGTTAGGCCCACGGGGGCACGAAGATGACAGCCGTCGTGCGGGGATATGCCACATCCCTGGCATCGGAGGAGAATATTGCGGACGTGTGGGGAGGACGGAACAGCAGATTCAGGATTTCTATCAGGGTTGGCACAGTGTGGTGGTTGTGTGCACTGTGGCCGGTTGCCGGAGATTTGAATGGTCTGGGCCCTCTCCTTCTCCCTACGGCGCGCATCCACGAGAGGATGTCATCGCAGACATCAGTGAGAGAAACCCTGGGATTGTTCTGAACGGTATTTCCGACGATCAGTTAATTGACCTGTTTTTGAGGAAAGATCCCGGTATCTCCAGCAGTCATTCCACAGAATCTCAGCGTGTGGAAGAACGGCAATGGTTTGGCTTGAATACCGATTGGTACGTCAGAGGGTCGGTTCGAGACACACTGATGGAGCAGCGCACCCGGCAGGTCATTCGGGAGTTCCTGTTCGCTATTATGTACGCCTGCGAAATTGACTGGGAAAAGCCCACTGATCAGGAGATCCGAGCATTCCTAAGCCAGTAAAATCCCGCTGGCTAGCTGGGGGAAGACTGGGGAGATATAGCTTGGAGGTGGAGCATGCTCGAATTGGCAGCCTGTTTGTTGCCGGGAGCGGGCATCGTCGGCGTGCTTTTCTGGCTCTCAAAAACGCTACGTTTCAGGCCCCTCGCTGGGTCTTTGATTGCTTCTATTGTTGGTAGCACGCTGGTTGCAGTAAGTAGCCCTTGGATAGTTCTGAGCGGGATAATTGGGCCCTGTATAATTAAGGGAAGCGATTGCAGTGGGCTTATCTTTTCGTCCTCGTTTTCCTTGCGTGGCTATTATTCCTCAGTTTTGTTTTTCGGTGCTCCAGCAGCTATATTGGGTGCGATCGTCGGGCTAGTAGTATATATAGGCACCTTTCTCTGGAAGGGTACCACACGCTCACGCTTGAATACCATGTTTGGTTTGGCGCTCGTGCTCTTGAGCTGGCTTATCCTGGGAGCAGGCTCAGCGGTTGGAATTCTCTTTCTTGGGGCTATTTTACGGTAGTGATTGAGGGGACACATCGCGCGCCGTTGGCCTTGCTGGCGCTGGGGCGGAGTCGGCGGCGGATGGGGTGGGTGGTGCCGGTGGGGGCGGTGCTGCTGGTGGTAGCCGTCGTCTGTGCGGGGGCGGCGCTGATGAGCGGCGGGGCGGAGGCCGCGGTGCAGGGGAGCGCGGGTGCGGAGGTGCGGGGGAGCGAAAGTGCGGAGGAGATGGTGACCCGCGTCATCACCTACACCTACGACCCGCTGTACCGGCTCACGGGCGCCACGTACTCCACCGGTGAATCCTTCGCCTACGCCTATGATGCGGTGGGCAACCGCACGGTCTACACCGAGACCACTCCGGCCAACGGAACACGCACCACGCAATACGCGTACGATGCGGCGAACCGGCTTCTGGTCTCCATCACCGCCGGACAACCCATCACCTACACCTGGGATGCGCGGGGCAACCTCATCGGCGATGGTACCTTCACATATGCGTACAACTCTGCCGGGCGGTTGGTGCGGGCGTCATCGGTCACCGCGACGCTGGCGTACACGTACACCGCTGATGGGCTGCGGGTGGGGCAGGCGGTGGACGGCGCGGAGACGACCTTCGCGTGGGACTGGGCGGCGCCGGTGCCGGAAGTGCTGGTGGCGGGCAGCACCCGCTACCTGGTGGGCCACGAGACGCTGGGCTGGGCGGAGGGCGGCGCGTGGCGCTACATCCTGCCCGATGCGCTGGGGAGTGTGCGGCAGGCGGCGGATGGGGCCGGCGCGGTGGTGCAGGCCCGCGAGTGGATGCCGTATGGCGAGGAGGTGGGCGGCGCGCAGGCGGGGTTGGGGTATACCGGGGAGTGGCAGGATGCGGACGTGGGGCTGGTGTACCTGCGGGCGCGGTGGTATGACGGAGATGTAGGGAGGTTTACACAGGTTGATCCTTGGCGGGGCAATATCCAGCAACCACAGACTGTAGTTGGTGCCTATGTCTACGTCGGCAACAATCCGGTGAACTTTGCTGACTCCACCGGCATGTGGCGATGGTGGCTCACAGGGAGTATATATCATCTCCTAATCGAGCAGTATATGAGGGTTTGCCAACTAATCCAACCAAGCAATTGGAGTACCCTATACCAGGCACTCCATTTCGCCGTCCTGATATGTTCAATTCGACACTTGGTGATGTGTATGAAATAGAACCCTGGTACCAACAATCCACTGGTTTAGTTGAAGTATCAGGATACGTGGCTGACTTGCTGGCGGCTGCTGGAAGAGGGAGCCTCACCGGTTCGTATTTTGGAGTTCCTTTCAATTGGAATCTGGTCCCCTTCCGTGTAGGCACTGGGGTGGATTGGCCAGGCAAGCTTCGGGTGCCACTGCCCAATTTCCCAGCGGTTGATCTTGTGGCGGACTACGTTGGCGGAGGCGTAATCTTATACTGGATTGAGCCCAATCCTCTGGCCTTGTTCGGTGCTCTGCCATTCTTGGTGCCCAACGAGCGTCTTGTCAGACCTCCAAACTGGGTACCAGGTCAGTATGCTTGGCAACCTGCATATGCGATAGCGTGGTATGAGGCGTGCGGCTATATTCTGATTGTGATCGGGGGAGTCGTCATTATTGTGACAGTTGCAGAGGACATTGCCACATTGGGAGTAGGGACCTTCGATGACGCGATAACAATACCGACGGGTATTCTCTTCATCAATTGGGGGCAGCAGTTAGCGGTCCTCGTGCCAGTGTCTACTCCGTAATAGGAGGGTTCAGAGATGCGTCGGCTGTCTATTGGGAGGCAAGTTGTTGAGGTAGGTGAGCGTTATTTCCTAAGCTTAATAAGCCACTTGGCAAAAGGGTACTACGCTCTGGCTGAGGCCTACCATAATTGTCATGTCAGCGGCTTTGCTGATTGGAAGGGCACTTTCCAGATGCCCGACATAGGGCAGAGCGAAGTCATAAATGCTCTCGAAGCTCAGATTGACGATGATGAGTTGCACGAGGCGTTCAACTCCTTGAGAGAGCAATTGCGGGAGTTAAAGGAGGTGGATAGACAGATTGTGAAATGGTTGGCAGAACTTGTTGGCCTTCCATCGCTGTGGGATGAGCAAGACAGAGCTTGCCTGGAGCAGCGGCTTCACAAAATTGTAGCGGAGGGGCCGGATGGTCGCCCCCAAGGGCCGGTCTGGGTAATGCATCCAGAGTATCAAGCACTTGTGGAGAGATCCAGGGAAGTGATGGCTGCTGTGAGTGAGACCCAGCGGCGGATAGAACAAAGACTCCAGCAACTTTTGGAATGTTCTGCTGAGGTGTAGGCTTTCTTGGACTCGGAACTTCTGATGACCCGCATGAATAGCGTGACATTACCGGGATTACCGGTGGCATCTGACGAGCGACGGCGTGTTCACGTACACATATAACGCGGCGGGGCGGCTGGTGCGGGCGCAATCCATCACCGCGACGCTGGTCTACACCTACACCGCCGACGAGCTGTGGGTGGCGCAGAGCACCAGCGGCACATTGACAACCTACGCCTGGGATTGGGCCTCTGCGGTGCCGGAACTCCTCTCCCAGTCTACCAACTCCCAATCTACCACTTACCTCATCGGCCACGAGACGCTGGGCTGGGCGGAGGGCGGCGGGTGGCGCTACATCCTGCCCGATGTTCTGGGGAGCGTGCGGCAGGTGGCGGATGGGGCCGGCGCGGTGGTGAGCGCGCGGGAGTGGGAGCCGTA
>JACIWQ010000106.1 GCA_014360895.1 Thermoflexales bacterium | reverse complement strand
CCAGTCTGGATGTGGGCGAGGGCGTCTTTGAGGTCCGGGCCACCAGCGGCGACACCTTCCTGGGTGGCGACGACTTTGACCGCCGCATCATAGACTACGTCGCCGACGAATTTGTCCGGGAGCACGGTATAGACCTGCGCCAGGACCGACAGGCGCTCCAGCGGCTGAAGGAGGCGGCGGAGAAGGCCAAGATAGAACTCTCGTCGGTTTTGGAGACGGAGATCAACCTCCCCTTCATCGCCGCCGACGCCTCCGGCCCCAAACATCTCCAGATGCGCCTGACCCGGGCGAAACTGGAGGCGTTGACGGAGGACCTCATCCTGCGGACGCTGGAGCCGTGCCGTCAGGCGCTGGCGGACGCGCGCCTGAAGCCCTCCGACATCGGGCAAGTCATCCTGGTGGGCGGGCAGACCCGGATGCCCGCGATCCAGCGCGTCGTCGCCGAATTCTTCGGGCGGGAGCCCCATCGGGGCGTCCATCCGGACGAGGTGGTAGCGCTGGGCGCGGCCATCCAGGCCGGTGTCCTGGGCGGCGAGGTGAAGGACATCCTCCTTCTGGACGTCACCCCGCTGACGCTGAGCATTGAGACCCTGGGGGGTGTGGCGACCCCCGTTATTGAGCGCAACACCACCATCCCGGTCCGGCGCACCCAAATTTTCTCCACCGCCACCGACAACCAGACCCAGGTCCAGATTCACGTTGTCCAGGGGGAGCGCCCGATGGCCGCCGACAACAAGAGCCTGGCCTACTTCATCCTGGACGGCATCCCCCCGGCCCCGCGCGGCGTCCCCCAGATTGAGGTGACCTTTGACATCAACGCCGATGGCATCCTCCACGTCTCGGCGCGGGACCGGGCGACGGGGCGGGAGCAGAGCATGCAGGTCATCCCCTCCAGCGGGCTGAGCGACGAGGAGGTGGAGCGGATGGTCCGGGACGCGGAGGCTCATCGGGAGGAGGACCGGCGGAAGAAAGAGTGGGCGGAGACCCGGAACGCCGCCGATGGCCTCATCTATTCGGCCGGGAAATTGTTGCGGGAAATGGGGGCGTTGCTGGACGGCACGGCCCGCCGTCGGATTGAAGAGAAGATGCAGGCCGTGCAGGAGGTCCTGGCGACGGGAGACATCGCCAGGGTCCGCCGGGCGATGGCCGACCTCTACCGGGCGATGGAGGAGGCGGGTGGGCCCGGTATGAGCGAGCCCGAACCATCCCCAAAGATGCCAGGAGCGTCCTGAATGGCAGAGGCGTGGCGACTTCTGGACACTGGCGTGCGGTCGGCGGCGGAAAATATGGCCCTGGACGAGGTCGTCCTGACCGCGCGCAGCCGGAATCTTGTGCCAAATACCCTTCGTTTCCTGCAGTTCTCACCTCCCAGTGCGCTGGTCGGCTACCACCAAGCCGTTGAGCAGGAAATTCGTATCTCCTACTGCCAGGAGCACGGCATTGACATTAACCGGCGGTTGACCGGAGGCGGCGGGCTCCTTTTTGACGAGACCCAGTTGGGCTGGGAAATCATCGCCGCTCAGGACGACCCCCGTTTCCCCCGCCAGATTGAGAAACTCTACGAGACTATCTCTCAGGGAGCCATCCGGGGCCTGGAGAAACTGGGAATCCGGGCCGCGTTCCGCCCCAAGAACGACATTGAGGTGAACGGCCGGAAGATCTCCGGCACGGGCGGCACCAGTATGGGAGGCGCGTTCCTCTTCCAGGGGACCCTGCTGGTGGACTTTGACGTGGAGACGATGCTCCGGGCCCTGCGGATCCCCACCGAGAAGTTGAGGGATAAGGAAATCGCGTCGGTTCGGGAGCGGGTCACCTGCCTGGCCTGGGAGTTGGGGAGCGTCCCCCCACTGGCCCACATCAAGGCGGCGCTGGCTGAGGGGTTTGCCGAGGCCTTCGGCATCCGCCTGGAGCCGGGACCGCTGGCCCCCTTTGAGAAGGAACTGCTGGCCCAGAGGCTTCCGTACTTCCAGTCCGAAGAGTGGATTTACGGCGTCCGCCGACCTCTGGACCAGCGCCGCGAGGTCTGGGCCCTCTACAAGAGTCCCGGCGGGCTGATCCGCGCGTCCCTCATCGTCAGCGCAGGGCGGATCCGGGAGGTCCTCATCACCGGCGACTTCTTCGCCTACCCCCGACGGGCCATCCTAGACTTGGAGGCCCGCCTGAAGGGCCTCCTCGCCGAGATAGAGACCGTCCGTTCCGTTGTGGAGGACTTCTTTGAGAACGGGGACGTCCGGATTCCCGGCGTGACGGCGGCCGATTTCGTGCGGACCTTTCAGGAGGCGCTGGAGAAGACCACCTACAGCCAGTACGGCATTGCACCGGAGGAGGCCAACTATGTCTTCTGCGTTGTGAAGCCGCTGGCGGAGGTTCGGCGCTGCCAAGCGCTGCTCCTGCCCTACTGCGCCAAGTTGCCCGACTGCCCGTACCGCTACCAGGAGGGCTGCGACCGGTGTGGCGCGTGCTGTATCGGCGCGGCGTACGAACTGGCCGACCGGTACGGCCTGACTCCCATCTCCATCCAGAACTACGAGCACCTGGAGGAGACGCTGGAGCGGCTGAAGCGGGAGGGGGTGGAGGCCTTCGTGGGCAGTTGTTGCGAGGCCTTCTACGCCAAGCATCGGGACGACTTTGAGCGCATCGGCCTCCCGGGCATTCTGGTGGACGTGGATAGTTCCACCTGCTACGACCTGGGCAAAGAGCAGGACGCCTACGCCGGGAAGTTCCAGAATCAGACGTATTTGAAAATGGGCCTGCTGGAGAAAATCCTGGCGCGGGTGGGACGGGATGGCCAGGGAGGTTGACCTGCTGGTCGTGGGCGCGGGGCCTGCGGGATGTACGGCGGCCCGGGTCGCCGCCGAGCAGGGGCTGCAGGTGCTGGTCGTGGAGCGCCGGGCCACCGTTGGCCTGCCGGTCCAGTGTGCCGAATACGTCCCCGCGCAGATCGTCGCCTACGTCCCGCTGCCCGAAGGGTGCATTGCCCAGCCCATCCGCGCGCTGCGCACCCACCTGTCAACAGGGGAGACGGTGGAGACTCCCGCCCCCGGCTACGTCCTGCATCGGGCCTTGTTTGACAAAACGCTGGCTGTGGCGGCCCGCCGCGCGGGCGCCGAGATCTGGACTTCTGCCCGCGCGGTGGAACGCACACCGCGCGGGGTTCTGGTCCGGCGGGGAAGCGACCTGGAGGAAGTCGTCCCCCGCATCCTCATCGGTGCCGATGGCCCCCTCTCCACCGTGGGCCGCTGGGTCGGGCAGGTCAACGCCGACCTCATAGACGCCCTGCAGGTGGAGGTGGTTCTTCCTCCCTCTCTGGCGGAGGACGGGGGGCGCGAGTGTACCCACATCTGCTTTGACCCCGTCTACCGGGGCGGGTACGGCTGGCTCTTCCCGAAGGGGGAGACCGCCAACGTTGGGGTGGGGGTCAACCGGAAGATGGGCGGCGACCCCTCCCACGCACTGGCCCATCTGCTGGACCGGCTCCACATCCGCCCTGGCGACATCCTGGGGCGGACGGGCGGGCCGGTGCCGTCCGGTGGCCCGGTCGCCCACATCCGGGTGGGGGAGGTCCTGCTGGTGGGGGACGCCGCTGGACACACCCATCCGGTCACCGGCGCGGGCATCTTCGCCGCCATCGTCGGCGGGACCCTCGCCGGGCAGGCCGCTGCTCGTGCCGTCCGGACCGGCGATCTGCGCGCGCTGGAGGAGTACGAGAGGGAGTGGGATGCCTTTATGGGTGGGCCGCTGCGCCACGCCCTGAAGAAACGGCGCTACCTGGATGCGCACTGGAGCGACGACCCCATCGCGCTGAGCGCGGCGGTCCGCCGGACGTGGATCGCCTTCCGGGAGTACGGCCGACCGGAGGGGTGAAATCCACGCCGACTCAAGTCGGCCTGCTTGGGCCTCCGGCCTTGCGTCCGCCTGCGCGGACGCAGGAACTCCTGTCGGCGAAGGCCGATTCCGCCGACTCAAGGGCCACGCCGAAGGGCCACGGCCCCAGAGGCCTCGCCCCGTGGGGCCACGGCCCCAGAGGCCTCGCCCTGTGGGGCCACGGCCCGAGGGGTATCGCCTTGGGATCGCTTCGCTCCGCTCGCGATGACATCGCTCACCCGAGGCGTCGGCCTGCTTGGGCCTCCGGCCTTGCGTCCGCCGGCGCGGACGGCGAAGGCCGACAAGGAGGCGCGAAGCGCCCGGGAAGGCCGACTTCCAGTCGCGCAAACCGGAGGGAGTATGCAAAGCCCTGAATACGTCCAGATCAGCCAGGCCGCCGCGATGGCCCTGAGCTATCGGCCGGCGCTGTTTCGCCGCAACGCGTGTCTGACGGGCCTGAACCTGCTCGTCACCTACCCGGACGGCTGCATGGCCCGGTGTGCCTACTGCGGCCTGCACCATCAGCGTCAGGTGCCGCCGGGGAAGCAGAAAACCTTCATCCGGGTGGATTGGCCCACCTATTCGCTGGAGGACGTCCTCGCGCGGCTGAAGCGGGATAACGGCCACCTGCGCCGGGTCTGCGTGGGGATGATTACCCACCGCCGCGCTTTTGACGATATGAACACTGTTATCCGCCGCTTCCGCGAAGAGTGCGACCTTCCCATCTCCGCGCTGATTGCCCCCACCCTGATCCGGCCGTCCCAGTTAGAGGAGACGAAGAAGGCGGGGGCGGATATGGTCGGCATCGCCATAGACGCGGCGACGCCGGAACTCTTTGACCGCTTCCGGGGCAGAGGGGTGGGGGGCCCACACCGGTGGGAGCACTACTGGGCCGTTCTGGAGGAGGCGGTACGGATATTCGGCCGGTACAAAGTCGGCGTCCACCTCATCGTCGGGCTGGGGGAGACGGAGCAGGAGATGATTGCCACCATCCAGCGGGCCCACGACCTGGGAGCCCACACCCACCTCTTTTCGTTCTTCCCGGAGGCGGGCTCCCTGCTGGAGGACCATCCCCAGCCACCTTACGGCCAGTACCGGCGGGTCCAGTTGGCCCGCTACATCATCAACTTGGGATACGGCCGTTACGAGCAGATGGACTTCAACGAGCGGGGGCAGGTGGTCCACTTCGGCGTTCCTGTGGACGACCTGATCCGGTACGGCGAGCCCTTTATGACCTCGGGATGCCCCGGCCCCGACGGCCGGGTCGCCTGTAACCGGCCCTTCGGTAACGAGCGCGCGGGTCAACCGATGCGCAATTACCCCTTCCTTCCCGAGCCGGAAGACGTGGAACTGATCCGCTACCAGTTGCGGGAGTATTGAGGCGAGGAGGATTGAGCGAGACCGAGTTCCTTTTCCGTCAACCTTGGGAGGACCTGCAGGCGGCGGCCTGGGCGATACGGCAGCAACACCACCCGCCGGTCATCCTTTTCGCCGTTCCCGGCGTCAAGCGATACGAGACCGAGGATTACCGCAACACCGCTCACCGCTTCGCCAGCATCAGTTTGACCGGGGAGCAGTGCGCGCTCCAGTGTGAGCATTGCCGGGGGGAACTCCTGAAGGGGATGATTCCGGCAACGACGCCCTCGGCGCTCCTCGCGCTGGGCAGGCGGCTGGTGGAACAGGGGTGCGAGGGGGTTCTCATCAGCGGCGGGGCGGACCGAAACGGGGCCGTCCCCTTGAAACCCTATCTGGAGGCCATCGCCCGGCTCAAGGAGTGGGGCCTGCGGGTCGTCGTGCACACGGGCCTGCCGGACCGGGAGACCGCCCTGGGGCTGAAGGCGGCGGGGGTGGACCAGGTGCTCTTTGACTTCGTCGGCGACGCGGCGACCCTGCGCGAGGTCCTGCACCTGGACCGTTCTCCCGAAGATTACGCCGACGCGCTGGCGCTCCTGCGCGAAGCGGGGATACCGGTCGCTCCCCACATTGTGATTGGCCTGCATTTCGGTCAGTTGCGGGGCGAACTGGCGGCACTGGAGGCGGTCAGCCGCATCGGCGCGGACGTGCTGGTCCTGGTGGTCCTGCGCCCGCTCCCCCGCACGCCCATGGCTGACTTTCCCGGAGTGGACCCGGAGGCGGTGGGGCGTCTGGTGGCGGTGGCCCGCCTGCTGAACCCGACGACGCCCCTCGCCCTGGGCTGCGCCCGCCCGGCCGGCCCGGCCGCTGTGGAGATGGAAGAGCGGGCCCTCCTGGCTGGGGTGAACCGTATCGCTTATCCGAACCCCGCTACTATCCGTCAGGCCAGCGAACGGAGGTTGGACTTCTCATTCGTTGAGAGTTGTTGCACTCTATGAACGGCAAACGAGACTACTACGAAGTTCTGGGTGTCAGCCGAAACGCCACGCAGGACGAAATTAAGCGGGCCTACCGGCAACTGGCTCGCAAGTACCATCCGGACGTTTCCACGGAGCCGGATGCCGAGGCCCGTTTCAAAGAGATCAACGAGGCCTATCAGGTCCTCTCGGACCCCGATAAGCGGGCCGCGTACGACCGCTTCGGTCACGCCGGACCGCCGGGGGTCGGCTTTGACTTCGGCTTCCGCGACCCCTTTGAGATTTTTGAAGAGGTTTTCGGCGTGGACTTCGGTTTCCGGACCGGCCGTCGGCGAGGCCCGCGTCGGGGAGCTGACCTGCGCTATGACCTTCACCTGCAGTTTGAGGAAGCGGTCTTCGGCTGCAAGAAGGAGATAGAGGTAACCCGCCTGGAGACCTGTCCGGAGTGCCGGGGGAGCGGTGCCGCGCCGGGGACAACGCCTGTCCGATGCACCACTTGCAGCGGTTCCGGGCAGGTGCGGCAGGTCCAGCGCACCATTTTCGGCTCCTTTGTCAACGTGACCACCTGCCCGGTCTGTGGTGGGGTGGGGGAGGTCGTCGCCACCCCATGCCCGCGCTGCGGGGGGCAGGGCAGAGCGCACATCGTCCGAAAACTGACGGTCAACATCCCCGCCGGTGTGGATACGGGCACCCAGATTCGCCTGGCCGGAGAAGGGGAGGCGGGAGAACGGGGCGGGCCACCGGGGAACCTCTACATCGTCCTGGATGTGGAGCCGCACCCCTATTTCCGCCGTCAGGGCGACGACCTGCTGGTGGAACTGGGCATCAACGTTGCCCAGGCCGCCCTGGGCGCGCGGGTCACCATCCCCACCCTGGAGGGAGAGGAGCAGATAGACATCCCCCCCGGCACCCAGACCGGCGCCATCTTCCGCCTGCGCGGACGGGGAGTCCCTCACCTGCGGCGGGAGGGCCGGGGCGACCTGCTGGTCCTGACGCGGGTGGAGGTACCGACCAAATTGACCCGTGAGCAGCGGGAACTCTTCCAGAAACTGGCGGAGACGCTGGGCGGCGAGTCGGTCGTGGAAGTTCGCCAGCCGACCTTCCTGGAGCGGTTGCGGGAGGCGCTGGGCCTGTGAGTTCGCAGGCGTCGGAGCGAAGCGGAGCGGGATATGAAACGAAAGTGGCAGGTCATCATTGGAGTCGTCATCAGCGTCGTGGCGCTGGTGCTGGCGCTGGTCGGCATTGATCTGAAGCGGGTAGCGGAGACACTGGCCCGGTCGGACTACCGCTACCTGATTCCGGGGGCGGCGGCGGTCCTGGCCTATCTGCTGGCGCGCTCGGTCCGCTGGCGGCTCCTCCTGGGGCCAAATGTCAGCCTGGCCCGCTGCTTCTGGGTGACCAACATCGGCTACCTGGTGAGCAACGTTCTCCCCTTCCGCCTGGGCGACCCGGCGCGCGCGGTGGTCATCGGGCGGGGCGGGGAAGTCTCCGTCACGGCGGCCCTCTCCACCGTCGTGGTGGAGCGGGTGTTGGATATGCTGACCGTCGTGGCCATGCTGGGCGGCGTCGCTCCCTTTGTGGCCGGGTCGGGGGAGGCCGTCAGCGCAGGGATCGTTGCTGGGGCCGTGGCCGTTGCCGCCGCGGCGGTCCTTCTCCTGATGGCGTTTCGCCCCCAGTGGGGCCAGCGGGCGGTGCGGTGGGTTCTGGCGCGGATCCCTCGCCTGAACGCCGAGCGCTGGGCACGGGTCTTTGACGGCCTTTTTGACGGCCTGGCTCCCCTGCGCTCCGGTCGGTTGGGCCTTTACCTCCTCCTCTGGTCGGCCATCGCCTGGGCGTTCGTCGTCCTCATCTACTGGGCTCTCCTGCGGGCCTTCATCCCCCGGCCCCCGTTCCTGGCTGCCCCCTTCCTGGTCTGTATCCTGGGGTTGGGGATGGCGATTCCGTCCTCGCCCAGCGCGGTGGGCGTTTTCCACGCCATCGCCCGCTACGGGCTGACCATTCCCTTCGGCATACCGGCGGAGGAGGCCGTCACGGCCGCTTTCGCCATCCATGCCTTCCAGTACATTATGGTCGCCATCCTGGGCCTGATCGGCCTGGCGCGGGAAAGCTTGACCCTGGGCGCCATCGCCCGCTCGGCGGAAACCCTGACCGGCCCCAACCCTAATCACGCATCACGCATCACGAATCACGCATCACGCATCACGCATCACGAATCACGAATCATGCACTACCTCATCACTGGCGGCGCTGGATTCATCGGCATCAACTATGCCCATCGGCTCCTGATGCGGGGGGAAGAGGTAACCATCTACGATAACCTCTCCCGTCCGGGTACGGAGAAGAACCTGGAATGGCTGCGGGCCGAACACGGCGAATGCGCTTTCCGGATGGTGACGGCCGATGTGCGAGACTTTGAAACCCTGCGCTGGGCTGCCCGGGAGGCCGATGTCATCGTCCATCTGGCCGCGCAGGTTGCCGTCACTACCTCGGTGGCGGACCCCCGGACCGACTTTGAGGTCAACGCGCTGGGCACGTTCAACGTCCTGGAGGCCGCCCGCCTCTCGGGCCGCAACCCCATCGTCCTCTATGCCTCCACCAACAAGGTCTACGGCGGGATGGAGGACGTGGACATCGTAGAGGAGGCGAACCGGTACCGCTATCGGGACCTCCCCTGGGGAGTGCCGGAGACCCGACCGCTGGATTTCCACTCGCCCTACGGATGCTCTAAGGGCACAGGCGACCAGTACGTTCGGGACTACGCCCGCATCTACGGCCTGCCCACCGTCGTTTTCCGCCAGTCCTGCATCTACGGGCCCCACCAGCAGGGGATGGAGGACCAGGGATGGGTGGCCTGGTTCGTCATCGCGGCGGTCACCGGTCGGCCCATCACCATTTATGGGGACGGCAAGCAGGTGCGGGATGTGCTCTTCATAGACGATCTGCTGGACGTCTACGACGCGGCGGTGGCCCGGATAGACGTCGCCGCCGGGCAGGTCTACAACATCGGCGGAGGGCCGCAGAACACCCTGGCCGTCTGGGCGGAGTTTGGCCCGATGCTGGAGCGGCTTCTGGGTCGCCCGATTCCTGTCTCATATGGGGACTGGCGCCCGGGCGACCAGCGGGTCTACATCTCCGACATTCGCAAGGCCGGGCGGGAACTGGGCTGGGTGCCCCGGGTGGGGGTGGAAGAGGGCATCCGGCGGCTCTACGAGTGGGTGGTGATGGGCCAGGCACCCTGAGAAGTGCCGGGCCCATGCTCGGACCAATGGACATCTATGCGCTCCTCTGGTTCGCGGCGGCGCTGGTGGCCCTGCTCCGGCTGGAGCGGTGGATTCACCGGCACCTGCAGGGAGTGGCCCTGCTGACGGTGGGCGATCGGGAAGTGGCGGTCTGGCTCTACGCGCTGCCTCTCCTGCCGGGAGTCATCCTCCATGAACTGAGCCACGCGCTGGCCGCGCGCCTGGTCGGCGCCCGGGTGGGGCGGGTCTCTGTCCTCCCGGTCCGTCAGGGGGACCGCATCCAGTTGGGTTTCGTGCCGGTGGAGCGGACGGGGGCTGTGCAGACTGCGCTCATCGGCCTGGCCCCGCTGCTGGTTGGCTGCCTGACGTTAGTCCTCATCGGCCATCTGGGGCTGGGGTTGGGGCCGGTGGGGATGGCGCTGGCCGGGGCGGATTGGGCTGGAGCCTGGGAACACCTGAAATCGGTCATCCATGCCCGGGATGCCGGAGTGTGGATATACCTGGCCTTCGCCATCAGCAACACTATGCTCCCCAGCCGTTCCGACATGCGGGCCTGGCCGGTCCTGGTCCTGTTCTTTGCCGTCGTGACCGGACTGGTGCTCTTGCTGGGCATCGGGCCGACGCTGGCCGCGCCCCTCTCCGCGACCCTCCGCTGGCTGGCGGCCGCCTCTACTCTGACCGTTTTGATAGACCTCCCCTTCTTCCTCCTGATTCTTCTCCTGGAGCAGGCCCTGAGCCGTCTGAAGGGAGTGCGGGTGGAGTATCGGTAGCACTCTCTGGCCCACTTGCGCTTTTTCGGATTCGTGGTATAATCTTGAAAGCATTTAAATACTTGCATAGAAAAATATTCGGATGCGTATCACCTCTGACCTCCAACAGGAAATTGCCCTTCTGCACGCGCAGGTCTGCCAGGGGTTGGCGGACCCGAAGCGGATTCTTCTCCTCTATGCCCTCGCCGAAGGCCCCCGCAGGGTGACGGACCTGGCGGAAACGCTGGGGGTGCCGCAACCGACCGTCTCCCATCACCTGAAGATTCTGCGCGAGCGTGGCCTGGTCACCGCCGAGCAGGAGGGAACCGCCGTCTATTATGCCCTGGCCGACGGCCGGGTCATCCAGGCACTGGACCTGCTGCGGGATGTGCTGCGGGACCAACTGGCTCTGCGGAGCGGCCTGGTGGAGCAAATGAGTGTTGTGGGGCGGTAGAATCGGGCAACTGTGGGCAGTTGTCCTGATTTCCCAAATTTCATTATTTGCGGAGGAGCCCGATGAGCGAGCACGAACACGAAGCCCGGAAAGCGTCCATCGTCGTCTTCAGCGGCGACATGGACAAAGTGATGGCGGCCTTCATCATCGCCACCACCGCCGCCGCCAGCGGCATTGAGACCACCATGTTCTTCACCTTCTGGGGCCTCCAGGCGCTGAAGAAGAAGGTCCCTACCGGGCGTACCTTCTTTGAGCGTATGCTGAGCATGTTCCTCAAAGACATCAACGGTATTGGCCCCAGCAAACTGAACATGGGTGGGATGGGCCGCTGGATGTTCAAGAAGATGATGAAGCAACACGAGGTCGCCACGTTGCCCGAATTGCGCCAGATGGCGATTGACCTGGGGGTGAAACTCCTGGCCTGCCAGATGAGTATGGACGTGATGGGCATCCGCCGGGAGGACCTCATTGACGAGGTGACCGACGTCGTCGGCGCGGCCACCTACATCGCCGAGGCGAACCAGTCGCATATCACGTTGTTCATTTAGAGTAGACAAGTAGGCAGGTAGGCAAGTAGACAAGGGGACAAGGAGGCAAAATGGCAGAGTATGCACCTGATAAGACGCTGGACGCGCGTGGGCTGAAGTGCCCCATGCCCGTGGTCAAGACCAGCCAGGAGATCAAGAACGTGTCCGTGGGCGGCGTCCTGGAGGTTCTGGCGACCGACCCCGGCTCCGTGGCCGACATCCAGGCCTGGTGCAAGAGCACCGGCAACGAATTGCTGGGCATGGAGAAGGGCGAGGGCGTCTTCAAGTTCTGGATTCGCCGGGTGAAATAGTCGGAAAGAAGAAGTGACAGTCACCTTATTGCGGTTTAACAAATTATTCGGGCAGTAGCCTTTTGTGAGGGGGAAACCCTCGTCCCTTGTGGGAGAGGGGAGGGGCCAGGGGTGGGGGGCCGGGGCCCCC
>JACIWQ010000105.1 GCA_014360895.1 Thermoflexales bacterium | reverse complement strand
GCCGGAACAATTTATCCAGTCGCAATAGAAAAGACATACTCTCGGCTCCCTGGCGCTATTCCCGAATAAAGTCTGATATGTTATGGAGGGACTATGAGACCTATGCGCTGGTACGACCACATTGGCATCAACCTGTTCTGGCTGGGCTTGAACATTCGCAACACCGCCGTGGGCTCTGTCTTCACACCCTACCTGGTGGCGCTCTTCGTCCCGGAGGCCACCCGGAACACCGCCCTGGGCTTTATCAGCACGGCCGGGCTGGTCATCGCCATGCTGGTCCAGCCCGCCGCCGGTCTCCTGAGCGACCGTTCCACTTCCCGCTTCGGGCGACGGCGGCCCTTCATCTTCGTCGGCACGCTGCTGGACCTGGTCTTTCTGGTCGCCATTGCCCTTTCGGGGAACTTCTGGATGCTTTTGGTCGCCACGCTGCTCATCCAGTTCTCGGCCAACGTCTCCCACGGCCCGCTGCAGGGGCTCATCCCGGACCTGGTTCCAGAGGACCAGCGGGGGCGGTCCTCGGCCGTCAAAGCGACCTTTGAACTCATTCCGATTATCCTGGTCGGCTTCACCATCGCCCAGTTGGTCGGCAGGGGGCAACTGGGGTGGGCGGTCTTCGCCACCGGCGCGACGTTGCTGGCGACGATGCTGCTGACTATGGTGCTGGTCCGGGAGGAGCCGCTGAGGGAGAAGCCGGCCACTTCCTTCAAAGGCCCGATGCTGCGGGTGCTGGGGATGCTGGCGGGCATCGCCCTGGGGGGACTGGCGGGCCTGCTGGGGGGCGGCGCGGTGGGCGGGCTGGTCGGCCTGGCGGCCTGGCCGCTGGCCGGAAAAGAGACGGCCCGGGCGGTCGCCATCGGCGTCGGCGGGACGGCGGCTATGGCGGTCGCCGTGGTCGCGGGCGTCTGGTCCGGGGCGTACGCTACCCTGGGGCAGGATGCCCGCCGTCGTGCGTCGTTCACCTGGTGGGTGGTCAACCGGCTTCTCTTCCTGGCTGCCGCTACCTCCTTCCAGGGCTTCCTGCCTTTCTTCCTGATGCACGCCTTCGGCGTGAGCGCCGAAGAGGCCGCTTCTATGAACGGCAACCTGATGACGGTCATCGGGTTGCTCATCCTGCTTTCGGCGCTGGTGGGCGGCCCGGTCGCTGACCGCCTGGGCAAACGGCGGGTGGTCGTCTTCAGCGGGTTGGTGGCGGCCGTCGGTGGCCTGGTCGCCCTGACGGCCATCTGGATGCCCAGGATGTCCATTCTCTACGGGGCGGGCGTGCTCATCGGCCTGGGGACGGGGCTCTTTATGACCGGCAACTGGGCATTGGGGACGGACCTGGTGCCTCCTGAGGAAGCAGGGCGGTACCTGGGCGTCTCCAACCTGGCCGGCGCGGGGGCCGGGATGATCGGCAAGGGAATCGGCGGGCCCGTCGCCGATACCCTGAACGGATACCTGCCCGGGCTGGGGTACTTCGCCATCTTCGCCGCCTACGCGGTCCTCTTCGCCCTGAGCGCCATCAGCCTGCGGTGGGTGCGGGCCTCAAAGGGAGGGGGATTTCACCGCAAAGGGCGCAAAGAACGCAAAAACAAAAACTCTGCGCCCTTTGCGTTCTTCGCGGTCCGGCGTGAGAGGATTTCACCGTAAAGGGCGCAAAGAACGCAAAGAGAAATTTAAAAAACTAGACTTTATCGGAAATAGCGCCAGGGGGCGCAGTACATATCTTCTTTAAGGGAAATCTGCGCTCGTCCGCGTTCATCCGCGTCCTATTTCCGATGAGGTTTACTCTGCGCCCTTTGCGCTCTTTGCGGTTCAGTTCAAAGCGGAGAAGACGCGATGGCCCTTGCTCTCTGTCTGCTGGCTCCGGTCGTTCTGCTCCTGGCGGTGGGACTGGGCTTTTCGCTCTACCTGACCCGCCGCCATCATCTGGCCGAAATCCACACCCCGGCGGAATACGGCCTGGAGTTTGAGGAGGTGTCGCTCCGGACGGCGGACGGGCTGACCCTCTGCGGCTGGTGGATTCCCGCGCCCGGCTCTGACCGGGCGGTGGTGATTCTGCACGGCCACGGCGGGAGCATGGATTGCGACGTCCACCGCGCGCCGGTCTTTCACCAGGCCGGGTACGGGGTGCTGCTCCTGGATTTCCGCGCCCACGGCCGCAGTCCGGGCCGCCGGGCAACGTTCGGCTACTTGGAGCGGTGGGACGTACAGGCGGCGGTGGAGTTCCTCAAGGGCCGGGGAATCCGGCGCATTGGCCTTCTGGGCTTCTCCTACGGCGGCATGGCGTCCATGCTGGCCGCGCCCATCTCTCCCGACGTCGGCGCGGTGGTGACCGACGGAGGGCCGGCCCGCCTTCGGTCGGCCATCATCGGCAAGGGCACCGAACTGGGCCTGCCGAGATGGCTGGTATCCTTCCTGGCCTGGCTGACGGTCGCCGTCACCTCGGCCCGCCTGGGCGCGAACCTCTTCCGCTACGAGCCGGTGCGCTGGGTGGGGAAGATCGCGCCGCGCCCGGTGCTCTTCGTCCACGGCGACCTGGACCCGTACTGCTTTGACTTTGACGACCTGTTCGCCGCCGCGGGCGAGCCCAAAGAGGTCTGGCGTCTGCCTGACGTCGGCCACACCCAGGCCAGCGAGGTCTACCCGGAGGAGTTCTACCGCCGCGTGGTGGGGTTCTTTGACCGGTACCTGTAGGGGAAAGGGTTATTTTGAGCGGAAAGCGGTCACATCTTCGGGCCGGGCCAGGCGGCACAGCCAGGGCACCTGGTCAAAATCGGAGTCAAAACTGGCGATCGCCGGAATGCCGCGCTCCCGGCAGGCCAGTGCGATGAGCGCGTCGTTGAAGTTCAGGGCGCCTGCCGAGGAGCGGATCAGCGCCAGCGCCTCTTCGTAGAGGCGCGGCACATCGGGCAATACCCAGGTCACCATATCCGGAGGCACGCGGGTATTCAGTCGGTCCAGCAAGGCATCCACTTCGGCGACCAGGTTTTTCTCGTGCAGACGGCGCACGGCAACGCTAATGGCTTCGGCCGCGACACAGTCAAAATAAACGCCCGTATGCCCGGATGCATCTATGGTTCTCATCAAACCATCCGCCCGGAAGTGCCAAGCGTCGTTAGGGACAAGCAACGCAACCAGTACCGAGGAGTCAACGGCGATTTTCACCGGTCACACATCCTCGTAAAGTGCTTCTGTGTCTGCCAGAGCATCACCGCCGACAGGAGGCATAATACCAGAAAGGCTGCGGAGTGTAGAGGCCGGCACGGGCACCGTGGGGTAGAGATACGGCGCGCCCTGCGGTTTGGCGACCGTCTCCACCACCTGCCCTTTCTGCGCCAGTTCGTACACAAACTGGACGAACTGCTCCACGACGGCCAGGCTCTCCGGCGGCAGTTTGTCCAGTAGAGAAAGGATACGGTTCTGGACCTGTTCTGCAACCACATCCATCGTGCCACCTCCGTAATCAATTCTAACACGTTCTCCCATTTTGACAATTCATGACCCTGCACCTGCACTTTCCCGATGACGGCTGGGAGCGCGTTGCGCGCGATTGGTCGGCGTGGTGGGCGGGGGAACTGGACCGCCCGCTGGTGGTGCTGGAGTGTACAGAGCCGGAGGACCGCCGGAAACCGCACTACGCCAGCACCTTCCTGGGCAACTTCCCGCCGGATGTACCCGCCGACGACCTCCTGGACCTTTTCGTCCCGCGCCTGGAGGCCACCCACTACCTGGGCGACGCCTTCCCGCGCTTCTGGCCCAACTTCGGCCCGGGCATCGTCGCCGCCTTCGCCGGGGCGCGGGTCCAGCCCCGGGCGGATACCACCTGGTTCCTGCCCGCCCATACCGGCCCGATTGCCGAACTCCACGTCTCGGTGGACTGGGAGAACGGTTGGTGGCGGCGGGTCGTGGAGGTGACGCGGGCCGCCGTGGCGCGCTGGGGCGGCCAACTGGCCGTGGGCTTTACCGACCTGGGCGGCAACCTGGACATCCTGGCCCACCTGCGCGGCCTTCACCAACTGATGATAGACCTGGTCCGGGCGCCGGAGGAGGTGGACCGCCTGGTGCGGGAGACGACGGCAGCCTGGCTGGCCTGCTACGACCGCCTCTACAACCTCATCGCTCCCGCCGGACGGGGCATCACCTGCTGGGGGCCCTGCTGGGCACCGGGCCGGGGCTACATGCTCCAGAGCGACGTCTCCTACAACGTCTCCCCGCAGATGTTCGCCCGCTTCGTCCTGTCGGACTTGGAGGCCTGCTGCGCGACTATGGACTACGCCTTTTACCACCTGGACGGGGTCGGGCAACTGCGCCACCTGGACCTGCTCCTCTCGCTCCCGAGGTTGCGCGGCATCCAGTGGGTGCCGGGCTACGGCAAACCCGGGCCGGAGCACTGGCTCCCGGTCCTGCGCCGCATCCGGGAGAGCGGCAAACTCTGCCAGGTGACCGTCTCCCCGGAGGGCGCGCTCACCATCGTCCGCGCGCTGGGCGGCCGGGGCTTCTGCTTCGTCATAGACGAGCCGCCGCTCACCCCCGCCGACGGCGCTGCCTTCTTGCAGGTGCTGGCGAAAGACCACTAATTATGCCAATACCCGATCTGGCCCTGACGCTACTGACCTCTCCCCGCCTTCCGCCTGTGCTCCTGCGGACGGTCGTCCGCTTGGCCGTGGCGCTTCTGCGCTGGCGGCAGAGACGGGACGAGCGCCGCCAGGCGGCCGCGCCGCCGAATGTCCCGGCGCCCGCCGGGCCGCTGTATCTGGTGGACGGCTACCACGGCGGCGTCGTCTTCTGGGACTGGCTGGTCCTGCCCGACGGCGGCCTCTGGTATCTCTACAACTGGCCCCTCTGCCTCCAACCCGCCCTGGAACGGGCCCTGCGCGACGGCCGCTTCCGGATCACGCTGGACCTGGACGGCTGGACGTATGAGGACATGGCCGCCCGGGCGCCGGAGGCGGTCCGGCAGATGCGGGAAGCGCTCCATCTGGGGCGGCTGGAGGTCGTCAACGGCACCTACGGCCAGCCGCTGGCCGGGTCCGTCAGCGGCGAGTCGTTCATCCGGCAACTCTTCTACGGCCTGGAGGCCATCGGGCAGGCGCTGGGGGCCGAGGTGACCGTCTTCTATTCCCAGGAGCCGGCCTATTTCCCCCAGTTGCCCCAGATTCTGCGCGGGTTCGGCTTTCGGGGCGCCGTCTTCCGCACCCAGTGGGCGGCCTTCGGCACCGACCCCGCTTGCGATGCCGCCGTTGTCCGCTGGCAGTCGCCCGACGGGAGCGCCATCCCGACCGTCCCCCGCTACACCTTCCAGCACTACGACCGCCTGCGGGCCGACCACCCCGGGCTTCCCAATATGGCCCTGGCCGCCGGGGAGCGGGCGGACTGGGAGCCGGAAAGCCTGGCCCCCTTTGAACAGGCCGCCCGGGAGCGGGGCATTCCCCATCCCCTGGTCACCGACCTTAAGGACGTGAACCTGCCCGACGCCCCCCTTCCGCGCGCCCCCGAACTGGCGGCGACCCCGAACGTTCGCTTCGTCACCCCGACGGAGTACTTCGCCCTGGCGGGGGAGGAGGGGCCGACGGTGGCGTATGCGCCGGACGACATCCCCACGACCCTCCCGTGGGGCCTGCAGGCGGAGGCGTTGCTTCGGGCGCGGGCGGCGGCGGAGAGCGCGCTCCTGGTGGCGGAACGGCTGGACGCGGTGGCCTTTCTGCAGGGCCGGGAAAGCGAAGAGGAGAAACTGGCGCAGGCCTGGCGGGACCTCTGCCTGGCCCAGCACCACGACCTGCACGTCTGCGGGCCGTGGCACTCCCGGCGGCACGGCCGCTCTATGGCGGAGGTCGGGGTGGAGTACGCCGAACGGGCCCGACGGGCCGCCGAAGAGGTGAGCCGGGCCGCGCTGGCCTGGCTGGCGGAAGGGGCGGGAGGCGACGTCCTGGTCTTCAACCCCTCCCCCTGGCCCCGGCGGGAGTATGTGGAGGTGACGGTCCCGGGGACCGCCCTGGATGCCCGCGCGGTCGTCTTCCACGACGGCGAGCGGGAGATTCCGGCGCAGGTCGTTGCTTCCCGGGGCGGCGCGCTGACGGTTGGGCTGGTGGCGGACCTGCCTCCTCTGGGGTACTGCGGCCTGGAACGGGTGGACGGGCGGTGGACGTGCCAGGCACTTCCGGAAGTGCCTGGCACATCTCTGACCGTCCATCCCGACGGCAGCCTGAGCCTGGAGGCGGATGGCCGTCTGCTGATCACCGCCGGAGGGTACCTCACCGTCTGGCGGGACGGGGCCTGGTACGACTCCCGCGCCTCCGTCCGGCGGGTGGAGCGGATAGAGGACGGCCCGGTCTATACCCGCTACCGGATAGAGGGAGAGATCACTGGCATCCCGTTCTGCCAGACCGTCACCCTCTACCGGGCCCTGCCCCGCATAGACGGGCGGGTGGTGCTGGATTTCGGGGCAGAGGGGGTGTACCTGGGCCCACAAATGGAGGATGACCGGCCCGGCCGGGCCATGTCGGTCCAGGACGAGAAGAAACTCTGCATAGCGTTCGCGACCCCGCTGCGCCGGGCCTGGTGCGATTCGCCGTTTCTGGTCGCCCCGACAGGCCGGGAGAACATCGTCGGCCTGCACGGGGTGGGGCTGGGGGACGAGGACGGGCTGGGGGTGGCTTTCCTGCATCGGGGGATGCCCGGCTACCACCTGGACCGTCGGGAGGGGGTGCTCCGGAACGTGCTGGCCTGGGGGCCGCGAGAGTGGGTCTACGCCAGCGACAATTCGGTCACCCGGGGGCACTCCCGCTACACGGCGCTGCGCGGGCGGCAGGCCTACGAGTACGCCATTCTGCCCTATGGGACTCGTGGGGCAGGGTTCACATGGCCCCGCGCGGCGCTGGACTTTCACCTGCCCTGCCTGTCGCGGCAGGGCCCGGCCGGCCACCGGTCGGCCCCCCGCTCCTTTCTGAGCGTGGTGCCCGAGGCCGTTCTGGCGACGGCCCTCTTCGTCCACCGGGGCCGGGTCTACCTCCGCCTGTGGAACGCATCCGAACGGGAGGTCACTGCTGCGGTGAGCGCGGAGTGGGCCTGGGAATGGGCACTGGTAGACCTGCGGCTCCGGCCCGACGACGGACCGCTGCCGCTCGGGGGCATCCCCCTGCCCCCCTGGGGCATCCGGACGGTCTGCCTCTCCCGATAACCCCCGTTGCATCTCCGGCAACTTCTGCTACAATTAGCCCCGATGGACCTTGCCACTGCGCTCAACATCCAACCGGGAGACCTGGTCGCCTTCGTCGGGGCCGGGGGCAAAACGACGACCATCTGGCATCTGATGCGCTCCCTTGTCGCCCGGAAGGAACGGGTCATCTTCGCTACGACCACCCACATCTTCAAGCCCCGCCGGGCTCCCTTGCTGCTGAACCCGTACCCGGACCCGGCGCAGGTCGCGCTGGTGCTGACGAGATGGTCCGCCGTCATCTTAGCTGCCGAACTGGGAGAGGAGGGAGAGCCTCAGATGGCCGCGCACTGCCCCTACCCGGCCACCGCGCGTAAACTGAACGGGCTGAAGCCGGAGGTGATCACCGACCTGGCCCGGCGGATGCCCGGCGTCACCTGGCTGGTGGAGGCCGACGGGGCCAAGGGCCGAGCGCTGAAAGCGCCCGCCGACCACGAACCCGTCATCCCCTCCGGCGCGCGGCGGGTCGTGGTGGTGGGGAGTCTGGCCGCGCTGGGCCGCCCCCTGGACGACGCGACGGTCCACCGGGCCGACCGGGCCGCCGCGCTGCTGCGGGTCCCCCTGGGCGTCCCCATCACGCCGGACATAGTCGCCGGACTGCTGGGGCACGCCAGCGGAGGGCTCAAATCCGTCCCGGCCCGGGCGGCCGTCGTCGCCCTGCTCACCCAGCCGGAACCGGCCCCCCGGCCCGAAGCAGCTGCCATCGCCCGACAGTTGCTGCTGGGCCGGCGCATCCGCCGCGTCGTCCTGGCTAACCCGCGCGCGCCGGACCCCGCGCTGGAGGTGTGGGAATGAACGTCGCCGGAGTGGTCCTGGCGGCCGGTGGCTCCACCCGCTTCGGCCGGCCCAAGCAACTGCTGGACTGGAACGGCATCCCCATGGTCGCCCACGTCGCCGATGTGGCGCTGGCAGCGGAACTATCGCCGGTCGTCGTAGTCCTGGGGCACTCAGCGGAGGAAATCCAGGCCGCCCTGGCCGGCCGCCCCGTCCGCATCGCCACCAACTGGCGCTGGGAAGAGGGGCTCAGCACCTCCGTCCAGACCGGCCTCGGCGCCCTGCCCCCCGATACCGACGCCGCCATCTTCCTCCAGTGCGACCAACCCCTCATCACCCCCGACCTCCTGCGCCGCCTGGTCACCCGCTTTCAGGAGACGGGCGCGCCCATCGTCTGCCTTGTCTACGAGAGCCGGCGCGCCTCCCCCACCCTCTTCGCCCGTCCCCTCTTCCGCGAACTGGCCGGGGTGACGGGGGACCAGGGCGGGCGCGCGCTCATCCTCCGCCATCCCCAATCGGTGGAGACGGTGGAGGTGGATGATCCTGACCTCCTGGCAGATGTGGACACGCCGGAGGAATACGAACGGCTCAGGGCGCGGTACGGCGCGCCGCCTCCTGCGGCATCCCTTCTGGCCCCCGTCCGTCATCTCATTGTGGATATGGACGGCGTCCTCTGGCGGGGCGACCAGCCCATGCCGGGCCTGGGCGACTTCTTCGCCACCCTGCGGGCGCTGGAGATTCGCTTCGTCCTGGCGACCAACAACGCCAGCAAGCGGCCCGACGAGTACCGGGAGAAACTGGCCCGCTTCGGAGTGGAGGTCCCCCTGGAGGCTATCCTGACCTCCGCCCAGGCGACGGCGGAGTACCTGGCCTCCCTGGCACCGCCCGGCACCCCTGTCTACGCCATCGGCGGGAGCGGCGTCCGGCACGCGCTGACGGAGAAGGGGTTCATCCTGGCCGAGGAGGGCGCCCGGTACGTGGTGGTGGGTTGGGACCCCGACCTTCACTGGCAGAAAATGGCGAAGGCGGCGCTGTTGATTCAGCGGGGAGCCGGTTTCATCGGCACCAATCCCGATACCACCTACCCTACTCCGGCGGGACTGGTGCCGGGCAACGGGAGCAACCTGGCCGTCCTGGAGTTGACGACGGGGGTAAAGCCGGTGGTTATTGGCAAGCCGGAGCCGTGGCTCTATCGGGCCGCGATGGCCCGAATGGGCGCAACGCCGGAGACGACCGCCGCCCTGGGGGACCGGCTGGATACGGACATCCTCGGTGGGCGGCGGGCCGGCCTGCGGACCATCCTGGTCCTCTCCGGCATCAGCACGCCCGAGGACCTGGCCCGCTCCCCGGTGCGCCCCGACCTGGTCTGTGCCGACATCGGGGAACTGGCCCGCCTGTGGAGGGAGGCCCGGTAGACAACAGTTCTTTCGCTATGGAAGCCAACACCTGTTGTCCGATTGTGGTAGTCGCCCACGGCGATTTGGGGGAAGCACTGGTGCGGGCGGCGGAGATGATGATGGGGCCTCAGCCCGACCTCGTCGCCCTCCCCCTCTGGCCGGAGGAGAGCCCCGCCGCCCTGCAGGAGAAACTGACCGCCGCCCTGCAGATGACCGGCGACAGACCGACTCTGGTCCTGGTGGACCTGCTGGGTGGCACACCCTTCAACGTGGTGGCCCGTCATCTGCCCGAACGGGACATCGCCTGCGTGACCGGCGTCAACCTTCCCATGCTGCTGGACTTGCTGACTGCCCGGGAGGAGGGATTTTCGCTCGCCGAACTGGCCGCGCGGGCCGTACAGTCCGGTCGGGACGGCGTGCGGAGCGTGACCACAATCCACCCACAAGAGGATCAGACTGCCGGGGGATAAACGGGAGGCAGAGTGATGGAACTGGCCGAAGAGGTCCTGAAATTAGTCCTGGCGATGGTGGTTGGCGGCATCATCGGCGCCGAACGGGAGTTTCGGGATAAGAGCGCGGGGTTCCGCACCATTCTGCTCATCACCGTCGGCTCCACCCTGTTCACCATCTTCTCCCTGGGCATCGGCATTGAGACCAATCCCACGCGCATCGCCGCCAACATCGTCACCGGCATCGGCTTTCTGGGCGCGGGCGCTATCCTGCGGGAAGGCCACCGGGTCACCGGCCTGACCACCGCGGCGACCATCTGGCTGGCCGCCGCGCTGGGTATGGGCATCGGGGCCGGTAAATACGCCCTGGTGGGAGTCGCGACAATCCTTACCCTGGTTGTCCTCTGGGTCTTCCCCACCTTTGAGAACTGGCTGGACCGCACCCGGGAGACCGTTATCTACGAAATCTCCCTGCCTGTCCAATCCCCCCGGCGGAAGACTCTGCTGGAGACTTTTGAGTCATGCGGCGTCCGGGTTTATCACCACCGGGAGATAAAAACAGGGGACACCCTGGTCACCACTCTCCGCACCACAGGCCGCATGGAAGGTCACCGGAAACTGGTGGAGGTACTTCTGCAGGACCCCGAGGTTATAGAGGTCAAGTACTGATATACCGGAGCGGCGGCGAAGGGCCACGGCCCGAGGGGCCTCGCCCCGTGGGGCCACGGCCCGAGGGGCCTCGCCCCGTGGGGCCACGGCCCGAGGGGCCTCGCCCCAAGCGCCGCCCGTCCCGCCCGGCCCTTCAGGGGGAGAGGTCGTCCTCGCGGCCCAGCCAGAGGTGATGCCGGAGCACCGACCGGCGGGGCACCACCCGCAGATGGAGGCCGCCGACGTCCAGGGAGATGGCAGAAGTGCCGTTGTCGGAACTGCCCATACCGTTCAGCATGGAGGGATGGACGTAACAGACGGTGGGATGGCGCCCGAATTTCTCCGTGTAGCGCCGCGCAGCGTTCCCCACTTTCTGCTTCAAATCCCGATTCGGGTCATCATCAAACCAGAGGAGCCCGACCATTCCGCCTCCTTGCCCACTTGCCCACTTGCCCACTTGCCCACCTGCTCACTCCTCCCCCACCACCACGAACTCCCGCTGGGTCGGAATGGTGCCCATCGGAGCATATGCGGGCGGGAGATAGCGGTTCGCCCCATCCCCGACGCCCGGCGGGTAGGCGGCGGGGGGCTGCACCACCACCACCGGCGGGTAGAGCCCGGCGGTGGGCATCCCCTTCTGCTCCTGCTTCCGCCGCGTCACCCAGATGATGAGCAAGCTCGGCGGGATGCTCGCCGCCACCCCGCAGACCGACCCCGCCAGCACCGCCATCGCCTGGTCCGATAGCCGCTGCCCGATGATGACCGCCAGCGCCAGCCCGAAGGCCGCCGTGAACACCAGCAACACCACCCCCAGCCGCTTCGCCACCCGACTCTCCGGCGACACCGGCCGGGGGCCGTATGCCGTCGCTTCCTCCGAGAGGCCATATCTATACGGCGGATACCCCTGCATTTCCACCCCCTCTCTATCTCATCGTCCAGACAGGATTTACAGGATTACCAGGATTTAACAAAAATCTTGTCAATCTTGTTTGTCCTGAAGGATGTTGAGCAGGACCGGTGGTTGGCGGATATGCCAGGATTTAACAAAAATCTTGTCAATCCTGTTTGTCCTGTCAATTCAAATCTCTCATCGCACTCTCAGCATAGATTGCGCCTGCGGCAGGGCCGAACGGACTGGCGATTTCTCTACCCGCCGATTCGTTGATGCTCCGATGCTCTGCCCCTGCATCTCCGCCACCACCTGCCGGACCTCTTCGGGCGCAATGTACGCCGC
>JACIWQ010000104.1 GCA_014360895.1 Thermoflexales bacterium | reverse complement strand
CTGCGTGGGGCGCTGGTAGTCTTGGATAACGTCAAAGCGCGGATTCGGAGGCCGCGCTGAGAGGTTTTGGGATGAGCCGCATCGGTGTCTTCATCTGTCACTGCGGGATCAACATCGCCGCGACGGTGGATGTGGAGCGGGTCGCGGAGGAGGTGGCCCGGATGCCTGGCGTCGCCTTCGCCACCCACTACAAGTACATGTGCTCCGACCCGGGCCAGAGCCTCATCCAGCAAGCGATCGCCGAGCAGAACCTGGACGGCGTCATCGTCGCGGCCTGCTCGCCCGCGATGCACGAGCGGACTTTCCGTCAGGCCGTCGCCGCGGCGGGGCTGAACCCGTACCGCTGCGAGATTGCCAACATTCGGGAGCAGTGCTCCTGGGTCCACCAGCACGAACGGGAGGAGGCAACGGCCAAGGCCGTGGAGATTGTCCGGGCGATGGTGGAGAAGGTGAAGCGGGACGAGGAACTGATCCCGCTGCGGCTGCCCATTGTCCGGCGGGCGCTGGTGGTCGGCGGGGGCATCGCCGGGATGGAGGCCGCGCTCAACATCGCCGACGCGGGTTATCCGGTGGTGCTGGTGGAGCGGGAGGACCGCCTGGGCGGCAAGATGGCCCGTCTCTCCGGCACCTACCTGAACTTTGAGGCCGCGCCGGGCCTGCTGGAGGAGAAGGTCCGCCAGGTCCTGGAGCACCCAAATATTGAGGTTGTCCTCCACGCGCGGGTGACCAAACTGGAGGGGTACGTGGGCAACTTCGCCGTGACAGCGGAGACGCCCACCGGCGTCCGGACGGAGGAGGTAGGGGCTGTCGTCGTCGCCACGGGGTGGGACCCGTACCCGATGGAGCGGCTGCCGGAGTACGGCGGCGGCCGGATCCCCGACGTCGTGGACGGCCTGACCTTTGAGGAGATGCTGCGGACGGGGCTCCGCCGCCCGTCGGACGGACGGGTGCCCAGGGAGGTGGTCTTCGTCCAGTGCGCGGGCTCCCGTGACCCGGAGCACGGTGTCTCCTACTGCTCCAAGGTCTGCTGCATGTACGTCGCCAAGCAGGCGATGATGTTCAAGGAACGGGTCCCGGACGGGCAGGCCTACGTCTTCTACATAGACATCCGCTCCGGGGGGAAGGGGTACGACGAGTTCGTCCAGCGGGCGATGGAGCAGTACGACGTCCTCTATCTCCGGGGCAAGGTGAGCAAGATTTTCCGCCGGGGCGACCGGGTGGTGGTCTGGGGCTCGGATACGCTGGTGGGCCGGCCGGTGGAGGTGGAGGCGGACCTGGTGGTGCTGGCGACGGCGATGCTGCCCAGCCGGGACGCGCTGGCTCTGGCCCAAACGCTCCACATTCAGGCGGACCGGTACGGTTTCTACAGCGAGGCGCATCCCAAGTTGCGCCCGGTGGAGAGCCTGACGGCGGGGGTCTTCCTGGCGGGGGCCGGGCAGGGGCCCAAGGACATCCCGGAGACGGTGGCGCAGGCGGCGGCCGCGGCGGCCAAAGTGGTCCAACTCTTCGCCCAGGACGCGATGGTCCAGGAGCCGACGGTCGCCTACGTGATTGAGGAACTCTGCTCCGCCTGCGGCGCGTGCGTGGCGGTCTGCCCGTACGGGGCGCGGGAGGTCCACCCGGTGCGCCAGGTGGCGACGGTGAACCCCGCGCTTTGCCAGACCTGTGGGGCATGCGTGGTGGCCTGTCCCAACAAGGCCAGCCGCATCCACAACTGGGAGCCGGTCCAGGTGCTGGCAATGGCGGATGTGATGGTTTAAACCGCAGAGGGCGCGAAGAACGCGAAGTCAATTGTGTCCCTTGTGAGCCAACCTGATAGGAGGCACAGATGGCCAGCGACATCTGGGATCAAATTGCCAACTACCGCAAGACGAAGGTATTGCCGGGCGGCGCGCGGCTGCTCCTGCGGCCGCTCCGCAAGGAGGACAAGGAGGCCTTCATAGACCTCTTCGCGCGGGCGTCGCGGGAGGACCTGGAGTGGTACCGCATAGACGCGGCCGACCCGGCGGTCGTCGCCAGTTGGGTGGACAACCTGGACTACCGGCGGGTCTTCCCGCTGGTCGCCTTCGTCAACGACAAACTCATCGGCAACGCCACGCTGCACTTCGGGGAACACTACCACCGGCACCTGGCCTGGGTGCGCATTTTCCTGGACCGGGAGTACCGGCGACAGGGCATCGGAACGCTGATGGTCCAGAGCCTGATAGAGGTGGCCCGCCGCGTTGGGCTGTATCAGTTGTACGCGGAAATTGTGACCACGCAGCCGCAGGTCATCAGCGCGTTCCTGGACCTGGGCTTCCAGCATGCCACGACGCTCCGGGACTACTTCATCACCAGCACCGGGGAGACGCTGGATATGGCGATTCTGGTGCTGCATCTGGTGGAGCAGAGGGGGAAGTTTTAGGAAGCAGGAAGTAGGGAGTAGGGAGTAGGAAGTAGGAAGTAGGAAGTAGGAAGCAAGAGGGAGGTAAGGGATGGCGGTTGCAGTGATAGACCCTTCGTTCGGCCGGGCGGTGCAGGAGCGGAGCGGCGAGCCGATTCTGCGCTGCTATTTCTGCCAGAAGTGCACGGCGGGGTGTCCCGTCGCCTTCGTGATGGACTATAAACCGGCCCAGGTGGTCCGGCTGGTGCAGTTGGGGCGAAAGGAGAAGGTCCTCTCCAGTTCGGCGATCTGGCTCTGCGTGGGCTGCGAGACCTGTGGGACCCGCTGTCCCAACCACATCCGCCTGGCGCCGATGTTTGACACGCTGCGCTACATGGCGCTGGAGGAAGGCTACAAGCCCGACTCGACCGTCTACGCGCTCCACCGGTCCTTCCTGGATAGCATCCGCCTCTGGGGCCGGGTGCACGAGTTGAGCATGCTGATGGAGTACAAACTCTTAAGCCGCGACCTCTTCTCCGACCTGGGGATGGGCGTTGGCCTGATCCTGAAGGGGAAGATTTCCTTCCTGCCGGAGCGAATCCGGGGGGTCTCTGAGGTCCGGCGGTTGTATGAGAAGTAAGTGGGCAAGTGGGCAAGTGGGCAAGTGGGCAAGTAGGGCCCTGTGTTCGCTGGCTTCTTAAGGAGGGGGGAATGGCGACCCGGCAGATTACGATTCAGGTGCCGGAAAAAGTGCTTCTGGCAGAGAAGGTAGACGAAGAGGAATTTGCTCGCGAGATTCTTGTTTTGGCCGCGGTGAAGTTGTACGAGATTGGGCGACTTTCTTCCGGCCGCGCGGCGGAACTGGCAGGGATGTCGCGCGTAGAATTTCTCCTGAGCCTGGGAAAGTACAAGGTTTTCCCGTTTGAGGCAGAGTTGCGCGAATTGGAAGCGGCCCATGCCTGAAGCAATTGCGAATACTTCGCCTCTGGGTATCTGTACCGGGCCGGAGTACTGGAGTGGCTTCACCAGTTGTTTGGTAAGGTGTGGGTACCGGTAGCCGTTGTGCAGGAATTGGAGGAGGGACTTCGGCGGGGGTATCAAGTTCCCAGGGTTAGCGAATATCCCTGGATGGAAATTCTGGAGCCCCCGGTTTCGCTCTCGGAGTGGCTGGTAGCCGACCTGGGGCCTGGCGAAGTTTCTGTGATTGCTTTGGGGCTGGAGAATCCAGAGCGAATCGTCTTGCTGGATGATGCGAGAGCACGTAGAATCGCAACGGCTGCTGGCCTGAAGGTGTGGGGAACACTTCGTGTGCTTCTGGAGGCCAAAACGGCGGGCTTAGTGGGCCAGATTGGCCCTGTAGTGGACCGTCTCCGGGAGACCGGCATGTGGGTCTCTGAGGATGTCCGGAAGCGAATTCTTGCTCTTGCGGGCGAACTCCCTTGCGAGGAGGACACACCGTGAAATACACCTACTATCCCGGCTGCACCATTGGCACTACGGCGGTGGAATTTGGCCTCTCCACCGACGCCGTCTGTGAGGCGTTGGGGGTGGAGTTAGTGGAACTGGAGGACTGGAACTGCTGCGGGGCGTCTTCGGCCCATAGCCTGGACCACGAACTGGCGCTGCGGCTCCCGGCGCGCAACGTCGCGCTGGCCCAGAAGGCGGGGCTGGACATCGTCGCGCCGTGCCCGGCCTGCTACCAGCACGTCCTGCAGGCGGACCGGGTCCTGCGGGAGGACCCGCAGTGGCGGCGGGAGATGGAGGCGCTCCTGGGGTTCACCTACACGGGCCAGCCGCGCGTCCGGCACCTGCTGGAGGTGCTGACGGAGCCGGAGGTCCTGGAGGCCGTCCGCCAGCGGGTGACCCGGCCGCTCACAGGGCTGCGGGTGGCCTCGTACTACGGCTGCGTCCTGGTCCGGCCGCCGGAGTTCACCGGCTGGGACGACCCGGAGCACCCGACCCGGATGGACCGGCTGATGGCCGCGCTGGGGGCGGAGCCGGTGGAATGGTCGTACAAGGTGGATTGCTGTGGGGCCAGTCTCTCTCTCAGCCGGAGCGAGGTCGTGGTGGCCCTCTCATCCCGTCTGGCGCGGGAGGCCCAGGAGGCCGGGGCGGACGTCATCGCCTGTGCCTGCGGGATGTGCCAGATCAACCTGGATACCCGCCAGAACTTGGAGACGAAAATCCCGGTCCTCTACTTTACCGAACTGATGGGGTTGGCGCTGGGCCTGCCGGGCGTGGAGAAGTGGTGGGGGAAGCACATGATTGACCCGCGACCGGCCCTGCGGAAGGTCGGGTAGGGTGGGGGACGCGGATGGACGCGGATTTGGGGGTAAGATGATTCGGCAATTTAAGATTATGGTTGAGAAGCATCCGGATGGATATGTGGCTTATCCGCTGGGGCTCAAGGGGGTTGTCGTTGGCCAGGGGGATACCGACAAAGAGGCGCTAGCGGATGTGAAGTCGGCGATTCGGTTTCATATAGAGACCTTCGGGTTAGAGACCGTCAAGGAATTCTCGGAGGCTTACGAGCAGGGGTAGTATGCGAGGGGGTGATTGAGAAGCGGACGCAGATGAACGCGGATGAATGTGGGTTGGGGGTGGATGGCGGAAAGCGAATCGTTTGATGAGGAGGGTGGAGTATGACAATTGTAAGGCTTTCTGTACCTTTTGATTCCCTGGTGGAATCCGTGCTGAACCTGAGCCCGCGGGAGAAGTTGCGTCTCTGGCAGTTGCTGAACGAGCAGATTGCTCAGTGGGAGGAAGAATTGTTGGAGGAGGACCCGATCGTCCGGGCCGAAATTCAAGAAGCACGTGAAGCGTATCTGCGAGGCGATTACATCACCATTGAGGAATATGTGGCCCGGATGCGAGGGCAATGAGGTACCGCGTTGTCGTTCCCAAGCCGGTTCAAAAGCAACTGGATTCTTTACCTGTTGAGGTTCGCCTCGCCCACCTGGTTGTGTGAAATTGAAGGGATATGCCAACGAGTATCAGATTCGGATAGGCGATTATCGCGTGCGGTACGAGATTCTGGACCAGGAGGCGATGGTGATTGTGCTGCATTGTGCTCATCGGAAAGACGTGTATCAGCGATAGGGTGGGCCTGATATTAGAGACGGCGATGATTAGAATATGACGTCTATCTTATTGCCGGGGTGTTGATTGACACTGGAATTACCCGTATGATGGGCGTATAGTAGATAGGGGGCTTCTAAATACCGCCTGGCTGCAAACGGAGGGGAGATGGCAGGTGAGGTGATGCTAAAGGGGATTCAGTATCTGGTGGATAGCACCGGCAAGCGGACCGCTGTGGTCATCAGCCTGGAGGAGTGGGGGAAACTCTGGGAAGACTTCTACGATGTGCTGGTGTCCGAGGCACGAAAGAACGAGCCCGTGGTGGAATGGGAAACATTAAAGGCGGAAATAGCGGGCAAGGTGGCCTCGGATGACAGCGTATAGGGTAATCCTGGTTGCGTCAGCCGCGAAAGAGTTTCGCTCTCTGCCTTCTGTTTTGCAACGCAGGGTTAGTGTTGCAATAGATGGCTTGTCGGAGAACCCGCGTCCACGCGGAGTGCGCAAACTCGCGGGACACGAACGCTTATATCGGATTCGTGTGGGGGATTATCGGGTTGTTTATGAGATTGATGACAGGGAACGTGTGGTTCGTATAACTCGCATTCGTCACCGGCGAGAAGTTTACCGGTAAACTCTTTGCCACCGGGGGAACGGATGACCGATAACGTCAGGACTCCAACTTCCAACTCCATTCTGGTCGTCGGCGCGGGGATCGGGGGGATGCAGTCGGCGCTGCTTTTGGCGGAGGCCGGCTATCCCGTCGTCCTGGTGGACAGCGCGCCCGGCATCGGCGGGTCGCTCCACCTGCTGGACCGGACCTTCCCGACCGATTCCTGCGGGATCTGCTACATGGTTCCAGGACGCCCGGCGTACTGTCCCACCATTGAGTGCGACCTGCATCCCAATATCACCATTGTCCCGTACACCGACGTGGTGGGGCTGGAGGGGGAGCCGGGCGCATTCACCGTCCGTCTCCACCACAAGCCGCGCTACGTCATCCCGGAGCAGTGCATCCTCTGCGGGAGGTGCGCGCGGGTCTGCCCGGTGGAGCGGCCCGGCCTCTACGAGGGCGACCTGGCGAAGGTCAGGGCCATCTACCGCCCGCCGCTGCGGGCCATTCCGCCCGCGTACGTCATTGACATGTCGGTCTGCACCCGCTGCGGGAAGTGCATAGAGGTCTGCCCGACGGAGGCCATTGACCTGGACATGCGGCCGACGGAGAGCCAGGTCCAGGTGGGGGCGGTCATCCTGAGCCCGGGCTTTGAGCCTTTTGACGCTCGCCTGAAGGGGGAGTTCGGCTGGGGGTACTACCCGAACGTCCTCACCAGCATCCAGTTTGAGCGGATGGTCAGTTTCGCCGGCTCCACGGGCGCCCACATCATCCGCCCGTCCGACGGCCAGCGGCCGCGCCGCATCGCCTTCATCCAGTGCGTCGGCTCGCGGGATGTGTCCATCGGCCGGGGGTACTGCTCATCCGTCTGCTGCATGCACACGGCCAAGCACGTGCGGGTGGTCAAGGAACTGGAGCCGGATACCGAGGTCACCGTCTTCTTTATGGACATCCGGACCTACGGGAAGGACTACGAGACCTACTTTGAGGAGACGAAGGCCCTGCCCGGCGTGACGTACCGCCGCTGCATGGTCTCCGCCGTCCAGGAGCGGCCGAAGAGCCGGAACCTGCTGTTGAAGACCGTCGCCGAGGACGGGACGGTGCGGGAGGAGGAGTTTGACCTGGTGGTCCTGGTGGTGGGATTCGGCTCGCCGCTGGGGGCGCGGGCGCTGGGCCAGGCGCTGGGGGTGGCCCTGAACGAGTACGGCTTCGCCGTGACGGACCCGTTCGCGCCGGAGGCGGCCGGGCGGCCCGGCGTGCTGGTGGCTGGCGCGTTCCGGGAGCCGAAGGACATCCCGGAGACGGTGGTGGAGGCGTCGGCGGTGGCGGCGGCTGCGGCGGCGTTGGTCCCGTCCGCCGGGGTTGTCGGGGAAGAGGCAGCGCCCGAGGAGCGGGACGTCACCTGGGAGTGGCCGCGCGTGGGGGTCTTCCTCTGCGACCACCGGGGGGAGATCGGCGAGGTGATTGACCTGGAGGCGGTGGCGGAGCAGGCGCGGGCGCTCCCGAACGTCGCGCGGGCGATGGTGGTCGGGGACGGCCTCTCCCGCCGGGGGATGGAGGAGATTGCCCGCATCGTCCGGGAGGAGCGGCTGAACCGGGTTGTCCTGGCCGGGTACACCGACATCCGCCGGGCGGAGTCCTTTGCGGAGATGATGCGTGCCGCCGGCCTCAATCCCAACCTGCTGGAACTGGTCAACCTGCGGGGGGAGGTGGCCGGGGCCCATTCCCGCAACGGGAAGGTCGCCACAGAGAAGGCGCGGGAACTGGTCGCGATGGCAGTGGCCGGCGCGGTCCGACGGGAGCCCTTCCGGCCGTCGGCGGAGCCCTTGAGCCGGAGGGTGTTGGTGGTCGGCGGCGGGCTGGCCGGGATGACTACCGCGTTGACGCTGGCCGACCTGGGGCATCCGGTGGACATGGTGGAGCGGACGGAGACGCTGGGCGGCCAGTTGCGGGACCTGCGCCTGGTCCTGGGCGGCGGGGACCCCCAGGCCGCGCTGACGTCGCTCCTGGAGCGGCTGGGACGGGAGCCGCGCGTCCGGGTGCTCCTGAAGACGGAGGTCCGGGGTGTTTCGGGCCGCCTGGGGCAGTTCCGCGCCCGTCTGGCCGGGCCGGAGGGGGAGCAGGAGGAGACGTACGGGGCGATTATCGTCGCCACCGGCGGCCGCGAGGTCGTCCCGACGGAATACCTCTACGGCCAGGACCCGCGCGTCGTGACCCAGCGGGAACTGGAGAAGATGCTGGCGGAGGGGAAGGAGGTCCCGTCCGACGTGGTGATGATCCAGTGCGTGGGGTCGCGGGAGCCGGGGCGGCCCTACTGCAGCCGTATCTGCTGCACCAAGGCGGTGGTCAACGCGCTGGCGATCAAGGAGCGCTATCCCGACGCGCGGGTGACCGTCCTCTACCGGGAGATGCGGACGTACGGTTTCCGGGAGGACGCGTACCGGCAGGCGCGGGAGAAGGGGGTGGTCTTCCTGCGCTACGAGTTGCCGGATAAGCCGCAGGTGACGGCGGGGCCGGACGGCCTGCAGGTCCGGCTGGTGGAGCCGATCGCCGGGGAGGAGGTGGTGCTTCCGGCGGGGCTTCTGGTGCTCAGCGTGGGGATTGAGCCCAACGACAACCGGGCGCTGGGCCAGGCGCTGGGGGTGCCGGTGGACGCGTACGGCTTCTTCCGGGAGGAGCACCCGAAGATGCGGCCGCTGGACTTCACCCGGCGGGGGATTTTCGTCTGCGGGCTGGCGCATTCGCCGCGCGCCGTGGACGAGACGATTCTGATGGCGCGGGGTGCGGCGATGCGCGCGGCGACGTTGCTGGCGCGGGGCCAGGTGGAGGTCGTCCGGACGGTGGCGCGGGTGAACACCCGGCTCTGTTCGGCCTGCGGGCTCTGCGTGGAGGCGTGCCCATACGGGGCGCGGGCGCTGGAGCCGGGCGGGCCGTACGCGGAGGTGATAGAACCGCTCTGCATGGGCTGCGGCGTCTGCGCGATGGTCTGCCCGAACAAGGCCACTCAGCAGGTCGGCTACGCCGCGCGGAGGGTGTACGAGATGGTGGATGCGGTGGTGTAGGGGATGCGGAGGGCTTCTGAATGCCAACCGTGTTGCAGGAAGGCCCGTATAGTTTCGTGTTTTTCAGTTCCGATGGTGGAGAGCCGCCGCATATCCACGTAAAGCGGGAACATCGGATCGCCAAGTTCTGGTTGAATCCGGTGAGACTGGCGAAAAATCGGGGATTTGCCGCCCACGAGTTAAACCAGATAGCCCGTCTTGTCGTCAAATATGAGTCAGTCCTATTGGAGGCGTGGCATGAGTTCTTTGGAGTTTGAAACTGAACCGGTTGCCGTGGAGGTAGAGGTCACCGAGGATGAGTTAGTGGTGGGATTAGCAGACGGTCGGCGGATTGTGGTACCGCTGGTCTGGTATCCGCGCCTGTTTTACGCCAGTCCGGAGGAGCGGCAGAACTGGCGGCTGTTGGGGGGTGGGTACGCGATAGAATGGCCGGATTTGGACGAACACATCGGCGTGGAGGGCCTATTGGTCGGACGGAGGAGCGGCGAGAGTGAGGAGTCTCTCCGACGATGGCTGGTCTCTCGCCGGACGGCGGTGGCAGTTTAAACTTGCCAGCAGAAGGCCTTCACGGTCTCTGCGCCTCTGCGGTGAAGGCAGACAGCGAGGAGGAGCCCTCAGTATGACTCAGAAACCCGCTGCACTGGTCATCGGCGCCGGGATCGCCGGCATTCAGGCCGCGCTGGATATCGCGGACGCCGGTTTCCCGGTCTATCTGGTGGAACGGGAGCCCAGCGTGGGGGGCCGGATGGCCCAGCTGGATAAGACCTTCCCGACGCTGGACTGTTCGTCTTGTATCCTGACGCCCAAGATGGTGAGCGTGGGCCAACACCCGAACATTGAGTTGCTGACCTACTCCGAAGTCGTCGCGGTGGAGGGGGAGGCCGGAGCCTTCCACGTCACCATTAAGAAAAAGCCGCGCTATGTGGAGGAGGACATCTGCCGGGGGTGCGGGCTCTGCGCCCAGGAGTGCCGGATGCACGGCCGGGTGGTGGATACGTTCAACCAGGGATTGGGCAAGCGCGCCGCGATCTACGTGCCCTTCCCGCAGGCCGTGCCGCTGGTCTACACCGTAGACCCGACGGCCTGCCTCTATCTGACCCGGGGCGTCTGCGGCAAGACCTTCAAGTGCAAGGACGCCTGTCCCACCGGCGCGATCAATTTTGAGCAGAAGGAGCGGTTTATTGAAGTGGACGTGGCGGCCATTATCGTCGCCACCGGGTTTGACCTGATGGACCCGCGCGCGAAGCCGGAGTTCGGCTACGGGGTCTATCCCAACGTCATCACGGGGCTGGAGTTTGAGCGGCTTTCCTCGGCGTCCGGCCCGACGGGGGGCAAAATCATCCTCAACGGGAAGGAGCCGCAGGACGTGGTCTTCATCCACTGCGTCGGCTCCCGGGACCCGCATACCGGGGTTCCGTACTGCTCCCGGATTTGCTGTATGTACACCGCCAAGCACGCGCACCTGGTGCGGGACAAACTCCCGAATGCCCGGATCACCGTCTTCTACATTGACATGCGGGCCTTCGGTAAGGGGTACGAGGAATTTTACGACCGGGTGAAGGAGGAGCGGGTCATCTACCGGCGAGGGGAGCCGTCGGAGGTCTACCGGCGGGGGGACCGGCTGGTGGTGCGGGCGGAGGACTCGCTGCTGGGTCGGACGGTGGAGGTGGAGGCCGACCTGGTGGTGCTGGCGACAGCGGTGGTCCCGCGGGTGGATACGCCCGCCGTGGCCCAACTGCTGGGGCTCTCCCTCTCTCCCGACGGCTTCTTCCAGGAGGCGCATCCCAAATACCGGCCGGTGGCGAGCACCCGGCCCGGGGTCTTTCTGGCGGGCTGCTGTCAGGGGCCGAAGGACATCCCGGATACCGTCGCCCAGGCGAAGGCCGCCGCCGCGTCGGCCCTGGTGGTTTTGAAGAATTCACCACGAAGACACGAAGACACGAAGTAAAAATTTGATTTGTACGAGATGGATAGAGGGCTACCGCTGCGTGAAAGCGGGCTTTCGGAATCATTCACCACGAAGGCACGAAGACACGAAGCAAAAAATTTGATTTGTACGAGATGGATAGAGGGCTGCTGCTGCGTGAAAGCGGGCTTTCGGAATCATTCACCACGAAGGCACGAAGACACGAAGTAAAGGATGTTTGTGTGGTATGGACAGAGGGCTATCGTTGCGTGAAAGCGGGCTTTCGGAAAGGGAAGAGCAAGTTGCCCGGGCAATTGTGGACGCAGCGTATGCGGTGCACAATGCACTGGGGCCGGGCCTGTTGGAAAGCATCTACGAAGTCTGCTTTTGTCACGAACTGGGAAAGCGCGGGCTCTCCTATCGCCGACAGGTAGTAGTCCCGATTACGTATGACGGCCTCGTTTTTGAGGAAGGATTGCGGCTGGATGTGCTGGTGGAAGAGACGGTTGTCTGTGAGATCAAGGCTGTAGAAGTGATGCTTCCGGTGTTTATGGCTCAACTGTTGACCTATCTGAAACTGACTGGCAAGCGGTTGGGCTTCCTCATCAATTTCAACGTGCCCGTGGCTTTGGTGCATAAATCGCCTGATAAGGACAGGATAGAGGGGAGGGTTCCCTGATGTGGGGTATGAAGAGGAGA
>JACIWQ010000103.1 GCA_014360895.1 Thermoflexales bacterium | reverse complement strand
AATACGCCCGCGCAAACACCGCGCGCTCCCGGGATTCCCGCCCGCAGACCACGCACCGGCCCGTCCCCAGCTCTTGCTCCAGCGGGATGCAGCGGATGGTCGCCGTCGTCTCCTCTTTGACTTTCGCCTCGCAGGCTGCATCGCCGCACCACCAGGCATAGGCGAAGCCGTTCGCCACCGCCTCCCGCAGGCCCTCAAAGTCCTCCGGGTAGAACGTGTTGGCCTGCCGGAAAGCTAGCGCCCGTCGGTAGAGGTCGGCCTGAATCGTCTGTAGCATCTCCCGGACGGCATCCGCCAGGCCCGCCATCGGTACGGTGGTCTTCCCCTCTTTGCCGGGCCGGTCCCGGCGCGCCAGCACCACCTGCTCCTGCGCCACGTCCTGCGGGCCGACCTCAATCCGCAGCGGCACCCCGCGCATCTCCCAGTCGTTGAACTTCCAGCCCGGCGAGAGCCCCTCCCGGTCGTCCACCTTCAGCCGGACCTCCGGCTCCAGGGCCGCCCGGACGCGCCCGATGGCCTCCATCACCGCCGTCCGCTGCGCCTCCTCCCGCCAGATGGGCACCACCACCACCTGGATGGGAGCCAGTTTGGGCGGCAGAATCAGCCCCTGGTCGTCGCCGTGGACCATCACCACCGCCCCGACCATCCGGGTGCTCACGCCCCAACTGGTGGTCCAGGCATACTGCAACTCGTTGTTCTGGTCCAGGAACTTGATGTCAAACGCGCGGGCGAAGTTCTGCCCCAGGAAGTGGGACGTCCCGGCCTGCAGGGCCCGCTTATCCCCCATCATCGCCTCAATGGTGTAACTGGTCACCGCGCCGGCAAACCGTTCGCTCTCGCTCTTGCGCCCCTTAATAACCGGGATGGCCGCGTCCTCGGTGGCGAACTCGGCGTAAATATCCAGAATCCGGAGCGTCTCCTCCAGCGCCTCTTCGGCGGTGGCGTGGGCCGTATGGCCCTCCTGCCAGAGGAACTCCGTCGTCCGCAGGAAGAGGCGGGTGCGCATCTCCCAGCGGACCACGTTGGCCCACTGGTTGATGAGGATGGGCAGGTCCCGGTACGACTGCACCCACTTGGCGTACATGTGGCCGATGATGGTCTCCGACGTGGGCCGGACGACCAGCGGCTCCTCCAGTTGTTCGCCGCCGCCGATGGTCACAATCGCCAGTTCGGGCGAGAAACCCTTGACGTGCTCCGCCTCTTTCTGGATGAAACTGAGCGGGATGAAGAGCGGGAAGTAGGCGTTGACGTGACCGGTGGCCTTGAAGCGCCGGTCCAGCCCTTCCTTGATGTTCTCCCAGAGGGCGTAGCCGTAGGGTTTGATGACCATACACCCCCGGACGGGCGCGTAGTCGGCCAGGTCGGCCATCTGCACGACGTCGGTGTACCAGCGGGAATAGTCCACACTTCGGGGCGTCACTTTGGCTGGCATCGGTTCTCCTCCTCAGCGATTCTTTAGACTTTATCGGAAATAACGCCAGGTGGCGCAGCACATATCTCCCCTAAGAAAAATCTGCGCTCGTCCGCGTTCATCCGCGTCCTATTTCCGATGAAGTTTTTTTCAGGAGACGGCGGGTCAGTCGGGCCAGGCGGTGCAGGAGGCGGGCCGAATACCGGTCGGTGAAGTGGCGCGCCGCCTCCTCTGGCCGTACCTGAGGGCCGAACTGCTCCCGCAGGAAGTGCTGATGGTCCATAATCCAGAGATACAGGTCCGCCTCGGTGCGGCCCGGGAAGTGCTTCAGAATGTCCTGCTCCCGGATGATGCGCACCAGCGGCATATAGAGATTATCGTACCAATCGCAGACAGCTTCTTCTTCCGGGATGAAGCGCCCCTGCTCCAGGCCCATAAAGTAGCGGTGGACGGCGATGTGTTCCAGCAGGCGCTCGTAGCCGCCGCCGATGGTGAAGCGGATGTCCTGCCCGGGCCGAAGTTCGTCCAGGTGGGTGCGCTCCAGGAAGTCGGCGTACTCGCCCAGAATTTCCAGGTCGTCGGCGTCCACCGAGGCCTCCACCGGCACGCGCGTGCGGGCCTCTATGACCTCCGCCTCAATGAACTCCTGCCCCCGGTCCCGGGCGACGGAGACCCGATGGTTGCCGTCCAGAACGAAATAGGCGTCGCCGACTTTGTAGAGTTTCACCGGCGGCAGGCCGACATCGTCGTAGAACGCCCGGCTGATGGAGCGCCAGCGATGGGCTGTATGGGACTGCGTGGGCAAGAATGCGCGGTCAAAATCCCGGTACCGGTCCACGCTGCCCACAATCTGGTCCAGCGGCACCGTCTGGATGCCCCGGTAGACCTGCCCCCGCAGGTGCAGGTGGTCTTTGACGTCCTGCCAGGAGAGCAGGCGGTTGGGGCGCCCGCTCAGGGTCGCCCAGACGTCCCGCAGAAAGGCCCGAAAGCGGGCCTCCTGGAAGTCCAGCAGGGTCTCCACGTCGCTCATCTCAGTCCCCGCCTTCAGCAACCGTGCTACAACTCCAGGACAGCGAAGGGGTAGACGTTGACCACCAGGGTCTCCCCGTAGCGGGTGCGGGTGGTCTGGGGCTTGTAGACGTGTTTGTGGCCGTGGAGCAGGTAGCGCGGACGGAATCGCTCCATCAGCCAGCGGAAGACGGCGAACCCCCGGTGGGGCAGGTCCAGGTCGTTGTGGATGCCCAGGGGCGGAGCATGGGTCACCAGAACGTCCAGGTATCGCCCATACCGCAGGCGGTTGAGCAGGAGGGCCGGGAGCAGGCGGACGACCTTCCAGCGCATCTCTCCCTCGCTGTACTGGAAGGGGGCATCGGGCCTGTAGCGGAGCGCGCCTTCCAGACCCGCCAACAGGAGCGGGCCGACCCGCGCCGTGCGACCGTCTAGGTCCACCCAACCGCGCGGGGCATACAGCAACTCCCCTCGTCCCAGGTCCTCCGGCAGGTCGTGGTTGCCGTGGACGTAGAAGGCCGGGACGCCCAGCATCGTCACCACGTATTCCAGATAGGAGTACGGCAGGTCGCCGCAGGAGAGGAGCAGGTCCACGTCCCCGAACCGCTCCCGGACCTCGGCGCTGTAGATGGACTCCACCACCTGGTCGCTGAGGGCCAGAATCTTCACCCGGCTGACTCCCCCTTTCGGGCATAGTTGTAGGCCAGTTTGTCCAGGATGGCCTGATCCCGGTCTACCCTCATCTCCCCTTATAAAAAACCAGCCTCCGGGTCTGGAGGCTGGCTGGTATATCTTGGGACGAGAGGCCGGCCCAGCGCGCCCGTCCAGACCATCAGGTCTGGCTCTCAGGGGCCGGCGGGTTGGGCAGGCGAACAGCATCCATTGGACTCTCTCCGGAAAAGGTGGCTATAGTATACAATGAAAAGGGGAGATTGTCAATCCGCGCCGGCGGCCAGCCTCCCGTTTTCAGCAATCGGCAAACGGAAGAGACGGGCAGTGTTCTCCGCCGCGACGCGGGCCACCTCCTCCGCCGCCATCCCCCGCGCTCGCGCCACCGCCCCGGCGACGTACCAGACGTAGGCCGGCTCGTTGCGGCGGCCCCGGTACGGCTCCGGCGTGAGGTACGGGCAGTCCGTCTCTATGAGCAGACGGTCCAGAGGGACCTTCGCGGCCACCGTTCGCAGGCGATGGGCGTTCGCAAAAGTGACCGGTCCGGAAATACCGATGGAGAAACCCATCGCCAGCACCTCCTCCAACCGCTCCGGCCCGCCGGAGTAGGAATGCAGGACGCCGCCGCCGGTCCACCCCCGCAGAATGGAGAGGGTGTCGTCCAGCGCGTCCCGGCTGTGGACCACCACCGGCAGGCCCAACTCCGCCGCCAGCGCCAACTGGTCGGCGAAGGCCTGCCGCTGCACCGGGCGGGGGGAGAGGTCGCGGTAGTAATCCAGCCCGATCTCGCCGATGGCGACCACTTTGGGATGGCGGGCCAGGGTGCGCAACTCCTCCAGCCCGGATGGGGTGAGGGTACGGGCATCGTGGGGGTGAACGCCCACGGCGGCGTAGATGAAATCGTACCGTTCAGCCAGCGCCACCGAGGCGCGACTGGACTCCAGGTCGGCCCCCACGTTCAGGATGGCGACCATCCCCACCGCCCGCGCCCGCGCCACCACCGCCTCGCGGTCGGGGTCAAACTCCGGGAAGTCCAGATGGGCGTGGGAATCAACCACCATCTGACGCCTGACGACTACCGGCTGACACCTACAACCCAGCCAGTTTGCGGCCCTCCTCCAGAAGCGGGCGGACGCGCGCGGCGTCCGTGGTCTCGCAGTAGATGCGAATCAGCGGTTCCGTGCCGGAGAAGCGCAGCAGAAGCCAGCCGCCGTCTTCCAGGTAATACTTGTAGCCATCAAAGGTGAGGACGTCGGTGACGCGTAGGCCCAGGATGGAATCCGGTCGGGCCGCGTCCAGCCGGGCCTTGATTTCCTCCCGCTGATGGGCCGGAAAAGTCACATCCAGACGGCTGTAGGAGTAGACGGCCCCCAATTTGCCGTAAAGTTCGTCCAGAAGTTGGGACGGCGTCTTCCCCGTCCGGACCATCATGTCCAGAAAGTAGAGGTTGCCCAGGATGCCGTCCCGCTCGGGGACATGGCCCCGGAAGGCGTAGCCGCCGCTCTCCTCCCCGCCGATCATCGCGTCCGTCTCCAGCATCTTGGGCGCCACGTACTTGAAGCCTACGCCGACCTGGTGGACCGGCACCCCGTACATTTCCCCCAGTCTCTCCAGCATAGAGGTCGTGGAGAGGGTTTTGACAATGGCTCCCCGCTCCCCCCGGACCTCCAGCAGGTAGTACGCCAGCAGGGCATAGACCTGCAATTGGTTGATGAAGCGCCCGTACTCATCGCCGATACCCATCCGGTCGGCGTCGCCGTCCAGGATGACGCAGACGTCGGCGCCCACTTCGGTCGTCTTCGCCAGCGCGACGTCCACGTTGGGCGGGATGGGCTCGGGACGGACCATCTCTGGGAAGAGGGGGTTGGGGACGTTGTGGATTTCGGTGACGCGCGTCCGGCCTCCGGCCAGCAGGCGGGGGAACCAGCCGATGCCGTTGCCCCACATCGGCTCCACCAGGATGTGGAACCCGGCATCCCGGATGCGCCCGATGTCCACCAGGCGGGAGATGTGGGCAATGTAGGCCGGGGCGGGGTCCCAGACGACGATCCGGCCCTCCGCCTGGGCCGTCGCGAAGTCGGTGCGGCGCACCTCCTCTATGGGCGGGATGGCGGCCTCTATCTCCCGCAGGCCGTCCGGGGCAATCGCGGCCCCGTGCTCATCCCGGACCTTAAAGCCGTTATCGGAGGGGGGGTTGTGGCTGGCGGTGATGTTAATGGCCCCGGCGGCCTTCCGCTCCACGACGGAATAGGAGATGACGGGGGTCGGGGTGGGGCCGTCCGTCAGCCAGACCCGGAAGCCGTTGGCCGCCATGACCTCGGCGGCCGCGACCGCGAAATCGCGCGAGGCGAAGCGCCGGTCGTGGCCGACGACGATGCCGCTCCCCCCCTTGCCGTGCGCGGTCAGGTAGCGGGCGAAGCCCTGCGCGCAGCGACGCACGTTGTCAAAGGTGAAGTCTTCGGCGATTTTCCCTCGCCAGCCGTCGGTGCCGAATTGGATGACGGTCATCGTGCGCACCTCCTGGTTGGATCGTTCACAGGTGACGGTCGCCCTCTATTTCTCGCGCCACCCGCCGTCCCAGTTCCACCGCATAGTTGGTGCCCCGGTCCCAGGGGTAGACCTGGCTCATGTTCGCCATCCACAGACCGGGGAGCGGCGTCCGCAGGGGCGGGATGTGGCGGGAATGGTAGAGGGTCGGCACCGGCTGGGCGTACGGTTCGGCGAACATCCAGACCGCCCGCACCCAGTCGGACCGGATTTCGGGCTGAATCCGCACCAGCCCTGGCCAGTAGTGTTCCAGCAAAGCTTCCTTGTCCATCCCGAAAACCGGATGGTCCGGCGGCAGGTAATCGCCACAGTAGACGATGTGGTCTCCCCCGTAGTGGTCTGGGGAAATGTAGTTCGTGTGCTCCACCAGTCCCATAAAGGGGAACTCGTCCCCTTTGGGCAGGTTGATCCAGTAGTGGCCCCGGGTGAGGGGATGGCGGAGAGCCAGGACCAGGGTGACCGCGCCCAGGGACTTCAGGGCGCGCAGGCGGGCCGTGTAATCGGCGGGGAGGTCGGGGGCCAGGTCGGCCAGCATCCCCGGCGCGCAGGTGGCCAGCACCGCGTCGTGGGCCGCCCACCCGCCCGCGTACTCCACCACCCACTTCCCCTCTTCGGGCCGGATGCGGCGGACGGGCGCGTTCAGGAGAATGCGGCCCCCCTGAGCCGTCACCCGGTCCACCAGAACGTCCACGAATCCCTGGAACCCGCCGACGAAGTAGCCCAGCCGGGGCGTCCGCTTGTGCAGGCGGGCCCAGAACCAGGCCATGTTGACGTTGCGGTACTCGTCCGGGCCGAACTTGCTAATGAGGAGGGGCTTCCAGAGAATCTCGTAGGCCCGGGGGCCGACGGCGCGCCGGGTCCATTCCTCGGCCGTCACCCCTTCCAGCAGCTCCCAGCGGCGCAGCAGGCGCAGGTACAGGGTGACCAGGCCCACCCGCAGCCGGTCGGGAAAAGGCAGGGGAGTGAAGCGCAGCACCCGCAGCGGGCTGTCAAAGGGGTAAATCCGCCCCCGGTGGTAGATGGAGGTGGTGGGACGGGGGAAGAAGAGCCGTCCGGCCACCCCCAGTTCCCGAATCAGGGAGATGGCCTCCCGGTCGGAGGCGAACCAGTGGTGATAGAAGCGCTCCAGGGGCCATTCCCAGTGTTCGTCGTGAAAGCCGGAGGCCAGCCCCCCGGCGTAGGGGCGGGCCTCGTAGACGGTCACCCGATGGCCGGCGCGGGTCAGGTCATAGGCTGCCGTCAGGCCGGTGATGCCGGCGCCGATGATGGCAATGTCCATTCTACACTGCTCTCCGTCCTACTCCCCGGAAACCTTCGCCCCGAACTCCCCATCGCGCACCCGCACCCGCAGCGCGTCCCCGGCGGCCACCTGGGCCGGGGAGCGGACGATAAGGCCGTCCGCCGCGCGCTGGACGATGGCATACCCCCGCTCCAGTGTGGCCAGCGGGCTGACCCCTTCCAGCCGGCCCGCCAGACCGGCCAGCCGCTCCCGGCGGACGGCAATCTGGTGCCGGATGGCCCGCCCGGCCCGCTCGGTCAGGTCGTCCAGCCGCTGGCGGGCCTGGGCCAGCCGCAGGGCCGGGGAGAGACGGCGCAGGGCCCGGGCCTGCTCCCGGACCCGCTCCCGCCGCCGGGAAAGGTCTGCTTCCACCGCCCGGACCAGGCGGGCGCGCAGAGTGCGCACCCGCTGCTGAAGGTCCGCGCGGTCCGGAGTCGCCAGTTCCGCCGCCGCCGAGGGAGTCGGCGCGCGCAGGTCGGCGGCGAAGTCGGCCAAGCTGACATCCGTCTCGTGCCCCACCCCGCAGACGACGGGGATGCGGGAGGCCGCGACCGCCCGGGCCACCTGTTCGTCGTTAAACGCCCAGAGTTCCTCCAGGGAGCCGCCACCCCGGGCCAGCAGGATGACGTCTATATCCTCCCGGTCATTCAGCGCGCGCAGGGCGGCAATAATCTGGGGCGGGGCTTCCTCCCCTTGAACCAGCGTGGGGGCCAGGACCACCTCCGCCAGCGGGTAGCGGCGGGAGAGGATGGTGAGGATGTCCCGCAGGGCAGCCGCGTCCGGAGACGTGACAACCCCGATGCGGCGAGGGAAGGGAGGAAGAGGGCGTTTCCGCCGGGAGTCAAAAAGCCCTTCAGCCTCCAGCCGGGCCTTCAATCGCTCGTACTCCTGATAGAGCCACCCCAACCCCAGTGGCTCCAGGGCATCCACGTAGAGTTGCAGGTCGCCCCGCTGCTCATAGACCCCCACCCGTCCGTGGGCCATAACCGAGTCGCCGTTGTTGGGGAGCGTCCGCATCCCCCGCACCCGGTCCCGCCACATCACGCAGCGCAGTTCCGCCCCAGCGTCCTTCAGGGTGAAGTAGCAGTGGCCGGAGGCGACCTGGCGGAAGTTGGAGATTTCCCCCTCCACCCACACGTCCATCAGGCGGGGGTCCGTCTCCACGGTGCTGCGGATGCGGGCCATCAACTGGCTGACGGTGTACGGCTTCCGGTCCGCCACAGCGAATAACGAGAGTTGCTCCAGCATAGTAGCTTTTAGTGTACCTCAAGCGGGGATAAATGGCAAGCCCGCTCAGGCGTGACTTTTTCGCTCCTCCGGTGTTTCTGCTTAAGAACAACGGTTGAGAGGGGGTGCCAGATGCGGAGGAGAGTGGTCATCACCGGATTGGGAGCCGTCACGCCGCTGGGCAACGACGTGGCCACGCTGTGGGAGAACCTGCTGGCGGGCAAAAGCGGCGCCGGCCCGATCACCCAGTTTGATGCCTCCAACCTGGAGGTCCGCATCGCCGCCGAGGTGAAGGGTTTTGACCCGGTGGCCCTCTTCGGGCGACGGGAGGCCCGCCGCCACGACCGGTTTGCCCTCTTCGCGCTGGAGGCGGCCCGCCAGGCCATCGCCGATGCCGGCCTCCAGTTGGACCGGGAGGACCGGGACGCGGTCGGCGTGATCATCGGAACGGGCATCGGCGGCGCGCTGACCTTCCTGGAGAACCACGACGTCCTCCGGGAGGCCGGGCCCCGGCGGGTGAGCCCTTTTATGATCCCGATGATGATGCCCAACGCGGCCTCTGCGGTGATCGCCATCACCTATGGCCTGCGGGGGCCCAATATCTGCGTCTCCTCGGCCTGCGCGACCGGCGCCCACGCGATCGGCGAGGCGGCGGAAATGGTCCGCCGGGGCGACGCGGAGGTGATGCTCTGCGGCGGGAGCGAGGCGGTCATCCATCCCCTGGCCGTCAGCGGTTTCGCCAACATGGGCGCGCTCTCCGCCCGCAACGACGAGCCCCAGCGGGCCTCCCGCCCCTTTGACGCCGGCCGGGACGGCTTTGTGCTGGGAGAAGGCGCGGGGGTGCTGGTCCTGGAATCCCTGGAACACGCGCGGGCCCGGGGCGCGCGTATCTACTGCGAACTGGCGGGCTACGGCGCCTCCTGCGACGCCTACCACATCGCCGCACCGGAGGAGGCCGGAGAGGGGGCCGCGCTGGCCATGCGGCGCGCGCTGGCCGACGCCGGCCTTCCCCCGGAGGCGGTGGACTACATCAACGCCCACGGCACCAGTACCCCCCTCAACGACCGGATTGAGACCCAGGCCATCCGGGCTGTCTTCGGCCCCCACGCCGACCGGCTGGCCGTCAGTTCCACCAAATCCATGATTGGGCACCTGATGGGCGCGGCCGGAGCGGTGGAGGCCATCGTCTGCGTCAAGAGCCTGGAGACGGGTTGGGTCCACCCCACCATCAACTACGAGACTCCCGACCCCCAGTGCGACCTGGACTACGTCCCCAACCAGGCCCGATACATGAGGCCCCGGGTGGTCCTCTCCAACTCCTTCGGCTTCGGGGGGCACAATGGTTGTCTGATCTTTGTGGCGGAATAACGTGCCAGGCACATCCTTCTGCGCCGATTAGAAATCAGCCTCTCTGGGCGCTTCGCGCCGGCCGTCGGCCTTCGCCGACAGGGCTTTCAAGGGTCGGCGAAGGCCGACCTTGTTGCGAACGGAGTGAAGCAACCTGCGAACGGAGTGAAGCAACCTGGCCGAAGGCCCAGGCAAGGACGACTTTATCGGCGAGCGGATTGCTGAAGTTGCAACAAGTGCCTGACACATCCGGCACGTTCAGGGGGTTCCTATGCCACGCGCGCACATCGTCGGCTGGGGCAAATACGTCCCTCAGCGGGTGCTGACCAACGACGACCTCTCCCGGATGGTGGATACCTCGGACGAGTGGATCGTGACCCGCACGGGCATCCGGGAGCGGCGGATCGCTGCCGACGGCGAGACGACGGCGACGATGGCCGTCCAGGCCGCCCGGCGGGCGCTGGAGGTGGCCGGCATCGGGCCGGAGCAGGTGGACCTCATCATCGTCGCCACGGCGACGCCGGACTACTTTTTCCCAGCCACCGCGTGCCTGGTCCAGGACGCGCTGGGGGCCAGCCGCGCGGCCGCCTTTGACCTGGCCGCCGGGTGTACCGGCTTCGTCTACGCCCTGGGCGTTGCCGCCGCGATGGTGGAATCCGGCGCCATCCGGACCGCCCTGGTGGTCGGCTCCGAAACCCTCTCCCGCATCACCGACTGGACCGACCGCAACACCTGCGTCCTCTTCGGCGACGGCGCGGGCGCGGTCGTCCTGCGGGCCGGCCCCGACGACGGCGGCATCCTGGCCACCGTCCTGGGCGCCGACGGCTCCGGGAAGGACCTCCTGGTGCTTCCCGCCGGGGGGAGCCGCCACCCCGCCTCCCACCAGACCGTCGCCGAGCGGATGCACTTCATCAAGATGCAGGGCCGGGACGTCTTCCGCTTCGCCGTCCGCGTCGTTCCCACGGCCACCCGGCAGGTGCTGGAGCGGGCCGGCCTCACGCTGGACGACGTGGCCCTCTTCATCCCCCATCAGGCCAACGGCCGCATCATAGAGAGCGCCGTCCGGGACCTGAAACTCCCGCCGGAGAGAGTCTACAACAATCTGGACCGCTACGGGAACACCTCGGCGGCGTCCATCCCCATTGCCCTCTGCGAGGCGGTGGAGGAGGGACGGCTCCGGCCGGGGGACGTGGTCGTCTGCGTGGGCTTTGGGGCCGGGCTCACCTGGGGCGCGACGGTCCTGCGCTGGACGTATCCGCAGCCGGCGCCGACCCCGGCCTGGCGGCGGTTCCTGCGGCGGCTCCGCTATGTCCTGGCCGCGCTCCGCTCCTGGCTGCGGCGTCTCTGGTGGAAGGGGGTCGTGGGACGCGGATGAACGCGGATGGACGCGGCGTTCTGCTCTGGGAAATCGGGGGACGCGGATGGACGCGAATGGACGCGGAGTTCTGCCCATCAGTGTTTCTCTGCGTCCATCGGCGTCGGTAGTCTCCCCCTGGAGTGTTGTTGACAAGGCGACGGCCGAAACTTAACCGCAAAGGGCGCGAAGGGCGCAAAGAGCGGTTGGCTGCAGGCAGTGGGAACATCGGGCAGGGAGGCCGGTTTTCCTGTCGCGCCTCGGTTGGGAGCGGGGGAGTGGCGAAGCCGGCGCGGGATGAAAGCCAGGGGCGGAGGAGGGAGCGGCGGTTCTCCCCGGGTAGCCTGGTGGGAGGGCAGTCGGTGGCCGGCAGGGAGGGCGGCGCTGAGGCGGGTGAGGTGCTGGTCGGGCCTTGAGGCGGCCCAACCCGCCGCTTGTGCGACCTGTTCGCTTGAAACCGGCTGGACAAGCCGGGGGAAAAGCGGCAAAGTTCGCAGGATGGTCCAGGCGCACTCTCTGGGCTATCCGTCGGAACTTTGACAACTGTATGTCCAAGCAGGTGCGACCGGCCTCACCAACCGGTCAACTCCTGCCCCCCAGGTGGAGGGGAGAAAGCATCACTCCTTCGCTTCGCTCAGGACAAGCTCTACGGCGTGCGACTGGTCATCAATCGTCGGGGTGCAAGGGCGAGAAGGGGATAAGCCGTTAGCCGAGAGCGGCGACCGCCCCAAGCAGGTGACTATGGGTAGGCGACGAAGGTATGCTTGAAGCGCCGTGAGTTGGACTCTGCCAAAGCGGCTGATAGGCAGGCCCAAAAGGGGTGGGAATCGGGAGGTTCCTGCCTACTGTAACCAGCCGACGCCGCCTTCTTGCGACCAGCAAAGGGCTGTTGATGGAGTACTACGATTCGTAGGCCCTGTGGTGTTCAGGTGTCCCTA
>JACIWQ010000102.1 GCA_014360895.1 Thermoflexales bacterium | reverse complement strand
GTCCGCAGGCCGTCCCCGGCCTCCTGGCGGCGCTGCGGGATGCGGATGCGGAGGTGCGCCGGGCGGCAGCGGAGGTGCTGGGGGCGATCGGCGATCCGCAGGCCGTTCCCGGCCTCCTGGCGGCGCTGCGAGATGCGGATGCGGAGGTGCGCCGGGCAGCGGCGGAGGCGCTGGGGGAAATCGGCGACCCCCGGGCTATCCCTGGCCTCCTGGCGGCGCTGCGGGATGCGGATGAGGATGTGCACCGGGCGGCGGCGGGGGCGCTGGAGAGAATCGCCCGCGCGCTGAAGCCGGCGGCCGAAGGGAAAAAACGCCGGAAGCAAGCCGCGCTCTTGCGCCGGGCCGCCCGCGCCCTCTACCGTGTCCGCCGCCGGGTGGATGTCTACGATGCCTTCCGGGCCACCCTGGAGAAACTGGAATCGGTCGCCGCGCGCTACCGGGACCCCTTCGCGCCGCCCCCGGCCCCGCCCCTGGCGCGGGCTGCCCGCCGGGCCGGAATTGCCCTGGGCGTGGGGCTCCTGCTGGCGGCGGGGGCCCTCCTGGCGCTCATCTCCGGCGCGGCGGGCAGGTTGCTGCAGGAGCAGGCGGAGGCCCTGCTGCGGGTGTATCCGGCCTGGGCGTGGGCCCTCCTGGTCGCCCTGCTGGCCGCGCTGGCGGGCGCCCTCTCCTGGGCCGTTGACTCCCTGCGCCGCAAGCGACCCTGATCACGCATCACGCTTCACGCTTCACGTTTCACGTTTCACGTTTCACGTCTCACGTTTCACTTCTCACGCAACACACACCACCATGCCACCATCCACCATCACCATAGACGGCCCCGTGGCATCGGGGAAGAGCACGATTGGCTACCTGCTGGCCCAACGTCTGGGCTACCTGTATCTGGATACCGGCGCGATGTACCGCGCGGTGACGTACGCGGCGCTCTCCCGCGGGGTGCCGGTGGAGGACGAGGCCGCCGTCACCGCGCTGGCCCAGGCCCTCCGCATAGATGTCGTCCCCCCCACCGCCGACGACGGGCGCCAGTACACCGTCCTGGCCGACGGGGAGGACGTCACCTGGGAGATTCGGCGGCCGGAGGTGGACGGCAACGTCTCCGTCGTCTCCGCCTATCCGGGGGTGCGGCGGGCGATGGTCGCCCAGCAGCGGCGCATCGCCGCCGGGGGCCGGGTCGTCATGGTCGGGCGGGACATCGGGTCGGTGGTCCTGCCGGATGCGGACCTGAAACTCTACCTGGACGCCTCCCCCCAGGAGCGGGCGCGGCGGCGCTGGTTGGAGCGGCGCTCGCGCGGGGAGGACGTCTCCTACGAGGAGGTGCTGGCAATGACCCTGCGCCGGGACGAGATAGATAGCGGCCGCGCCGTCTCCCCCCTGCGGGTCCCGGAGGGCGCGGTGGTCATAGACACCACTGGCCTCAACGTGGAGGAGGTCCTGGCCCGCGTCCTCCGCTGCTTGTCAACCACCGACCCATAGACCTTCCCGTTTCCCGTTTCCCGTTTCACTTTTCACGTTTTATTATGCGCGTCGTCACCGGCAGAGCCAAAGGCCGCAAACTGAAATCGGTGCCGGGCATCGGCACCCGTCCCATCACCGACCGGGCCAAGTCGGCCCTTTTCAGCATTCTGGGGGACGGCGTGGTGGGGGCCCGGTTCCTGGACCTTTTTGCCGGGACCGGGCAGGTGGGGATTGAGGCGCTGAGCCGGGGGGCGGCGGAGGCGGTCTTCGTGGAGCGGAGTCCGGCGGCGCTGCGCACCATCCGGGAGAACCTGGCACTGACCGGACTGACGGGTTCGGCGCGCGTCGTCCGGGCCGACGTGTTCGCGTTTCTGCGTCGGGAGCCGGAGCCGTTTGACTACATCTACATCGCCCCGCCCCAGTACCAGGGCCTCTGGGCGGCCACCCTCCAGGCTATAGACGCGGCCCCCGGCTGGCTGGCCCCCGAGGGCCGCGCTATCGCCCAGATTCACCCCCGGGAATATCAGGACCTGCTCCTGCGCCACTTGGTTCTGGTGGACCGGCGGCGGTACGGGGGCGTGATGCTCTGCTTCTACGCGTCCGAATAAACGTGCCAGGCACTTTGGGGAGTGCCTGGCACGTCGTCGCTTCCTCAGTCCTCTTCAATCCGGTAGGATGTGGTAATCGTCGCGGTCTTGCTCAACATGGCCGAGACGGAGCAGTACTTGCTCTGGGAGAGTTCTATGGCCCGCTCTACGGCCTGCGGGTCCACCCCCTTGCCCTTCACCACGTATTCCAGGTGAATCTGGGTGTACACTTTGGGATGGTCGTCCGCGCGCTCGGCGGTGGCGTGGACCTCCAGCCCGGTGAACGGCTGCCGCTTTTTCTGCAGGATGGAGACCACGTCCATCGCGGTGCAACCGCAGAGACCGACCAGCACCGCTTCCATTGGACGGAGGCCGGTCTCCGGACGTTCTTCCCCTTCCAGCGTGTGGTCCAAGACAATGACGGCGTCTCTGGCTTCTCCGACCAGCCGGAGACCTGGCCCCACCCAGGTAACCTGTGCCTTTGTCGTCATTGCTCCTCCTTTTCAATTTCACGTTTCACGTTTCACGTTTCACGCTTCACGCTTCACGTTTCACTCTTTCACGTTTCACCCTTCACCGCGCCTGCCGAATCAGTTCCTGCTTCAGATTCCACAGTTTCTCGGTGAGGGAGACGTGGTAGACGTGGGGGTTGATGAGCCGTTTGACCCCCGCGTCCAGCCGCTCCATGTCCGCCTGACGGAGACGGCGGATTTCTTCTATGGACGGGAATTCGTAGACCACGCGGCCTTCCCGGAGGATGTCCACCAGGAGCGGCTCCACTTCGGAGATGTCCTGGCGGGTCAGCACCCGGTAGGCGGTGTGGTCGGTGGGGTGGCGCAGGACAACCCGCTCCATCTGCCGGGGGTCTTCGTCATGAAGGCTGAGCAGGTCGGCGGTGGCCTTCCCGCGCCGGTCGTAGAGCCGCCAGACCCGTTTGTCGCCGGGGTTGAGGGTCTTCTCCGGCGTCTCGGAGATTTTGATGGCCGGCACCCATTCCCCGCCGTCCCGTACCGCCACCAGTTTGTAGACCCCGTCCAGCGCGGGCGCACCCTCCGAGGTGATGAGCCGGGTCCCCACGCCGTAGACGAGCCGGTTGATGAGTCGGTCCGGGTCCACCCCGTAGCGGGGCGCCTCTTTCTGAATCTGGGTGATGATTTCCCAGATGACCAGTTCGTCCAACTGGTTGGAGAGGACGATGACGGTATCCGGGAATCCGGCCTCGTCCAGCATCCGGGCGGCCTGGATGCTCAGGTAGGCCATATCGCCGGAATCCAGCCGGATGCCGACGGGCTCGTGCCCTTTGCGGCGCAGTTCCTCAAAGACGCGGATGGCGTTGGGGACGCCGCTCTCCAGGGTGTTGATGGTGTCCACCAGGAGCAGACAATCGTCCGGGTAGACCTCGGCGTAGGCCCGGAAGGCGCCCAGTTCCCCCTCGCCCAGGGCCATGAAAATCTGGACCATACTGTGGGCGTGGGTGCCTTTGGGGGGATAGCCCAGGACATGGGAGATGCCGACGTTGGAAGTGAAGTCGGCGCCGCCGATGAGGGCCGCCCGAGCGCCCGCGAGGGCGGCCCGCTCCTGAGCCCGCCGCAGGCCGAATTCCAGCAGCGTCCGCCCGCGCCCAATCTCATGGATGCGCGCCGCTTTGGTGGCGATGAGGGTCTGGTAGTTCAGGTGGTTGAGGAGCGGTGTCTCCAGAATCTGCGCCATCGCCAGCGGGCCCCGCACTACCGCCAGGGGGACGTTGGGGTGGACCACCCGTCCCTCGGGGACCGCCTGCATGGAGATGGCGCCGAAGTGGCCGTTCTCCCGCAGCCAGTCCAGAAAATCGTCCCCGAAGAGACGGCGCCCCGTCCGCCCCACCTGACTCCGCAGGTAGGCCAGGTCTTCCTCCCGGAACCGGGCCTCCTGCATCCAGTCCACCAGCCACTCCAGGCCGGCGTTGATGCAGTAACCGGCCCGGTGGGAGCCGTAGTTGGGGTAACTGCGGAAGAAGTAGTCAAACTGCGCCCATTTCTCGTGGAGGCCCATCCGGTAGTAGAGTTGGGCCATCGTCAGTTGATACTGGTCGGTGTAGAGGATTCCCTCGGCGGTTTGGCGGTCGGACGGTTTCATGCCTCCTCCGGGAACTCCAGAAATTCCGGCGGGATAGCTTTTGCCAGGTAGATGGACTCGTCGGCCTGGTGGAAGAGGATGCCGGCTTCGGCGGCCTCCGCCGCGCGGACGGTGAGAATAACCGGATGGGGGGTGTGGCGGGCGCCGACCCGCATTGCCGTCTCTCGGTCGGCGGAGAGGTGGACGTACTGGCGGCGCATGGGTCGGAGCCCTTCCTGCCGGATACGTTTCAGCGCATGGGGGGAGGTGCCGTGGTACAGGCGGGGCGGCGGGGTGCAGGGCGGCAGGTCGGCGCTCAGAGAGACGGTGTGTCCATAGCGGGCGCGAATCCGCTCCCCGGCCACTTCAAATCGCCGTTTGCCGTCCCCGCTCCCTCTCTCCACCAGTTCCATCACGTCGGCGCGGGTGGCCCAGCGGAAGTTGGGCAGCCCGCGCAGAATTTCCAGTACCTCCGGCAGCGATGCCCATCCCTCTTCGTCCAATTTCAGCCCGAAGCGCTCCGGCTGATGGCGGAGGATGAGGGAGAGGAACTTGCTCAGTTTCACCATTTGGGCGGGTCCGGGCGGCATCTTTCCCTCCGGCCCTGCATGATAGCACGGAACGGAAGGGGAGGCAAGGGAATTAGCCCCGACCCCGAGGTTCAAAGGTAGGGCAACTGCTCGCAGTTGTCCTACCCTTTTGCGCCCGGAATCGGAAATCGCGCCAGGTAGCGCAGCACATATCTTCTTTAAGGAAAAATCTGCGCTCGTCCGCGTTCATCCGCGTCCTGTTTCCGATGAAGTTTATTGGCCGGATTGCCCAAACCCCCTTCCCGTGCTAAAATAGAAACCTGTCAACCATAAAGAGACCTGGAGACCAATGCCCTTTGCACCGATTCTCGCGCTGACCGCGCCCCTCTGCGGGTTGCTCATCCTGCTGGGGGTCTCTTCCGTTTCCCCCCTGCGACCGTATCGGCGCTACGTGGTGCCGCTGGGGGCGGGTCTTTCGTTTTTGGGCGTCCTTTTCGCGCCCTGGGAGGACCCCCGGCCGTTTCTCCTTTCCCTCTGGCAACCCCTCTCTCTCTTCGGCACGTTCCCGGTCCTGCTGGCAGACCGCGCGGTATGGCCGCTGGCCCTGGCCTGGGCCGGTGCAGTGGCCGGCAGCGCGCTGGTCCAGAGTGGCCGTCCGCAAATTGTGCGCTCGGCGGTGGGCGCAGCGGTGCTGGCCATGTTGACGTTTGGCCTGGGAGCCCTCTGGGGGGAGAACCTGCTGACGGTTCTGCTGGCCTGGGCCGGCTTTGACCTGGCCTGGGGGATTGGCATGGCGTCGGCCGGTCTCCCGGGCGAACGGGTGGCATGGGGAGTCGGAGGCGGAGTTGGGGCGACGGCCCTGCTGTGGATGGGCGCGTTGCTGCTGGAAAAGGCCGGAAGCGGGCTCTCGTGGCCGCTGATGGCCCCGGATGGCCGGGGGGGACTGTTCCTTCTGCTGGCGGCCCTGGTCCGGTTGGGCATCTATCCCTTTCATTTTACCATCCCGGCCGAAATGCGACGGGGCCGCCCGTTGGCCGTCGCTCTGCTCATGGAGCCGTTGCTGGCCTGGGGACTGCTGGCCCGGATGGCCTGGCAGGCTGGATTCTCCATCCCCGGCGGGACGGTGCTGGAAGCGCTGGCGGCGGCGACATTCGGAGTCGGCGGGTTCCTGGCCTGGGCGACGACAGACTCGGACCAGAGGGTCATCTGGATTGGGATGGCCACCGCAGGGGGTGTATTCTGGACCGGCCTGCACGCCAGCCCGTCGGCAGGCGCGGCATGGACGGCCGGAGGGACGGCCTGGGCGCTGGGCCTCTCCCTTCTCTATCTGGGGCGGGGATGGGAGAAGAAAGCTTCCGTGTGGGCGGCGGCGTCTATCTTGGGCGGACTGGCGCTTCTGGCGGCCCCGCTGACCTCGGGGGGAATCCTCTCTCCGCCGGATGTGCTGACGGCCATTCTGTTTTCCCTGGGGCAGGCCCTGCTGACGGCGGCGGTGGCGAAAGAGGTCCTGAGACAAACCGTACAGGAGGAGCCGGTTAGTCTGCTTCCTGCCGTCGCCCAGGTGGCGGGCCTGGCGGTTTCGGCGATCGCGCTCGTCCTGGCCTGGGGGAGTGCGCCGAAGGCGGCCCCGGCCCCGGCAGGGTGGGGGGCCTGGGTCGCCGGTACCCTGCTGGGGGGCGGGTTGCTCGCGCTGGAGAGAATCAGACCCTGGGCGCGCCGCCAGCTGCTTCAGACCATCGCAGAGACCCTCCGCCCGGAGTGGGCGGGACGGCTTCTGATCCACAGTTTGGGCAGATTGACCGGTTTCCTGGATACGGTGGCGGACGTCGCCGAAGGGCCGGGCGCCGTTCTCTGGGCGCTGGCGACCTTCTTGCTCATCCTGGTCGTGGTGACGAGGCGCTGATGGGGACCGTTCTGGAATGGGTGGACCGAATATCCGCTCTGGCCGCGCCCCCGGCGGTGGCGGGGCTGGTGGTGGCACTGGGACTGGTGCTGGTGGCCCGTCGCTGGGCCCTCCAGGTTATCGGAATGGCGGCGATGTACTTCGTGGTGGGCGTCCTCCACACTCAAGTGATCCGGCCGGAGGTCGTTCTGGTGAAACTGCTGGTCGGAGCGGTGGTCTGCCTGGCCCTGGGGGCCACCGGACAGGCGATGGCTGGAGCTCGCCGGAACGGAAACGGCAACGAGGCCACTGATGGGGATGCTGAAGAGGCCGAGACGCCGTCCTGGTGGAAAAAACTCCTTCGTCGGCCGCTCCGATGGCCGGACGACGCTCCCCTGCGGGCGCTGGCCCTGGGCGCGGCCCTGCTGGCGGCCTACGCGGGGTCGCTTCGCTTTCCGTTGCCTCAGGTGCCCTCTCTTGTCGGCCTGGCCTGCTACCTCCTGGGAGTGGTCGGACTTTTCCTGGCGGGGATGGCAGAGGAGCCCCTGGGGGTAGGGCTGGGATTGCTGGTCTTTCTGAACGGGTTTGACCTCTTCTTCGGCGCTCTGGAGCCCAGCCTGGTGGTAGCCGGGTTGCTGGGACTGGTACAGTTTCTGATTACCCTGGCGGTGGCATATCTGGCGCTGGCCCGGACCGAATAAAGGAGTGCGGATGCTAGCTCTGATTGGGGCTGGACTGTTGCTGCTGACGATGATTCCGACGTACATCCTGCGCCGTCGGCGCGGCGCGGCGCTCCTGCTGGCCGCGACGGTCTCCGCTGCCCTGGGGTTCGGAATGGCCCTGGTGCCGATGGACCGGACGTTTGTTCTGTGGGGGCGGGAGTTCGCCGTCGGTGGCGTAACGACCGTTTTCGGCCGCTCTATCATCGTGGGCCCCCTGGCCCAGACGGCGCTGACCTTTCTGTTCCTCATCGGCGCGGCGCTGTTCATGCTGGCATGGCCGCTGGAATCCGGGGAACTCTACGCCCCTGTGGGTCTGGGCGTACTGGGGCTTCTGGCGGCCGCGCTGGTCGTTCGTCCCCTGGTCTACGCGATGCTGATTCTGGAACTGGCGGTGGCCCTTTCCGTCCTCCTCCTGCGCGGTGGGGTGGGGGGCGCGCGCTATCTGACCTTCTGCGTCCTGGCATTACCGGGCCCTCTGGTTGCTCACTGGCTGCTGGACATGTACGCCCTGACTCCTGACCAGGTCGGATTGCTGCATACTGCCAGTCTACTGATCGGCCTCTCCTTCGCCCTGATGCTGGGCTTGCTCCCGTTTCATCCCTGGGTGCCCGCACTGGCCCGGAGAGAGTCGCCGCTAGCTGTCGCCCTGATCTTCTCCGCCGTTGGCGGGACGGTGTGGTTTCTCCTGCTGGATTACCTGCAGACCTACCCCTGGCTGGACCAGTCGCCATACTGGTCCACTGCCCTGACCGTGCTGGGGGTCGGGACGGCGGTCGTCGGTGGGTTGCTGGGCACAACCCGGCGGGGGTGGGGCGCGCTGCTGGGGTACGCGGTGATGGTGGATACGGGCATGCTGGTGCTCACGCTGGGAAGAGGGGAAGCGCTGGGGCTGGAACTGGAGCGGGCGATGATGCTCACCCGGACCTGGGGAGTGCTGACGATGGCCGCCGGGCTGTCCGCCATCGGACTTCGGCAGGGGGCGGGGGAGTCGGAGGGGTCGCCGTGGGGGGCCGTAGCGGCCACTGCCGGCCTGCTCTCCCTGGCCGGTTTTCCCCCCACCGTGGGGTTTGTCTCTCGCTGGGGATTGTACCGGCTCCTGTTTCAGGAACATCCGCTGATGGTGGCGGCGCTGCTCCTGGCCTCGGTAGGGCCGGTGGTGGGGCTTCTGCGGATGCTCCCCGCCTCTCTGAAGTCCGGTATGCCCGCGCGCCGGGCGATGACGCTGACCGACCTGTGGCTGGCGCTGGCCTCCCTCAGCGCGGTAGGCCTGGGGTTGTTCCCTCAGTTCCTGATTTACCGCTGACAATGGAGCGCAGGCCGCCAGGCCTGCCCGAGACAGATTGACCGCGACAGTCCTATGGGATTCATTCGCATCAACAACAAAGACGAAATGGAATGGGAGCCGGGGCTGACGGTAACGGAACTCCTCCGCCGGTTCCGCTACACCTTCCCGGCCATTGTCGTGACCATCAACGGGGAGGTGATCCCTGAGGAGGAGTTCCCCACCCGCCTGATTCCCGACGGTGCCGATGTGCGGGTGATTCATCTGATTGCTGGGGGATAATGGCTGAGAAACCCGTTTCCCGTGCCCGACCGGGCGACCTGGCCCTGCTGATGGGCCCGGACCGTCGCTGGCAGATTGTCCGCTTGGAGCCCGGACAATCCGTGCACACCCATCGGGGTGTCCTGGCCCACGATGACCTCATTGGTCGTCCCTGGGGGAGTCGGGTGAGTTCCCATACGGGGCAACCGTTCCTGCTTCTGACCCCGTCGCTTCACGACCTGATCCTGCGCCTGCGCCGCACCACCCAGATTGTCTATCCCAAAGAGGCCGGGTACATTCTGCTGAAAATGAACATCGGGCCGGGGCGCCGGGTGGTGGAGGCAGGGAGCGGCAGCGGCGCACTGACGGCCGTGCTGGCCCACGCCGTTCGGCCGGACGGACGGGTCTATTCCTACGAGGTCCGCCCGGAGATGCAGCAACTGGCCCGCCGCAACCTGGAGCGGCTGGGCCTGGCCGACGTGGTGGAGTTCAAGACGCGCGACATTGCCGAGGGGTTTGATGAGGTCGGCGTGGACGCGCTGTTCCTGGACCTGCCCAATCCCTGGGACTATCTGGACCAGGCCCACGCGGCGCTGGCCAACGGCGGATACCTGGGCTCCCTCTTGCCCACGGCCAATCAGGTCACGCGCCTGCTGGCCGCACTGGAATCGCCCCGGTGGGGGTTGGTGGAGGTGGAAGAGATACTGCTGCGGCCCTACAAGGCGGTCTCTGCCCGCTTCCGCCCGGAGGACCGGATGGTGGCCCATACCGGCTTCCTGATTTTTGCCCGCGCGCTGATGGCGGAAGAGAGCGCGGAGCAACCAGAACCCCGCGACTTTTCCAGCGGTTAGAACGTAGGTATAGGTAACGGACGATAGTGCCTCAGAGCCCGCCCTCCGTCGTCCGCGACCTGTCGTCTGTAGTCTGTTCGGCGAAAGGAGGCAACCCTATGGAAAAACGCGCTCGCACCCAACTGGCCCTGGGCCTGTTCCTCATCCTGGTCGCGGCGTTCCTGGCCGCGCTCCGCTTCTATCCCTCGCTGCGGGCCCTCATCCCGTCCTTCGCCTGGCCGATGTGGGTCGTCATTGCCGGAGGTATCATTCTGCTCATCGGCCTCCTGGTCGGTGCGCCGGGGATGGCCGTCCCGGCCTGCATCGTCGCCGGGATCGGCGGCATCCTCTACTACCAGAATGCCACCGGCGACTGGGAGTCCTGGACCTACGCATGGACCCTCATCCCCGGCTTCGTCGGGGTGGGGACGATCCTGGCCGGGCTCCTCGGTCAGGATTTCCGGCAGTCGGTCCGGGGAGGCCTCAACCTGATCCTGACCAGCGCCATCCTGTTCCTGGTCTTCGCGGCCATATTTGGCCGATTGGCGATCCTGCGCCCGTACCAGGAATACTTGCTGGCCGGGCTCTTCTTCCTGCTGGGCCTCTGGTTCATTGCGCGGGGCCTGACGCGCTCCAGGAGGGGGTAAGATGTCCAGTTCCCAGCGTTGGCTCCTGTTCTGGGGGACGGTGCTCCTCTGGTTGGGCCTCTGTTTTCTCCTCAAGGCCCTGGGCGTCATTGCCGACCCCCTGGGCTATTTCTGGCCCGGGTTTCTCCTGCTGGCGGGAGTCGGTTTGCTGCTCAGCGCTTTCATCCCCGCTCGGCCGGTGGTGGGGGAGGAGGTCACCGTGGTGGACCTCCAGGGCGCCCGGCAGGTCAGCGTGGAGGTTGAGCACGGCGTCGGGCAGATGGAGGTGACGGGCGGAGCCCCACCCGGCGCGGCGCTGACGGTCAGCCGGGGCGCCGGTCTGAAGGTCTCCAGTCGCCTGGAGGGAGACCGCCTGGCCGTGAAGGTGGAATGCGGCCCGTCCTTCGCGCCCGTCGGCCCGGAGGGCGGGGTCTGGCGGCTCCGCCTCACCGACGAAGTCCCGCTCACCCTGAGCCTGGAGAGTGGGGCCAGCCAGATACGGCTGGATTTGCAGGACCTGCCGGTCACCTACGGCAAACTGGAGGCCGGGGCCAGCCGCGTCACCCTCATCCCGCCGGCGCGCGTGCCCAACGCGCTGCTGGACGTGGACGCGGGCGCGGCCGCCCTGAACGTGCAGATTCCGGAGGGCGTCGCCGCCCGCATCCGCCTGAAGGACGACCTGGCCGCCCGGACCGTTGACCAGAGCCGGTTCCCGCCCTTAGGAGGCGGCGTCTACCAGTCTCCCGACTACGACAGCGCGACGTACCGGGTGGAAATCAACTTGGAGGCCGGGGTCAGTTCCGTCCACATCCGCTGAGGGGGGAGATATGAAACGCATAGACTGGCGCGTCATCGTGGGCCTTTTGCTCATCCTCTGGGGGGCGCTTTCGCTGCTGGAAAAAGTGGGAGTGCTTCCCTGGGGCGTCAATCTATTCTGGGGACTGGTGGGCATCGGGGGAGGCGCGGCCTTCCTGTACGTGTTCTTCACCAATCCCCGCGCGCAGTGGTGGGCGGCGATTCCCGGGTTCTTCCTGCTGGGACTGGGAGCCAACGGCTTCGTGCCGGAGTGGCTGAACGGAGCGGTCTTCTTGGGGAGCATCGGCCTGGCCTTCTGGGCCATCTACCTGACCAACCCGCAGCACTGGTGGGGGATTCTCTCCGGCGGCGTCCTGCTGACCCTGGCGGCGGTGGCCGGCCTCTCTGAGAGGCTGACCGGCATAGATACGGGCAGCGTCTTCTTCCTGGGCCTGGGCCTGACCTTTCTGCTGGTGGCCCTCCTGGCCCGCCACTCCTGGGCCTACATCCCGGCCCTTGTTCTGGTGCTGTTCGCAGCGGCTCTGGGACTGGGCTTCGGCGGCTTTCTGGACTGGCTCTGGATCGGAGCCCTTTTCCTGGCGGGCCTGATCCTGGTCCTCTTCGCCCTGCTACGGCGACGGTAAAGGCGTCCGCATATCGGGTCAGCGCAGGCTGACCGCTGGCCGCAGGCCTGGAGAGGCCGACTTTTTGCGGTTTAACAAATTATTCCGGCAGTAGCCTTTTGTGAGAGAACGC
>JACIWQ010000101.1 GCA_014360895.1 Thermoflexales bacterium | reverse complement strand
GGCACCGGAGATGAAGACCAGTTTCGTCCCCGGCTCCCAGGCGCAGGTTCCGGAGTTGCGCACCCGCCAGGTCTTGACGAAGGGGATGCCCGGCGCGAAGGCGGTGTTATCGGGGACGGTCACGTCGGCGACCCAGCGGGCGCCCAGGGTGCAGCCCGCCGCCGTCGTCGGCTCCATCGGGGTGACCTCCGGCGAAGGAGGCGGCGTGGGCGTGACGCAAATCACGCCGCAGCCGCCCGGACATTCACCGGGACAGAACAGGACCTGGCCCTCCGGGCAAAGGGGTGGAGCGCAGGCAATTTGTGGGGTCGGTGTCGCCGTGACGACCAGAGTGGGGAGGGGCCCGCAGGCCAGCGCGGCCAGCAGCAACAGAGAGGCCGTTACCATCACTGGCTGAAGGGATGAGATTTTCCTGCCCATAGAACCCTCCTTACTTTTAGGTGACGGTCACCTGCAAGGTGACCGTCACCTGATGTATAGGTGACCGTCACCTATGAAGGTGACGGTCACCTATGATTACCGGACAGATTACGGAGACACCACCACATTCCGGTCCGACCGGATGGCGTTATTGTCCTCATTGGACTCGGCGACCCGGTTCACGTGGTCCAGGACCGCACACAACTGGAATTCTCCGGCTTCCGTAAACCGGAACGTCTGATAGAAGACCTGCGAGCCGTTGGCGTCCAGTGAGGCGCGAGCGTCAAAGAGCACCAGGCCCGGCCCCGGGCACGCCGTGCCCGGAGCCTGCCGGAGCAGCCGCACCGTGAAATCGGGAACCGGAGCGTTTCCACCATTGCGAAGAGTGATGCTGGCGGAGACGTCCTGACCCACGCGCGGGCTCCACGTGTTCATACCGATGTAGAACGGATAGAGGTCCGGCAGGCCCGCGATGGTGATGTCCTTCTGGAGAGCATTGTTGTTCTCGTTAGTCTCCGGAATTTCGCCTGTGTGGTCCAGGATGACACAGATGCTGTAGTCTCCGGCGTCATCTATGCGGGCATTCTCGCTGAAGGTGGCGGTCTGACCCGCGTTCACGCTGAATCGCCGGTCAAAGAGCACCAGGCCGGGACCCGGGCAGGCCGCCCCCCGGGCCTGCCGCAACGCCCGCACGTTGAAATTGGAGGCGTTGGTCAATCCGTTGTTGGCGATCCGGATGTCTATGGCGAACGTGGAGCCGGCGGAAGGGGTCGCCGGGCGGAGGTCCACCGCCTGAACCGTCAGGTCCGCCTGCATAGGGATGATGATGGTGGGCACAATCGGGGTGACGATCACGATGGACGTGGGAGATGGGGACACCGCCGGCGTGGCTGTGGGCGCTTCCGTCGGGGGCGGGGCCGTTGCCGGGGCGGGCACCACAATCTGGGCCCAGATGACGGCGCCGAAGCGGGTGCCGTCCGGCGCTTGGAACTGGTAGTTGGCCCGGTAGGTGCCGGGCGCGGACGGGGCGACCAGGCTCACGCTCACATCCGTCTGCGCACCGGGGGCCAGCGCGGGCACGTCCACCATTGCCGGGCCCCCCATCGGCTCGCCGGAGATGAAGACCAGCCGGGTGCCGGGCTCCCAGGCGCAGGTTCCGGAGTTGCGCACCCGCCAGGTCTTGACGAAGGGGGTACCCGGCGCGAAGGCGGTGTTATCGGGGACGGTCACATCGGCGACCCAGCGGGCGCCCAGGGTGCAGCCGGCCGCCGTCGTCGGCTCCGGGGGTGGGGACTCCGTCGGCAGGGCGGCGGTGGGAGGAGCGGTGGTTACGGGCACGGCCCCTTCCGCCGTCGCGGTCGGCTGCTCGGGCGGCAGCGTCGCCGTAACCACGACGGTCACCGTCGGCCCGCAGGCCAGCGCGGCCAGCAGCAGAAGGACCGCTGGCACCAGCAACAGGGATACGCGCTTCGTCGGGGACTGGGTCATTTCTCTCCTTTCCGAATGGATATTTGCTCCGAAGGGCGTCCTCACGCCCTCTTCTACTTCTGAAACGATGAGGGGAGCGAATTTGTTACAGGGTGGAGAAGCGTTATCTCCAGACCGTTACCGCCCACATCCCCCGGTAATCCAGCACCACCAGGTAGGAGCCCCCCGAGGCCGGGACCTGCAGGAGCAGGCCGGTCGCCGTCGGCTGGACCAGCAGGGTGTTGCCCAGTTCCCGCTGATTCGGCCAGCCGATGGGGTCCCACAGGCCGTTGGTACACCAGACCTTTCCGAAACCCCGGATGGGTAACTGATAACCGGCGGGCGGTTGCATCCGGGCGCACTTCGGGTAGATTTCCGGCTGACTCTCATCCCAGGTGTCGGTGTATGCCCGGAACATGCCCCGGGAGGCCGCCGTGTCCTCACCGTCTATCACGTAGATGTCCCGATTGTCCGACCGCCAGATCATCAAGCTGCGATAGTGGGTGTTGGGGTTCGGGTCGGTCACGTTGGCCCAGAACTCCTGAACGGCACCCTGGACGCTGAAGGCGGGCCCCGTTGGACAGCCGATGTCGGCGGTGGGGTAGAGGCGTCGGAAACGGTCCAGGACGGGCTGGAAGACGGGGTCGGTGGGGACGGTGCACCCGCCGACAGGCGGAGGAGTAGTAGGGGAAGGCGTCGGGGAGGGAGTGGGGGTCGGTGTCGCCGGAACGACAATCTGGACATAGATGACGGCGCCGAAGCGGGTGCCGTCCGGCGCCTGGAACTGGTAGTTGGCCCGGTAGGTGCCGGGCGCGGACGGGGCAACCAGGCTCGCGCTCACATCCGTCTGCGCGTCGGGGGCCAGCGCGGGCACGTCCACCGCCGGGCCCCCCATTGGGGCACCGGAGATGAAGACCAGTTTCGTCCCCGGCTCCCAGGCGCAGGTTCCGGAGTTGCGCACCCGCCAGGTCTTGACGAAGGGGGTGCCCGGCGCGATGGCGGTGTTATCGGGGACGGTCACATCGGCGACCCAGCGGGCATCCGGAATACAGGGCGTCGCGGTTGGCGTTGGGGCGGAGGTCTCCCCGACCGGGAGCGGCGTGGGCGAGGGGGCGGATTCCCCGGGGGCGGGCGTGGGAGAGAACGCGGCGGGCGCCACCGCAACCTCTCCGGTCGTCGGTGTGGGGGAGAGGACGGGGGAAGCGAGGAGGGCCGGTGAGGGAGAGGCCAGCGAGGAGGAAAGGGCGCGCAGGCCGGAGAGGAGCAGGAGGCCCAGGAGGACGCCGAGGACTACCAGGATGATCCCGCCGACGACCGCCAGGGCGGTCCAGCGGCCTCTTCCCGGCGGGGGGGCGGGGCCGGGCGGGGAGGCTGGAGGCGCGGGCGGGCCGGGAGGGGGGAGTTGCCGGAGGCGGGCCAGGAATTTCGGCCGCAGCGTCGGCGGCGGGAAGACGGGGGCCAGCGCGGCCAGCAGGCTGGAGACGGCCAGCAGTTCCTTCCGGGTGCGCTGGCAGACGGGGCAGGCGGCGATGTGTTGCTGGACCTTGCGACGGGCCGCGCGGTTCAGTTCACCGTCCACCTCCGCCGAGAGGAGTTCGTTCAGCGCGCTGCAGAGTAGCCGGCCCTCTTCCGCCATCACCTGCAGGCCGTAGAGGTCCCGGAAGGCCAGTCGGGCCCGGTGGAGGACGACCCGGACGTTATCCAGCGAGATGCCCATGATGGCGGCCATTTCCTGGTACGAGAGGCCTTCCAGTTCCCGCAGGAGCAGGGCCTGGCGGTACGCGTCGGGCAGACGGTGGAGGGTGCGCCAGACGGCGGCGCGCAGTTCGGCCTGCCGGGCCTGCTGTTCGGGGTCGGCCGATGGGCGGGTATCCACCGGCTCCGGCTCGCCGGAATCCCATTCCGGGAGCGGGACCTCCCGCTGGTGCCGCCGCAGGCCGTCCAGGGCCAGATTCCCGGCGATGCGGTAAAGCCAGGACTTGAAGTCGTAGGGCGGGCCCAGGCGGCCCAGATGCTGGTGGGCGCGGATAAACGCCTCCTGGGTCAGGTCCTCCGCCCAGGCCCGGTCGCCGACCATCCGGTAGACATATCCGAAGATGCGGCCTTCGTAGCGGGTGAACAGTTCCGCGAAAGCGTCCCTATCCCCCCGCTGGGCCCGACGGACCAGGTCGCCGTCAGCCAATGCAGACATGTCTCCTCTTTTTTCTGAAACGAACGACCCACCCGGGGAGTTACAGAGAACGCAGAGGGGGAAACGTTGTGGACGAGTCCAGTGGCAAACTGCCCGGAAAGAGGCGGACGGGCAGGCACAAGGCTACTCATTAAAGGAGAGGAGGGCAGAATGTCTTTGGGCCCGTTTACCCCGGTATCTATAGTATAGCACCCTGGAGTGATTTGTCAAGAAAACCTTGGTAAATGCTATTTGGAATAAACGGGCGGTGGCTCTGCCACCGCCGCGCACTTTGTGGCGGTCATTTGTCAAACCGATTGAATTCTGGTATAATCCCGCTACAGATGACTGCCAAAGTGAAGATTGTTGAGGGACAGCCGACGTGATCCAACGGAAAACACAGGAACCGTCGTACTGGGAAACCTTTCAGCCCACACCGGATGACCTGGAGTACCTGAAAAACCTCCTGGTGGAACGGGAAATGCCCCTTTCCACCGAAGAAATGGCCCGGGCGCTGGTGGCCTTCCGGTGCCGCAACGAGGAAGAACGCATCGCCCGTATTCTTTCCGGTGGGACTCTTTATCTTCCCAAGAACTCCTATCAGGTCGGAGACACCGTCTTCTTCCCCAGCCTGGATTTTATCGGAGGCCAGGTTGTCGGCGTTCGGGATGGCCGGAATCCGCAACTGGGCCCCTTCCGGGTCATTCAGGTTGCCTTTCCGGGCGGCCGCGTGCGAGAGTTCGCGGCGGAACTGCCGGTGCACAAACTGAACGACGTCCCCCAGAAAGACCCCGGCCCGGCGCTCTCACCCGAGGAACTGTACGACCGCTATGGGGAGTTTGTCCAGAAAGCGCTGGCGGCCCGATTGGAGGTGGAGCCGGGGTTCGTCTCCCTCCTGGGGCGATGGTTCTTGAAAGACCTGCTGGTGGAGATTTCCACCGGTCAGTTGAACGTGGCCGAGGCGGTACTGGATGAGGCGGGAGGCGGGCCTCTCCCCGCCGACGCGCTGATCGGCTATTTGGACATGCCCAAAGAGGTCAACCCTCAACTGGCGCTCTTCTCCCTCAATCACGCCCTCTTTGAAGACGAGCGCTTTGACGAGGTGGGGCCGGCCGGGCAGATTCTGTGGTACCTGCGGCGGCTGGAACCGGCCCCGATCCTGGACCCGCCGGCCCGCCTGCGCCCCCGCCAGGTGGAATACGACCACCGCCTGCTGGATGAGACGTTGCTCAACCTGGAGCGCTGGCTGGGCGATGAATGGTCCGACATGGTCGCCCCACCGAAGGTGGAAGAGCCGGTGCGGGTGGTGTTGACCTATCCCCATCGGCGGTCCGGGACCCTGCCCCTTTCCCCCGCCGTAGCGCGGGTATGCCCGACCGGGCGGACGCACCGCATCCGCTTCACCTTCCGGGATGAGGATACGGGGGAGGAGATGCCCGGATGGGTGGTGCGGGAACGCCGTTTCGTCTATGGTCTGGGGGAATGGTACGAACGGTACGACTTGCCCGTCGGGGCTTATGTGGAAATCCGGCGTGCCGAGGAGCCGGGGGTTGTGCTGATCCGGCGTCGCCCCACCCGCCCGAAGCGGGAATGGGTCCGGGCCGTCAGCGTGGAGGACGGCGCCCTCCGGTTTGAGATGGGCCGCCACATGATTTCCTGCGAATATGACGAATTGCTGGTCATCGCCGTGACCGACCATGCGGCACTGGATGCGGCCGAGGAGCGGGTGCGACGCGAGCGCCGCTCCCTGGCAGACGTGGTGGCCGAAATTTTCCCCGAACTGGCCAAATTGAGCCCTCAGGGGACGGTGCATGCGGCCACCCTATACAGCGCGGTCAACCTGGTGATGCGAGTGCCCCCCGGCCCGATTCTGACCACGCTGGTCACCGATGACCGGTACACCTTCGTTGGCGATTACTACTGGGTCAGCCGGGGACGGTCTGGCTGGTAGAGGTCAGAGAATGGCAGAGATCAGTCTTTCCGGGAAGCATTTGAGCCGTATCCGACCGACGATAGATACCCCTTTCCAGATCAACCGTCGCTGGTGGGAGCAGACCGGCCGGAATCTACGGGTGGAACTCTGGCACCATCTCTGCCCGGAACACCGGGCCGCGTTCGCCGACCATCTGGACATTGAGACCATTGACTGGGTGGACCCGGAGACGGCAGAGGTAACCCAAATGGACGGCCTGGAACACCTGATTCGGGAGCACTGTAGCCATCAGGAGGGGTACCTCCACCCGGAACTGCCGTTGGTGGATGCCGTCTTTCGGGCCCTTCTGGCCAACGGCAACATGCCGCTCACGCCCCGCCAACTTTCGGGTCTGATTGGGCGTCCGGCGGAGAGGATCCTGCAGACCCTGGCGGGCCGGGAGGTCTATAAGGGGCTGCAGCCGGTCGTGGAATAGCGCGGTGGAGATAGCCATTGCACCCGCTTCGCCCGCGCTTTTGTTCGTGAAAAGCATAGTCAGTAGATGCCCCCGTAGCTCAAGAGGAAGAGCAGCGGCCTTCTAAGCCGCGGGCTGTGGGTTCAAGTCCCACCGGGGGTGCTTTACAAGCAAGTGCCCGGCACTGCCGCGGAGACGTGGTTTTGTGTCATTAGAGGCGCGGACAAATTGGCAAGGGGGCACATGTTCAGCGAGTCCATCATGATGTCCCCTCCCTTTGCGAACACCGAAGAGGCCAGCGATCTGCTGGCCTCTTTATTATTGGAGATTGCTTCGGCACAGTGTGTCTCGCAATGACCGCTTACGCCCTTAACGGTTGCCGCGGCACGTTTGCATTTGACAACCCGCCCCAAGAGGTGTATAATCTGAATGAACGTTCATTCAGGGGCGAGTCTTGGCCGAACAGCAGGAAGCAGCCGATCGGCGTAAGCAAATCCTGGAAGCCGCCGTTGCGGTGTTCGCCGAGCGCGGCTACCAGCGGGCGACCGTCAAAGAGATCGCCGCCCGCGCGGGGGTCGCTCCCGGTACCATCTACCTCTACTTCCGCAACAAGCGGGAACTCCTGCTGGCCCTCGCCGAGACTCTCATCCGCCGGGCCGCTGACACCCTTCTGGCTCCCTGCGCCGAACTGGATGTGGGGTCCCATCTGGCCCTCATTCTGCGAGACCGCCTCCGGTTCGTCCGGGAGAACCAGGGGCTCCTGCGCGCGCTGGCCACCGAAATCTGGACCGACCGGGAACTGGCTGCGCAGTTCTTTGGAGAGGTCATTCTCCCGGTCATCCGCACCGGCTCCGCCTATACGCAGGAAAGGGTGGTCCGGGGCGAGTTGCGCTCCTTTCGGGCTGAAATCATCCTCCCCGCCGTGGTCGGCGGGATTCTCCTGATCTCCGTTCTCCGCCTGATGTCCCCCAATTCCCCCACTGCCGCGCTCCCGGAGGAAGAGGTGGTGGAGGAACTGGTCCGTTTCTACCTTTATGGACTCCGCTCCCATCCGGAGGCGCAATGGGACGCACGCTGACCGTCGCCCGGAAGGAGTTGCTCCACATCCTGCGTGACCGGCGGGCGCTGGTGGTGATGTTCCTGATCCCGGTGGTCCAACTCTTTCTCCTGGGCTACGCGGCGACGACGGACATCCGCCACCTGCGGACAGCGGTGCTGGACGCCGACCGGACTGCCCAGAGCCGGGACCTGATCGCCGCGTACCGCGCGTCCAACTACTTTGACGTCGTTGCCTACGTGGGGAGCGAGGAGGAACTGGCCGCGCTGATGGACCGGGGGGATGTGCGGGCGGGGCTTCTCATCCCCGCCGGCTTCGGCGCCGACGTCGCGGCCGGACGACAGGCCGCCGTCGCCGTCGTCATTGACGGCTCCGACCCCAACGTCGCCAACACCGTCTTCGCCGCGTCGCAGCAGGTGGGGCTGGCCCACAGCCTTCGCCTCTTGGAGCGCCGGGTCGGAGCGCCCACCGCCGGATTCACGCCGGTGGAGGTCCGCCCGCGCGTCTGGTACAACCCCCAGATGCGCAGCGCCAACTTCATGATCCCCGGCCTGGTGGCGATGATCCTGTTCCTCCTCACCTCCATGTTCACTGCCCTCTCCATCGTCCGGGAGCGGGAGCGGGGGACGATAGAGCAACTGATGGTCACGCCGATTCGTCCCATAGAAATGGTCGTGGGCAAAATTGTCCCCTATGTGGGGGTGGCGTTCTTTGACATTCTGGAGGTGCTGGCCATCGCCGTCTTCTGGTTCCGCGTCCCCATCCACGGAAGTCTGCTCCTGCTCCTGGCCCTGTTGGCCCTCTCCATGGTCACCTCGCTGGGCATCGGTATCTTCGTCTCCAGCGTTGCCAACACCCAGCAGGAGGCCATGCTCCTGGTCTGGCTGACGATTCTGCCGTCCATCTTTCTCTCCGGCTTCTTCTTCCCTATTGAGGCGATGCCGAAAGTCCTGCAGTGGGTCAGTTACGTCGTCCCGCTGCGCTACATGCTGGTCATCATCCGGGGAATTATCCTCAAGGGGGTGGGGCTCCTGGTGCTGACGGAGCAGGTCGTCGCCCTGGCGGTCTTCGGGACGGTGATTATGGTCGTGGCGGCGGCGCGCTTCCGGAAGCGGCTGGGGTAGAGGTTGAACCGCAAAGAACGCAAAGGACGCAAAGGACGCAAAGGACGCCAAGATTTTAAAGATTCCTTTGCGCTCTTTGCGCCCTCTGCGGTGTTGAGAAAGACTTCGGGAGATGGGTAAGGATTTGGACAATACGGAATGGGTGATTGAGACGACCAACCTCACCCGCCGCTTCGGGCGGGTGGTCGCCGTGGACGGACTGAACCTGGCCGTCCGGCGGGGGGAGATTTTCGGCCTCCTGGGGCCCGACGGCGCAGGCAAGACGACGACGATCCGCCTGCTCTGCGCGCTGCTTATACCCACCTCGGGCCGCGCGCGGGTGGCCGGCTTTGACACCGTCCGGCAGGCGGAGGCCATCAAGCGCCGCATCGGCTACATGCCCCAGCAGTTCTCCCTCTACGGCGACCTGACCGTCCTGGAAAACCTCATCTTCTTCGCCGACGTCTTTGAGGTGGGGCGGCGGGAGCGGGAGGAGCGCATCGCGCGCCTGCTGGCCTTCTCCCGCCTGGAGCCGTTCCGCAACCGGCGCGCTGCCCACCTCTCCGGCGGAATGCAGAAGAAACTGGCCCTGGCTTGTACCCTCATCCACCGTCCGGAGATTCTCTTCCTGGACGAGCCGACGACGGGCGTGGACCCCGTCTCCCGGCGGGAGTTCTGGGAAATTCTGACCGAACTCCACCTGGAGGGGGTGACGCTCTTCGTGACCACGCCGTATATGGACGAGGCGGAGCGGTGCTCGCGGGTGGCGTTGATGCTGGACGGCCGCATCATCGCCTGCGACACGCCCGACCGTATCCGGGAGCAGGTCACGGGGCACCTGCTGGAACTGCGCCCGACACGGGTACGGGAGGCCGCCCGCGCGCTGGAAGGCGTCCCCGGCGTCCTGGAAGTCCAGGTCTACGGCGACCGGCTCCACGTCTTCGTGGAGGACCCGCAGCAGGGCGCGGAGGCCGTCCGGGAGACCCTGGCCCGCGCGGGGATCGGCGTGGACTTCCTGCGGCCCACCCGCCCGCGCATGGAGCAGGCCTTCATCTCGCTGATCCGGAGGGGGCGGTGAACGAAGTATGGAACACGGAGTACGTATTGCGTATTCCGTTGACTTCGCAGTGATACAAGCCAGATACGAAATTTGGCTTGTAAATTCTTGTATTGCCTTGTATAATGGCCTTGCAGGAGGTGGGGGATGATCACCACGACGGTCACCAAGCGGTTGCAGGTTGCCGTGCCCGCTGCCATCCGGCGCCGATACACCATCCGGCCCGGAGACGTGTTGGCCTGGATAGACGACGGGGAGACCATCAAAATCGTCCCGATACCCAAAGACCCGATCCGGGCGCTGCGGGGATGTGCGAAAGGAGAGGGACTGGGCCAGCGGCTACTGGAGACCCGGGAAGTGGAGCGGGAACGTGAGCGCCGATAGATACCTTCTGGATACCTCGGCCCTCTTCGCTTTTATGGAAGACGAAGAGGGAGCGGAGCGGGTGGAGGAAATTCTACGGGGAAGCCAAGTCCTGCTTCCTTTCCCTGTTTTGCTGGAGGTGTACTACATCACCCTGCGAGAGCAGTCGGAGCAGGTTGCCGATGAACGGTATACCTTGCTGCGCAGTCTTTCTGCGACAGAAATCTGGGAGGTGGACGAGCCGGTTCTACTCACCGCCGCGCGCTTGAAGGCCCGGTACCGACTCTCCTTTGCCGACGCGCTGATTGCGGCCTTTGCCCTCCGGTATGGGGCCGTCTTAGTGCACAAGGACCCGGAATACGAATCCCTTGCCAGCATCATTCCACAGGAAGTCTTGCCGTATAAATAGTTTTTTCTTTGTGTCTTTGTGTTCTTCGTGGTTGTGTCCTCTATGCCCGAATCCTGGAAGCGCCGCGCCCAGGCCCTGCGGGCCGACACGTACGCGCTCTACCTGGCCTACCGGGACCCGCGCACGCCCTGGTATGCCCGGCTGTTCGCCGCGCTGGTCGTCGGCTACGCCTTCAGCCCGGTGGACCTGGTCCCCGATTTCGTCCCGGTCCTGGGCTACCTGGACGACCTGGTGCTGGTGCCGCTGGGGGTGCTGCTGGCCCTGAAGATGATCCCGCCCGACGTCTGGGCGGAGAGCCGCCAGCGGGCGCGGGAGGCGACCCTTTCAGGCCGGCCGGTCCGCTGGGCCGCCGCTGTGGTCGTCGCGACCTGGCTGCTGGTCCTGGCCCTGGTCGCAGCCATCCTCTGGAGAGTCCTGGGAAAGTGACGGAACACGAAGCCCGCAACACGTCCTACGCCGTAGAAGCCAACGGCCTGACGAAAAAGTTCGGGGACTTCACCGCCGTGGACGGCGTCTCCTTCCGTATCCGGCGGGGGGAGATTTTCAGCTTCCTGGGGCCCAACGGCGCCGGAAAGACGACGACCATCCGGATGCTCCTGGGGCTGTTGCGTCCCACGGCCGGCACCGCCACCGTCCTGGGGTACGACATCGTCCGGCAGGCGGAGGAGATTCGCCGCCGCGTCGGCTACATGTCCCAGCGCTTCAGCCTCTACCAGGACCTGACCGTCGCCGAGAACCTGGAGTTCTACGGCCGGACCTACGGGGTCCGGGGGGAGCGGCTGCGGGAGCGCAAAGCCTTCGTCATCCGTATGGCCGGACTGGAGGGGCGGGAGCGGGAACTGACCCGCAACCTCTCCGGCGGGTGGAAACAGCGGCTGGCGCTGGGCGCGGCCATCCTGCACGAGCCGGAGATGCTCTTCCTGGACGAGCCGACGGCGGGGGTGGACCCCATCTCCCGCCGGGCCTTCTGGGACCTGCTCTACGAACTGGCGGCGGGGGGGACGACCATCTTCGTCACCACCCACTACATGGACGAGGCGGAGCACTGCCATACCCTGGCCTTCATCTACGGGGGCCGCATCGTCGCCCAGGGCTCGCCCGACGAGATCAAGCGGACCCAGATGCACGGGCAGGTCCTGGAGGTGGATTGTTCCGACCCGGAACGGGCCGTCCTGCTGCTGCGGCAGGCCGGCCGGTTTGACGAGGTGGCTCTCTATGGCTCCCTCATCCATGTCATCACCCAGGACGTGGAGGCCCACCGGCGGGAAATCCGGGAGCGGCTGGAGCGGGAGGGCATCGCCGTCCACTCGGTGGACTGGATTGTCCCGTCGCTGGAGGATGTCTTCATCTCGCGGGTGCGCAACGCGCAGAATGGGCGCTGATTGTTGCGGTTTAACAAATTATTCCGGCAGTAGCCTTTTGTGAGGGGAACATCCCCTCATCCCCCCTTACCCCCCTTCTCCCCCGGAGC
>JACIWQ010000100.1:828-11960 GCA_014360895.1 Thermoflexales bacterium | reverse complement strand
CCCGAAAACGGCTGCCATGGGTCTGGTTATGCATTCGGCAGTCCTCTGATCGCAGGAGGGCTTTCCGTAGTTTGGCTTCATTCGTCACATTGTGCCCGACTGTCAGGGCTTTTCAGACAAGCTCTTAGATGTCAGCCCATGCGGCGAATGGAAGTTCTATATAACCCCCGGTGGGTTATCTTTTGCCGACGGGGCCTCCAGCCCTATTGGTATATGGGCGAATGGCCTCCAACTGCAGGCATATCAGGTGAGAGAGCATGTTCGCGAAGGAAGCCTTGTACTGACCACCTTCTGGAAAGTGAAGGCGGACCATCCTCTCAGTTGGGATTATTTTTTCTTTCACTTGTTTTCTAAAGAAGGACAATTCATTTCCCAGATGGATGGACCTGGGGTAAGCAGTCCATATTGGCGAGAGGGGGATTGGCTAATTCTATTCACCTCTTTGCCCCTTCCTGATGACAGACCTTCCGGCTCTTACGAAGTTTACTGCGGACTCTACTCTTGGCCTGATGTGAAACGGATCCCGATAATCGCTGGGCTGGCGACGGACGAGCGTCTCCATCTGGCCACAGTGAGAATCCCGTGAGTAGCCTGTCTTATAAGGAGACATCTTGTTGGAGGAGATAAAATGGAGTGCAAACAAGAACGCAATCTGACCCGCTGCACCTGCACTTACGAACCCTGCCCCCGCAAGGGGCTCTGCTGCGAGTGCATCGCCTACCATCTAAGCCACGATGAACTGCCGGGATGCGCTTTCCCGCCGGAGGCGGAGCGGACCTACAACCGGTCCAAGCGGTATTTTGCCCAAATCTACGGTAGGCGGTAAGACACCGGTGCTCCCATTTGGTAGTGTGTCGGCCAGAGAGGGTACTTTTCGCCAAGCGCTGCGTCGGGATGGACCCGTGCTTCTTTTCCTGAGCGCGGCGGTTGCCCTCTTCTTCTGGCCCCTCTGGATTGCCGGATACCGCTTCCCGAAGGGAAGCGGCGACCTGTGGGGACAACTCTACCCGGTCTGGTCCTTCGTGGCGGAGTGGGTGCGCCGGGGGGTCTTTCCCCTCTGGGATACCCGGATGATGGGGGGAGACCCCATCGTGGCCGAAGGGCAGTATGGCCTGCTCAACCCTCTGAACTGGCCTCTGTTTCTGGTCTACCCCATCCCGCAGTGGTTGGTGCTTCTGCGGGGGGCCTTTTCCCTGTGGCTGGCGGGAGCCGGGCTGTATCTCTACCTGCGGCGTTCTCCTGTCTGGCGGTTGGGGCAGGCCCCGGCGCTTCTGGGAGCTGTCGCCTATATGTTCTCCGACCCCTTCGTTGTCCATCTGGGCCATCCCCAGTTCAACGACGCGATGGCGTGGCTCCCCTGGGCATTTCTGGGGGTGGACCGGGCTACCCGCAGCGGACGGCAGATTCCCAAAGCGGCGCTGCCGGTGGCGATGCTCCTGCTGGCTGGCCACGGACAGGCCTCCCTCTACGGGTCCCTCGCCCTCGGGCTCTATGCCCTCTGGCAGGCGGCGGAGGGGAGCTGGCCCCAGGGCCTGCAGCGGTTGGGGCGGCTGGCGGTAGCGGGAGCAATTGGGATCGCGCTGGCTATGCCGGCTCTGTTCCCTGGCCTGGAACGGCTTCCCTTCACAGAGCGGACTGGGGTCCCTCCAGAACTTCGCCGAGGATATGAGTTTCTCTCGGCGATGGTCGTGGATTTCCTGACCCCGCTCTTCCACGGCAGAGGTGCAGATCAGTTCTGGCTGACCCCGGAACGGGTGGAGAGCGGCTATATAGGGGCCGTGGCCCTTTTCCTGGTCGTTCCAGGTATTCTGGGAACCCCGCGTTCCCGGCGTACCTGGGCCGTGATAGGCCTGGGCGTGTTAGCCTATGTCTTTTCCCTGGGCTATAGGGGCCCCCTCTATCCGATGGTGGCTCATCTGCCTCTCTTCGCCGAATCCTGGAAGACGGGGCGGGCAATTTTCCTGGTCTCCTTCGCGCTGGCTGTGCTGGCCGCACTGGGGATGGAACAACTCTCCCGAGGCCCGCGCTGGCTGCTCGTCTGCTGGGTAATTGGGCTGGTCCTGGTGGGCGCCCTGATCTGGGTTCAGGCACCCCAATGGGCTTCGGTGGCTCCAAACACCCCCTCCCGCGCGCGAGCCCTGACCGGCCTGCGCTTCGCCGCCCTCCTGGCGGTCACCACCGCCTTTCTGGGCTGGGCGGCCGCCCGAGGCCGCCTATGGGGACGAGCCGGTATAGTGCTTCTCCTGCTGGTTGAACTGGTGGCCCTCGGGGCTACGGCGGAAACGGAGCGCGCTCCATCTGCCGACGAAGATCCCCATCACGCCGCGCGGGCCTTCCTGCGCGCTGACTCGGGGTGGTTCCGGGTGGACGTGGACCCGATCGCGCGCGGCCTTTGGTCCCCTGCCAGCCTCTGCGCGGAAGGGTTTGAGGTCGCTCAGGGAACCGGCAACCCGATGGAATTGAGGGAGTTCAATATCTTGCGCTGGAGAATCCCCTCGGTGACCCATCCGGCCTACCAAATGTTGGGGGTGAAATACCTGATCGTCCCCAAAGGCGCACCCACTGGCGGCGAGGGCATCTGGCCCGTCTTCGTAGATGACCCCACCGTGGACATCCACCTCAACACCCGGGCCCTCCCGCGTGCCTGGCTGGTCTACCGGACCGAGGTGGTGGAAAATTACGGCCAGGCGCTGGAGCGGGTGCTGGAAGAGAACTTCCGTCCAGAAGAAGTCGCCGTTATCCAGAACGGCCCCCAATTGAACGGGAGGGGACAGGGAAGAATTGAAGTGGGTTACTACGGCCCCAACGATGCGGTCTTTATAGTGGAAACGAACGCCCCGGCCCTGCTGGTCCTCTCCGACACTTTTTACCCTGGCTGGCAGGCGCGAGTGGATGGTCAACCGGTGCCGATTCACCGGACCAACGCGGTTTTCCGGGGCGTACTGGTACCCGCCGGAACACATCGGGTGGAAATGAGATACCGTCCCCAAAGCCTGCGCTGGGGGATAGGGCTGATGGGATGGGGGGTGTTTGCGTTAGCAGGAATTTTTACGGGGCGCGTTCGCAGGTGGAGAAGATGAAATCGGGTCGGGTTTTCTTCCTGTGGTTGTTGGTACTTCTGATGGCCTGGGGGCTCTGGCTCCACCATCTGGATGCGCGCGACCTCTCCTTTGATGAAGTGGCGACATGGTATATCGCCCAACGCTCCATCCCAGAGATGATTCAGTACCTGCGAGGGGCCGTCTACGAACACCCCCCGGTCTATTACTCCCTGATGCATTTCTGGATAAAAGCCGCCGGAACCGGAGAATTTGCACTGCGCCTGTTTTCCGTGATGACGGCCCTGGTTGCTCTTCCCCTGCTGGGCTGGGCAGTGCGCCGGACACCGGCCGGCGTGACGCGCGGAATACTCCCTGCCCTCCTGCTGGCAGCGATGCCTGGATTCGCCTTTTACGCCCGCACTGCCCGGATGTATGCTCTGGCCGTGGTCTGGGTCATCCTGTCGTCCGGGGTATTCCTGCGGGGATGGTTGAACGCTCGTCCCTGGCCCCGCTGGCAAGATACTGTATTGTTGGGAGCGACCCATCTGCTGGCCGTTTTCACCCACTATTACTTGGTTCTTCCCATCCTCATTCAGCCGGTGACCCTTCTGCTTCTTCGGCGCTGGCGGCCTCTGGCGGCCTGGCTTGCGCTTCACGCTTTCCTGGCGCTTCCGGGTCTCGCCTGGGTCGCTATGGCGCCTGGCCTTCGGGAAAGCGCCCGGGGGTTCCACCTCTTCCTTCAGGTACCCCCGATGCAAGACGTAGCCCAACTTCTCCGCCTGCTTATCTTCAGCCAGGAAGTCCGCCCTCCTTTCTCAACCCTGTACGTTTTCCTGGTTATAGCGGGCTTGGGGCTTTTCCTCACCTTTATTCTGAATCGCCTGCGCTCTGTACCTCTATGGCTCCTTTGCTCCCTGCTTCTTCCCTTAGCCCTGGCCTACCAGTTGCCCAGGGCGCCGGAAGAGCGGTATCTCCTCTTCCTGCTGCCCTTCCTGGCCTGGGCTTTGGGCCTCTTCCCCATCCTATTTCTCCGTTTGCCCAGGCTCTGGAAATGGTCCACCGCCCTGGTTTCTTTGGCCCTGGCTGGAGGGCTTTTTGGGAATGGATTTTCCCACGTCATCAATCCCCGCGAGGGCGGATACGGCCATACTCTAAGACAGATTCAAGCCTGCGCCAAGCCCGGGGATGGGATTCTCTTCTACGGACCCTGGCAGTGGCTGTTGTTCCGGTATTACGACCCCGGTGACCTGCCTCCCATTGCAACTCTGCCTCCCCAGGCACCTCCCCAGCTATCCCCCGAAGAGGCGGAGCCGGTCCTGGAGAACCTGATACGCCAGTATAACCGTTTGTGGGTCGTACCGGCCGCGGTGGATGATGTAGACCCCGGCCACTTCGTGGAAGGCTGGCTGAATACTCACGGCCATCCGGTATGGAGGAATTCGGATTTCACCCTTTATCTCCCGTCTCTTCCATCCGATGTACCCAACCGGACCATCGGGGTTGTTTTTGGCGGAGCCCTTAGGTTGGAGAAAGTGGAATGGGAATCCGTGGCTCTGCCTGCAGGCCAACCTCTTCGCTTCACCCTCTATTGGACCTCTCTCCGTCTCTCAGGTAGAGATGTACGGATCAGCCTGGACCTACGTGACCGTGAGGGTAATTCGTGGAGCAGCGCCCACGCGGTTCCTGGGGAGTGGGCCCACCCCCCATCACTCTGGCAGCCGGGGGAAACGGTTTCAGACCGGCAGGGGCTGATGGTTCCACCAGGTGTACCGCCCGGGGGGTACACCGTCTATTTGACCGTTGCGGATGCGGAAACGGGAGAACTCCTGGAAGCGTCGGGTGAGCGGGAGATTGCGCTGTTTTCCCTGCTGGTCCAGGAGCCCTCGGCCGAGGAGGCGTCCAGGGCGTGGGCCTGTGCTTTTCCCGAACCGGAACCCACAACTTTCTGTTCACCTGACGGCGCTCATTGTTTGACCCTGGTAGAGGGGGGAAGCCCCCGCCAGGTCTATCAGGGCTATCCCATCCCGGTTGAACTCCACTGGGTCGCCTCCTCCCCCCCGCTGTCGGACCTCTCCGTCCGCCTGGAAGTCGTGCCCTGGTGGGATGGGCTACGGCCCTCATCGTTGACCCATATCGTTAGTCCGGTTACACCTGACTATCCGCCTTCCAAGTGGTCACCGGGACGGCTGGTGACCCAGAAAATCCAGGTGCCGCTTCCATCGGAGGCCTCTCCGGGCCCCGCCCGACTCCGTTTAACCATTCTTGGGTCAGATGGCGTGCCCTGGCACACCTCCGAAGGGCACCAAAGCGTCTCTATATCGCATCTGAGCATCCAGCGGCGACCGACCCTGCGGTATCTGCCCTTCGGAGTTCAGCGGATTCGGGTCGCTTTTGGGAACGCGGTAGAACTCCGGGGGTATCGGATAAAGGGGGAGGCTCGCCCTGGCGGTACATTGTACTTGACTTACATCTGGTATGCGCGCGAGCATCCCCCTGCGATTTATGCTGTTTTCAACCATCTGATAACCGAGGACGGTGTGCTGGTAGCCCAGAAGGACGGCTGGCCTCAGGAAGGCCGGTGGCTCACGACCCAATGGGTGCCGGGGGATTTTGTGGAAGACCATTATATCCTCACCATCCCCGCAGATGCCCCCCCTGGCCCCTATCGCTTTTCCGTCGGTATGTACGACGCGATGACGGGGGAGCGACTGCCCGCCGTGAAGGACGGTGAACGGCTGCCCGAGGACCGGCTGTTTCTCCCCCTGCCAGACCAGAAGTAGGTTCAGGAGGCAAGGACTTATGCACCGTTATGAGCGATGGCTCATCCTGATTTGCCTGCTCCTGGCCTTCGGGCTGCGGGTCTACCGGCTGGATGGTCAGGAGATCTGGGGCGACGAGGCGTATTCTATCACGATTGCTTCATGGCCTTTTGCCCGTGCCATTTCGGCGGGAGTTGATACTCACCCTCCCCTGTACCCTGCTGTGCTTTGGGGGACGATACGGCTGGCCGGGAAAAGTCCTTTTGCCGTTCGTTTCCCATCGGCACTGGCGGGATTGGTTACTGTAGCTCTTATTTACCAATTAGGAAGGATTGCTGGCAAAGGCACAGCCCTGTGGGCAGCGGGACTGGCTTCCGCTTCTGCCTTTCTCATCTACTATTCGCAAGAAGCACGTATGTATGCTCTTTCTCTGATGGGCGCGACAGGTTCTATGCTTACCTTCTGGTTGGCATTAGCACACCAGCAGAACTCTCGTCCGGTTCCTCCTGGCCTGTGGGGGATATACGTTCTCTCTTCGCTGGTTGCTATTTATAGCCATTACTATGCCTTTGCTGTATTGTTGGCTCAATTCGCTTTCGTGCTGATCGTCGCGGCAAAAACCCGAAAACCGCTCCGGGTTCTCCCTTGGATGGCCTACTGGGTAGCCATGGCTTTTTGTTTCCTGCCATGGATGAGGGAGCATTTCCGGTTCCTGGGAGGCAAGGCCTCTGCCCGCTTTGAGGAATGGACCTTTGCCAAATTTGGCGAAATTAGTGCGCGCACCTTGCTGGCATACGCAGCCGGGAAAACTCTTCCCGCCGCAATCCGGGAATGGGGCTGGGGAATCGTTGTCATCGCCCTCCTGGGGCTGGGGAGACTCTTGGTAAGCGGGAAAAGATGGCTGGCTGGGTTTCTATTTTTAACCTTGACAACGGGTTTCCTTTTCGCCTGGACCATCAACCCGATTATGCCTTTCTTTGAGGAACGGTACTTGCTGGCTTGTGCCCCTCCTTTCCTGGTACTGACAGCATCTGGATTAACGGGCTGGAAACATTATGGCCGGATATGGACTGTTTGTGGTGCTTCCTTTCTGATATGCCTGAACAGTCTCTCTCTCCGACATTATCATTTCGACCCCACTTTTCACAAAGGAGAATACGGCAGCCTAATGGCCCACATTGCGGCTCGGGCGCAGGAGGGAGATGTTATCCTGCTGAATAACCCCCTTCAGGAATCGCTTTTTGAGTATTACCATCCTCAAGCAATTCCATATCGCCTTATTCCCAGAGAAGTCCTGCTCACGGATGAGGAAGCAGGGCGCTTTCTCAAAGAAGTGACAGAGGGATACCGACGAGCATGGTTGGTGGATTTTGGGAATCCTCAAGAATACGACCCTTCTCTGCGAGCCCGGTCCTGGCTGGCCCGGCACGGTTACCTGGGGTTTCGGCAGGATTACCTGGGCGCGACGCTTTCCATGTTCATCCTGAACGCCTCTACGGACATAGAGCACCCGATGGACGTCGTCTTGGGGGACGAAATACGGCTGCGCGGATATTCCCTGAAAACGACGATAGGGCATCCGGGCGGGTTTCTTCTCCTGACATTGTACTGGGAGGCCCTCCGCCCGATTGCCAACTCCTATACCGTCTTTGTCCACCTGCTGGATAGCGAGGGCCATCTGGCGGCCCAAATAGACAGCCCACCAGCGGGAGGGACGCTTCCTACCAACACCTGGGCTCCAGGTGAGGTCATCCCGGACCACTACGCCCTTCCTTTGCCCGCAGACCTGGCGTCAGGGCAGTACCAGCTAAATATCGGGATGTATCTCTGGCCAGAAATGCAGCGGCTGCCGGTGACCCAAAACGGGCAAGTGATCGGGGATATAATCCCTTTGGGAATCATAGAAATTCGGTAAGGTGCGAGAAGGATGAAAAGCCAGCGCAATATCCCTTGGGCAGTAATTCTCCTTGTGCTACTTGGAGCGCTGCTTCGGTGGTGGGCCATTGGGCCTATGTCAAATATGTTGAGTTACGACGAGGCCTATTATGGGTTGGACGCGCTCTCTTTGATAGAACATCCCCGTTTGACGCCTTTTTTGCCAGCCAACCATGGCAGGGAAAGTCTCTGGTGCTACATCCTTATCCCTTTTATTACTATTTGGGGCGCTCGCCCTTTTGCCCTGCGGTTGGCCGCAGCGCTGGTAGGAATCCTGACCCTGGCTACAATGTACCGTTTTAGCGCAGAAATCTTGAATCGGCGAGCTGCTTTCTGGACTACGCTGGCCTTGGCTCTCTGTCAATGGCATGTTCACCAAAGCCGCATGGCTATCAGGGCCCTTCTTCTTCCCTTGATAGGCACCCTGGCTTTCGGAACCCTGCTACGGGCAATCCGAACTAACCGCCATTCCCTCTGGGCCCTTTCCGGGGTATGGATCGGTCTGATGTTATACACTTATTTTTCCTCCGTCTTCTGGATTGCTGTGGCCCTATCCATTCTGGGTTGGGAGCATGTGATTCGGGAAAACCGACCAGGCTCTTCTATGGCTATTCTTGTTGCGATAATCCTGTTCCTGCCAATGCTTACCTACGGTATGTTACATCCTCAGGACATCTTCCAGCGTCCGGATATGGTTCGGATTTCTTCATTGGACGAATTCTGGAATAATTTGCGGCTATGGGGACAGGCTTGGTTCCGCGAAGGGGACCCAGATGCCCGGTATAATCCGATCCGCCGTCCCGTAGTGGATACCGCTTTGATCCCCTATTTTTTGTCGGGACTCGTCTTTCTATGGCGGGGGGTTCGTCGGCGCTGGTATATGTTGTTGATAATAGGCCTGGCGGTTGCGTCACTTCTCCCCTCCCTGCTAACACAGCCTGCACCCCATTTTCTGCGAGCCGTGGGATTGGTCATACCTGTTGCGCTGATCGTAGGTCTTGGCGCTTGGGGATGGGAAATGGTGGCTTACCGTCTGCGATTGTGGAAGGGTGCTTTGCTGCTCCTACTCGTTCCTTACATCATAGCCGGTGTTGCGACCTGGCGCGAAGTTAACGCCCGATGGCTTCATCATCCTGAGGTCTTTACCTTAATGGAGCAACATATCAATCAAGCCAGTAACTTCGTACAAGCCGAGATCCCGCCCAACACTTCCGTCTACTTCTCTCCTTTCTCCCTCTCCCATCCAGTTGTTGCCTTTCGTCGGGCCGACCTAGCTCCCCGGCCTGTTGGGGCATTTGATAGCCACATCTGCCTAGTAATCCCTGACACTCCCGCTGTGTATATATCCGTTACTCTCTACGAGCCAGATTTCCAGCAGAAACTGGCACAGTGGGCTGATATTTCCTTGTTGCTTAGTGATCCCGAGCAAAACCCTCCCCGCTATGCCGTTTTCCAAGCAGTACGCCGATCGGATGCTTGGGCCAGGAGTGAACAACAGCGTGTAGTATTTGGGGATGAAATTGAGATGCAGCTAATGAAACCAATTCCTGCGCAGATTGGCCAGGGTGAAACGATCACTATTTACCTGGGGCTCCGCGCACTGCAACCGTTGCAAAGGGTGTATAGCGTGTTCGTGCATCTTTACGGCAATCCTCCGCCCTGGGAAGGAGGACATTTGTGGGCCCAAGGGGATAACCTTGTTTGCGAACCTTATCCCTCCATCCTGTGGCGGACAAACGAATGGATCCTCCAACCTTTTTACTTAAGCATTCCTGACGAGACACCACCTGGCCAATACGCGATTGCTGTAGGCGTATATGAAGCGCCGGCCGGGGATCGTCTGCCCCTCCGCGAAGCGAAGAACGGGCAAGATTTCTGGATAATACAAACCCTGGAGGTCACCCCATGAAATCCACCCGCTTTTCCACCTTCTTCCTGCTCATTGGCATCTTGGGGTGCGCTGCTTGGCTCCGGTGGAGCAATCTGGCACCCTTGTCCGACAAACTGTGCTATGACGAAGCATATTATGGCTTGGACACTCTCTCCTTGTTGGAATCCCCGAGGCTTACCCCCTTTCTGCCAGCCAACAACGGCCGGCAAAGCGGATGGTGCTATTTTCTGATGCCCTTTGTAGCAGCTTTTGGCGCAACTCCCTTTGCTCTTCGTCTGGCTTCAACAATTGTTGGAATCTTGACCGTAGCAGCCACTTATCGGTTGGCTCGTGAACTGCTGCCTCCTGATATCGCCGTATGGGGTACTCTCTCTATGGCTGTACTCCCATGGCACATTCGCCAGAGCTATATGGCAATGAGAGCAACCCTGTTTCCTTTTGTCGGAGTTATGGCCCTCGCTACGATACTCCGGGCCTTCCGGTTGAACCAATCAAGGGAATGGATAAAAGCTGGGATTTGGGTAGGCCTACTGATGTACACCTATTATTCTGCCCTGGCCTGGATTCTCTACATCTGTCTGCTGTTGGGAGGGTGGTGGATCTGGAGACCCCGTTGCCGACGGGGTCTCATGCTCACCTTTGCTGTGGCTTGCGTCTTATTTTTACCTATGGCAGTGTACGCATATCTCCATCCCCAAGAGGTCATACAACGGCCCGCCGTGGTCGCAGTTTTAAGCGCACAGGGCATCTGGAACAATCTTCGCTTATGGGGAAAGGCGTGGTTTGGGCAGGTAGACCCGAACAACCCCTACTTTATGAGCGGGCCTGCGGTGCCATCTGCGCTTATTTTGCCTTTTATCATCGGGGTTGTTCTCTTGCCTCTGATCGCAAAGAGAAAGGCGTCTCTGATAATTGTCGGGTTGGGATTTTTCTCATTTATCCCCTCCCTGATCAGCGATGAAGCCCCTCACTTCATGCGTGCAGTAGGATTATCTATACCCATTGCCTTTGTAATCGGGACAGGGCTGTGGGGGATCGCCACACTGATCCGCCGATGGACGCGAGCCTCGTTGGTTTGGCTCTCCGTGTTCCCTTCGGTGTTTCTCGCCGGCGTGGCGGGCCTGACGGCATATCAATACATCCGCCATGCTTGGGCGCCGCATCCCCAGGTCTTTATTATGATGGAACAGCATGTAAACGAGGCAGTCAACCGACTCCGATCTACGCTCTCTCCGAATACGCCTGTCTACTTTTCTCCCTTTTCCCTTTCCCACCCAGTGATCGCCTTCCGCCGGGCCGATTTGGCCCCCCGACCCGTCGGCGCCTTTGACAGCCACCTCTGCCTGGTGATCCCGGAGCGGCCTGCGGTGTACGTCTCCGTCACCCTCTACGAGCCCGATTTTCAGGAGAAACTTTCCCGGTGGGCGGCTTTGGTGCACAAATCTGGACAAATGACGGGAAAAGGGTATGATTGGGGGTATGAAGAGGAGAAAGCGCTCTCACCCC
>JACIWQ010000100.1:0-818 GCA_014360895.1 Thermoflexales bacterium | reverse complement strand
GAACCCTCCCCTCTATCCTGTCCTTATCAGGCGATTTATGCACCAAAGCCCCGGTGGGCCGAAACCACCGCCCTCTTTCAGGACCCGGAGGCCAATCCCCCCCGCTACACGGTCTGGCAGGCCGTTCCAAAACCGGAGTTCCTGGAGGGCCTAGGGATAGCCCGAGCCGTCTTCGGGGACCGGGTGGAGGTGCGCCTCCTGGAGCCGCTCCCGCCCACCGCGCAGGCTGGAGAGACCGTGCCGATCCACCTGGCCCTGCGGGCCCGGCAGCCGCTAGACCGGGCCTACAGCCTCTTCGTCCATCTCTACGGCGACCCGACCCCCTACGAGGGCGGCCCCCTCTGGGCCCAGACCGACGGGCCCCCCTGCGAACCCTATCCCTCCGACCTCTGGCGGACGGACGAATGGGTGCTGACCACCTTCTCCCTGGCCCTTCCAGAAGACCTTCCCTCCGGCCGCTACCAAGTCGGCCTGGGCATCTACGATAGCGCTACCGGTGCCCGCCTGCCCCTGCCAGGTCAGGCCCATGATTTCCTGCCTCTCCAGCCAATGGACGTCTACCGGTGACCTGGGTAAGTTCACCCTGTGTAGCAGACCGCCAGGCTTGTCCGAGTATGTATGGTGGAAAAAAAGGACGCGGATGAACGCGGACAAGCGCGGATTTTTTGAAGAAATACCAGGTTGCTCCACCCGGCATTATTTCCCTGAATCCATCCTTGACTCCGATGACAACCGGGCAAACTGCAGAAGGGCTTTTGAATGAGACCAGCAGTTCGCCGCCACAGGTTCTTCGGCATTTGTATCTGGATAGCCCTAGT
>JACIWQ010000010.1 GCA_014360895.1 Thermoflexales bacterium | reverse complement strand
GGGGTGGGGGTGGCCCGAAGGGCCACGGCCCGAGCAAAGTCATCGCGAGCGGAGCGAAGCGACCTCGGCCCCGAAAGGCCTCGGCCCGAGGGGGCTTCCTCGCCCCGCCACGCGGCGAGCCGCTCGCGGCGTGGCCGTGGGGCCGGGGGAGGGGTGAGGACAAGCCTGTCTCAACTTTTGTCCGAACCTCAGGCGGGTAAAGGCGATCGCGCCCTTGACAAATCCGGTATTCTGGGGCATAATTCGGGCCAGCAGCGAAGCCCGCTGTGCTGACAACTGACCCTCATCAAAGGCGACGACGGAGAGGAGTAGGCGGAGGGAGGCCGACAGGGAGGCAGGACCAGCGCCAGCATCGCTCGCAGCCCGGCACGAAGCCGGGGCGGGGTGCCGCCGGCCCGACTGAGAGTCCTGCTCGGAGGAAGCCCGCCGAAGTTCGCTCCCGAGCCGACGGGTGAACAGGTTGGTGCTGGTAACCGTAAATTGGAAACTGGTAACTGGGACGCAATCTGCCCGCCAGACACCAATCTATAGATACCAGTCCACCAGCCCCAGTAGTCCGCTCCGCAGGCCCTGCGTTATCCGGGCAGCCGATCGCGCGCTCAGCGCTGTCGGTGCAATGAGGGGGTTCCTTCGGGAACCAAGTGGGGTGGTACCACGGGAGTCCGGCGCTCTCGTCCCCAGCGGGGCGAGGGCGTTTCTGTTTTGGACGTCAGACCATAGACGACGGACGATAGCCGACAGGGGAGGGACTTATGACGGAACACGCAGTACGCAATACGCCCCTGGAACAACTGGCCCAACTGGAGACGGAGGCCCTCCAGGCCCTGGAAGAGGCCCAGACGCCGGAGGACCTGGACCGGTGGTATCACGCCTACCTGGGCCGGAAGGGCGCGCTGACAGCCATCCTGCGCTCCCTCGGCAGCCTGCCGCCGGAAGAGCGGCCCACCGTCGGGCAGCGGGCCAACGAGGTCAAGCGCCGCCTGGAGGACGCCTGCCAAGCCCGCACTGAAGCCGTCCGCCAGGCCCAACTGGCGCGGGAACTGGAGGCCGGCGCGCTGGACGTCACCCTGCCGGGCCGCCCCCTCGGGCCGGGCCACCTCCACATCACCACCCGCACCCTGCGCCAGATCTACGCCATCTTCGCCGAAATGGGCTTCCAGGTCTACGAGGCGCGGGATGTGGAGACCGACGAGATGAATTTCGGCCTGTTGAATATGCCGCCCCACCACCCGGCACGAGAGATGTGGGATACCTTCTGGATCACCGACGAGGTCCTTCTGCGCACCCACACCTCCCCCGGACAGATCCGCGTGATGCGGGAACGGTACCCGGAGCCCATCCGGGTCATCCTCCCCGGCAAGTGCTACCGGTACGAACAGATTACGGCCCGCTCCGAACACCAGTTCTTCCAGGTGGAGGGTCTGGCAGTAGGCCGCCACATCACCATGACCGACCTCATCGGCACCCTGACCGCCTTCGCCCGCCGCTTCTACGGCGCCGAGCGGCGCATCCGCATTCGCGGCTCCTACTTCCCCTTCACCGAACCCAGCATTGAGGCCGACATAGATTGCATCCTCTGCGGCGGCAAGGGCTGTCGGGTCTGCAAATACTCCGGCTGGCTGGAGATTGCCGGCGCGGGCATGGTCCACCCCGTCGTCCTGGCCAACGGCGGCTACGACCCGGACCAGTGGTCCGGTTTCGCCTTCGGCCTGGGCGTGGAGCGCCCCGCCATGCTCAAATACGGCATAGACGACATCCGCCTCTTCTACGGCAACGACCTGCGCTTCCTGCATCAGTTTTAGGAGAACCACAAAGACACGAAGACACGAAGGGAAAAAATATTAAACTTCATCGGAAATAGGACGCGGACGAACGCGGACGAGCGCAGATTTTTCTTACTTAAGGAGATACGCGCTGCGCCACCTGGCGCTACTTCCGATAAAGTCTGTTCCTTTTTGCTTTGTGCCTTCGTGTCTTGGTGGTAAGAAACGAACTGGAGGAACCCATGCGCGTGCCGCTATCGTGGCTCAAAGACTACGTGGACATTCCCATCCCCATCCCCCAACTGGCCGAACGGCTCACCCTGGCCGGTCTGGAGGTGGAGACGGTCACCTACATCGGCCTGCCCGGCGCGGAACTCCCCTGGGAGCCGGATAAAATCGTCGTCGGCGAACTGCGCGCCATCCACCCCCATCCCAATGCCGACCGGCTGGTCCTGGCGGAAGTGGAGTACGGCGGGCCGGCGCCGGAGGTCGTCGTCACCGGCGCGCCGGGCCTCCTGGCCCGCCGGGGCCAGACCGACCTGCACATCAAGGTCGCCTTCGCGCTGGAAGGCGCCCACCTCTACGACGGCCACGCCCCCGGCTTCCAGGTCACCAAACTCAAGGCCACCAAAATTCGCGGCGTCCCCTCCCGCGCTATGGTCTGCTCCGAAAAAGAACTGGGCATCTCGGACCAGCACGAAGACATCATCTACCTGCCCGACGATGCCCCCGTGGGCGTTCCCCTGGCCGAATACCTGGGCGACGCCGTCCTGGAATTTGACATCAAAGGGCCCTTCGCCCACCTCTACTCCGTCTTCGGCATCGCCCGGGAGGTGGCGGCACTCTTGGACCAACCCCTGCGGGACGACCCCCGCCAGGTCCTGGCGCGCCATCCCGTCTCCGTTGCCCCGGAGCCGGACTTCGTCGCCCTGGAGATTGCCGACCCCGACCTCTGCCCCCGCTACTCGGCGGCCTTCATCGGCGGCGTCCGTGTGGGCCCTTCCCCCTTCTGGATGCAGATGCGGCTGCGGCTGGCGGGCATGCGCCCCATCAGCAACATTGTAGACATCACCAACTACGTGATGCTGGAACTGGGCCAGCCTCTCCACGCCTTTGACTACCACCGCCTGCGCCCGCGCCCCGGCGAGCGCCGACCCGCCATCATCGTCCGGCGCGCCCGTCCGAACGAACAGATGACCACCCTGGACGGGTTTCTGCGCACCTTTGACGGCGAGATGCTCCTCATCACCGACGGCGCGGGGCCCGTGGCCGTGGCGGGCGTCATGGGCGGCCTGGAGAGCGAAATCACCGACGCCACCACCGACATTCTCCTGGAATCGGCCAACTTCCACTTCCTGAGCGTCCGGCGCACCTCCCGCCTCCTGGGACTGACCAGCGAGGCCGCCCAGCGCTTTGGCCGCCAGGTGGACCCGGAGTTGACGGTCCCCGCCGCCCTGCGCGCCGCGCTCCTTATGGCCGAACTGGCCGGTGGGACCGTCGCGCCGGTGGTCGGCGACGTCTACCCGGGCCGCCAGCCGCCCCGGACCGTGGAACTGAACCCCGCCGACGTCACCCGCATCCTGGGCGTGGAAATCCCGCCGGAGGACGTCGTCCGCATCCTCACCGCCCTGGAATTCGCCGTCCAGCCCACCACCTCCTCAAATCAACCCATCTACCGGGTCACCGTCCCCTCCCACCGCCCCGATGTCACCCGTCCCGTGGACCTGGTGGAGGAGATTGGCCGCGTCTGGGGGTACGACCGCTTCCCACCCACGCTCCTACGGGACGAACTGCCACCCCAGCGGCCCAACGTCCGCCTGGAGTGCGCCGAACGGGTGCGGGACCTGCTGGTGGGCTGTGGGCTGGACGAAGTCATTACCTACTCGCTGGTGGACCTGGAGGACGAAGGGAAACTCTATCCGCAGGGCCCGGCCCCAGACCCGGCCCGCTACCTGCGGCTCCGGAACCCCCTCTCCGCCGACCGGGCTTACCTGCGCCAGACGCTGCTCCCCTCGCTCCTGCGCACATTGCGGGAGAACCTGCGCTTCCAGGAGCGGGTGGCGATTTTTGAGATCGGCGCCGTCTACCTGCCCGTGGAGGGAGAGACTTTGCCGGACGAACCCCTCCGCCTGGGAGTGGCGATGACGGGCCCGCGCGAGCCCCGCTCCTGGCTCCCCGACCGCCAGACGACCCTCCTGGGCTTCTACGACCTCAAGGGCGTGGTGGAGGCGCTGCTGGCAGGCCTGGGCCTCTCCGGCACCTTTGAGCGCGGTCAGCATCCCGCCTTCCATCCGGGCCGCTGCGCGCAGGTCTCCGTCAACGGGCACGTCCTGGGCGTCATGGGCGAACTCCACCCCCTGGTGCGGGAGGCCTTTGACCTGCCGGAGGGGCCGGTGGTCGCGCTGGAGTTTGACCTGGAGGTCCTCATGGGCCTCTGGGGCGCGCCGCGCCGGATGACCCCCATCTCCCTCCACCCGCCCGTCTACGAGGACCTGGCGGTGGTGGTGGACGAGGAGACCCCGGCGGTGCGGGTGCGGGACCTCATCGCGCAGACCGGCGCGCCGCTGCTGCACTCCGTCGTCCTCTTTGACGTCTATCGCGGGGAGCAGGTGGGGCCGGGCAAGAAGAGCTTGGCCTACCGCCTGACCTACCAGGCCGGCGACCGCACGCTGACCGATTCGGAGGTGGCGCGGGTGCGGGAGAAAATCGTCCGGCGCCTGGAGCGGGAGATCGGCGCCACGTTGCGGGGGGGATAAGTCGGAAGCAGGAAGTCGGAAGCAGGAAGTCGGAAGTCGGAAGCCGGAAGCAGGAAGCAGGAAGCAGGAAGCAGGGGGCACATATCACGCACCCCGAATTACAAATCACCAATCACGAATCAACCATTCGTAGCGGCTGGGCTCCTCTGGTGCTGGCGGGCCTTTTGTTGTCTCTGGCTATCGGCCGGGAGTTGACCGCCGGGCGTGAGGCCGCGCTGGTCCCCACCCCGACCTCCACCCCCACGGCCACCCCGACCGCCACGGCCACTCCTACCCCGTCGCCCACGCCGACGGCGACTCCGACGCCCACCCCGACCCCGACCCCCACGCCCACGCCCACACCGACTCCCACCCCGACGCCGCTCCCGCAGACGGCGGGGTCTGCCCTGCGCTCTCCCCTCCCGACCCCCGAGCCATGTCCGGACCCGGAGCCGCTCCCGCTGGTGGCGGGGTGTCCGGCCTCCGCGCTGGCAGGCCGTCGGGTGGTGGCCTTTTACGGCACCCCGTTGGGGCCGGGCCTGGGCATCCTGGGCCGCCACGACATCACCACCACCCTTGCCCTGCTGGCGGAGCAGGTCCAGGCCTACCGGGACCTGGATCCCACAGTGGAAACCGTCCCGGCCTTCCACATGGTCGTCACCATCGCCGACGGCTATGCCGGAGAGGACGAGGACTACAACCACCGGGTGCCCACCGACACGATTCGCCTCTGGATAGACGCCGCGCGGGAGGCGGACGTATGGGTCTTCCTGGACCTCCAGGTGGGCCGGGCCGACCTGGAGGCGGAACTGGACATGGTGGAGCCGTTCCTGCTGGAGCCGGGCGTCCATCTGGCGGTGGACCCGGAGTTCATCGTCGGTGCCGAGCAGGTGCCGGGGGAGAACCTGGGATTTATCAGCGGCCCGCAGATCAACCGCATCCAGGCCCGGCTGGACCGCATCTCCCGCGCGGTGGGCGAGCGCAAGATTCTCATCATCCACCAGTTTGACGACCGGATGATTGGGAGCAAACACTGCATCTTGGACTACCCCTGCGTGGACCTGGTCTGGGATGCGGACGGTTTTGGCTCTCCGGGGGCCAAAATCGGCGACTATGTCCAGTACAGCCGGGAGCCGGGGTTTGAGTACGGCGGCTTCAAACTCTTCTACGACTACGACGTCCCTCTGATGTCCCCCGCCGACGTCCTCCGCCTCTCCCCGCCGCCAGTGGTGGTGATATATCAGTAGCATGGCTTGCGCTGTTGGTCTTGGAGCATAGGCCACCGGGCTTGCCGGGTGCGGGCTAACAGCCCAATGGTACTAACATTTGTGCAGAAAGAACGTGGCGCAGGCCGCCAGGCCTGAGAGGACGGACACATAGTCCCGCAGGATGCCCATCCTGGCCCGCTTTTGCAGGCTCAACAGCCTGTGCTAAGCGAAAATTAGCACCATAGGGCTAACGGCCTGCGCATGCGTTTCTTGGGTCCAGCACAGGCAAGCGCGCAACTCTCTCAGCAAGTTGCCCTCCGGCTATTTTTATGCTAAAATAAAATCGGTTCGTCCTCTATGTCGGTCCGGAGGGGGGTGTGGCGGGCAGAAAATCTTCCCCTGGCTGGCTCCACCGAATCGGGCGCTGGTATCAGGACTGGTTTCGCCGAATCCAGCGGTGGTACTGGCATCTTGCCGATGAATGGCTTTTTTTGGCTCTTTGGCGGTTTTTTAAAGCCCTGTTTATCTTGCTCCTATGGGTATTGGGGGCTATTGGGCTTTTTTACCTCATGAGGTATCTCCTTCCCGATACCCTGAAAATCCCGCTGGTGGGCGAAGGAAAAGAATCCATCGCTTTTCTGGGTTCCCTGCTCTCAGCTCTGATCGGTTTTGGCCTCCAGCAGTGGAAAGGTCACGAAGAAGAAGAGCGACGCCAGCGCGAAGAAGAGACCCGGGCTATCTGCGGTATTGAAGAAGAGTTCCCCGACCTTCTTCGGAGGGACTTATCCGAGGGTGCACGCCGTTACGTGAAATTTAGGCAAATGGGGGGTATCTGGCGACATGGCCGGATTCGTGCCCGCCTGGAGGAAGTGTGGGAAAGAGGGTCTCCCCCAGAACTCCGCTGCGCGGTCGCCCTGTTAGAAAAATTTCCTGAAGCAAAGGATTTTGCTCCCACTGAAGAGTGTGCGTCTCTCCTATGGGTCTACAATCATCTTGATGAAGATTGGCGCTCCCGCGTAGCCGACAAGCTGCTGAATTTGGGAGGCTCTCTCCCCGAATGGACCGAGAAAAAATGGCGGGCGATTGTAGGCATTTGGTCAGAAGTTACCCTCGGCAAGGATTTGTCTGCGCCGGACCGATGGGTCATTCGGGGCCTTAGGTATCTGGGGTTGAGCGTCAACCTGTTTGGCCCGGAGAGAGCGGAAGTGGACGCTCATTTGCTGAAAGCCCGGGTGCACCCTTCATGGTGGGAGAAGATAGCCCTTTCTTCCAGTGAAATTTTCGTCACTGTGCCCGGAGGCGGCAGAACCGCCGCCGCGCTTCTCCTGGCCTACGATGTTCTGGATAGGCAAACGGCGTTTCCGGTATACTGCCGAGTGGCCGCACTTCCATTAAGCCTGGACAATCTGGCGCGGTGGACGGCTCAAGCAATCGCCCGATACGTCGCGCTTTCCCCCTCCGCTTTAACGAAATGCCCCTATAGCGCCAGACAAGCGATCAAACGGCTTCTTTCCGGCTACCTGCCTGTGGACCCTCTCATCTATCTTCAGGAAGCGGGCTTGTCATCCGCTGGGGAGGGTGGAAAAGTACAGGAGGAGTTCAAAGCCTATCCTGCTGGTTTATCTAAATCAACGCTTTCCCAGGCAGACCTTCTCCGGTTGTTAGATGAAGCCCGTCCGGCGGATTTCCCTCGTACTCTGGTTCTGTTGGATGTTCAGGGAATCATGGAAACCGAAGATGCTATTCTATCTTTTTACGCATTTAAGGATGTATTGGTTCAGACCGGTGTCTCCTTTCAGGTTTTCGTGGCCGCCTCTCCTGCTACAAGCCTATGGAAGTATGGGGAGTCGCTGGAATGGTCAGATGAGGACCTTCGGGCCTTGCTGCAGCGCCGGTTGGGCCGTCTAACCTCTGAGGAGACCCTGGATGCGTGGTGTGACCTGCGGGTATGGGAAGGGCTTGCGGCAGAGGAGCGGTTGATTGCAGCATCCGGGCATAGCCCTCGCCAACTGATTTCCCTGGGCAACGCCCTGCTTCGGCGTATCGGTGAGACAGGGCGCCGGTTGACACCAGAAGACCTGGATGAAGTGTTGGGGCCGGCCTGATGGGCATAGAACCCTCCGATTCTCAGAGACTTCTTGCCGATTCAAAGGGTGATTCTCCTGGCCCGACTGTCTTCCGATTTCTTCGGGCGGAGGATGAGCCGTGGCTTTCGGTATGTTTTGTTCCCCCACCGGAATTCGGTCGGATGGCTGACTCTCGCTCCTGTGTGATTTTTGGCGAGCCAGGAAGCGGCAAGACGGCTATCTACCGGGAGTTGGAGGCCCTTAATATTCGCCCGGATGGCAGGCCGGTGCGTTTGATAGTCCACTGGCGCCCGGCCCCGCTTCCACCGGAGGAGCATTCGGGCCTGCCCTGGGTCAGTCGGCTAACAAGGGAGATGCTGGATGCCTGTGCTTCGGCACTGGTCCACCATCTCTACCGTTTCCCGGAGGATTACACGGGCGTCTCCGAATGGGTCCAGGAACGCATTATCTGGTTTATCCATCGGTATACCCTCGGCCCGCCGGAAGTGCGCTGGAAACCACTGGCAGAGGGCTCTGAGCCGGGGGCCCCTCTGATTCGCCAGGTTTTAGGAGCCCCTGTTCCCACTGTTCTGTACAATGATGCTCCTTCCGAAATGGTGTTGGCTGAATTGCTCAGTGCGGTGAAGGGGTTGGGGATGGAAGGTATCTGGGTAATGACCGACGGCTTAGAAGGATGGGCCAGCGTGGCCCCGGAACACCTGACGGAAAGCCTGAAGGCTTTTCTATCCACTCTCTCTCTTTTCAGCCCATCCGGCCCGGTGTACAAATTGTTCCTACCAGCAGAGATGGAGCCAGCGGTCAGCCGCGCCAGTGGGATGGCCCGACGGCGCATAGAGGGCATCCGGATCCGATGGGACCCTTCTATGCTCCAGGGGCTAGTGGAACGGCGCCTGGCCTTCGCTTTTGGGAAAGAAACATTCTCCCTGGACCAACTCTGCAGCGCTCCCACGCTCCGGAAGTGGTTGGAGAAAGTGGGAGGCACGTCGCCCCGGGAGTGGCTGGACCAAGTGGCGGTACTGGCCGAATACTATATGGCCAATCCCCAGGACACACCCATAGGGGAGGAAACTTGGAAAAGATTGCGGCAGGAACATCCTCCGCGATTCTATCTTGACGAGGAGAGGCGGCAGGTAAGAATCGGAGGCCGCTTGGTTAACCTGGAGGACCTGCCGGCAAAAGCCTATGACATGCTCTGCTATTTGTATCGCCATAGTGGTCAGGTAGTTACTAAAGCCGAACTGTACTTCCGGGTGTATCTCGGCAAGGAGCGGATTCCTCGCCCAGGGGATGACGGTTACGAAGCCCCCACCCAATATGCCGGCCTGATAGATACCAATCTCTGGCGCTTGCGACAGGCGATAGAACCGGACCCCCGAGAGCCGGTTCTCCTCCTCACTCGCCGGGGGCACGGCGTGGTCCTTCAGGTCCGCTGGTGAGGAATTGGTGAGATAACTGTGAGCGATTTTAAAGAGAATTGCAAGCGCGAAAGCCCTATACGCTCTTGCCTCATTTTATTAACCGCGCCATAATATATCTGCATTTGGAGAAACCAGAGGGGGTAAAAAGATGCTATTTTTACTATCCGGCGATTTTTCGGTTGGTCCGGCATAGATGATATTGCTACTGTTTCTCCCCCTTCCCCTTCTGTGACTCCGATGGCTTCTCCAGATAGCACTATTCCTCAGGGCATGCCGGACGCGCCGGAGGTGACCAAGTGGCTGAGGTGGGCTGGCTTTCGGTTTGACCCCTTCGCATTGCTGGATGCGGCTGCCGATCCCCACCTCAGTGAGTACTTGGTCGGCCACCATATCTTCGCGCGCGTCTGGGGAGATGGAGTTTCCTGGGTTTTTGCTCCAGCAGGCGGTGGCAAAACGGCCCTGCGCATCAGCGTGATGCAGGCCTGCTGGGTCGGGCAAGAGACCAATCGCCCCTTCCCGATCCCCTATGTGCCCCCCTTCCTGGCCTGGGGACACACACATCCTTCAGAAGAGGAGCACCTGGCTGCTTTGTCCCGCGCAGGCGCGATCGCGCTCCTCCTGGTTATGGCCTATCGTCCTTATTGGTTTCTTCGCTTGGATGAACCGGGACGTCGGCATATTGCTGAGACACTTCATTGGAATCTTCCTGGTCCCCTCTCGGCCTATCTGGGGCGGTGCCGTGCGGCCGCGAATCCCCAGATCCTGTCGGAAGTTCTGGACCCCGCTTTCGTCCTCCGAAACCCGCCTGCTCCCGATGAGGTAATCAGGTGGTGCGACGCTCTGGAAGCGGTTGCCGGAGGTGGGCCGCCACCTCCACCCGGAGAACGTTGGGTGCGATTAAAGGATCTCCTGCGGGGCCTGTTGGGCTTTCCGAGCGTCTATGTCTTGCTGGATGGGCTGGATGGCGCGCCCGAAACAATTGCCGACCCATCGGCCATCGCCGGCTGCTTGAAGCCCCTATTGCAATGGGCGGGGGAATGGGCGGAAGAGCGGGTATTCCTGAAGGGGTTTCTCCCTATGGAAGCGCAATCTCCACTGGAGGAACGCTTCCCGGATATATTTACCCCGGCTTGTGTGTCCGTCATTCACTGGACGCCGGAGTTGTTGGCAGAGGTGATTCGTCGGCGGGTCTACGTGGCCACCGAGGGCGCCTTTGGCAGCCTGGATGCTTTGGCCTCCCCTGCTCTGCGGGATATAGAGACTTTGTTGGCGAAGACGGTCTATCCCCTCCCGCGCGAAATACTGGTTATTACTCGCCGCGTTGTGGAGGAGCATGTCCGGCGAGAAGGGGATGGCCTTTTAGCGGCAATGGACATCCAAGCAGCCATCCATTGGTACCAGACGATGTCTATCTATTATTTTCAAGGAGGACTCAAATGACCGTTCTGCTCTCTCCGCCATTGTACTCGCCGGACAAGTTTGTAAATCGTGAAGAAGAACTGAGTCGGCTGGATCGTATTTTAGAGTCCGGTGAAAAGCGCGCCGTTATTTTTAGAGGGGAGCGTGGGGTGGGAAAGTCCTGGCTGCCAGCCCATTGGGAATGGCAACTTCGTCGTCGCAAGGATCTCCAGGTGTTACGGCTGGACCTGAAGGAGTACAGGGGTAGGGAGCCGGGATGGGCCACAGCGGATATTATCCGTCGGGTCAGCGAGAAGATTGGGGGGCCTGGGGAGCGTCTGGGCACCGACTTGGCCGAGATGTCTCGCACACTTCTCCAGCATGTCCGTAAGATCAGGAAAACGCTTATCCTTATCCTAGACCACGTTTATGAGTCTGATTGGACATTGCTGGCATTGTTGGAGGAGTACCTACTGGCCCCCCTGATCTCCGAGCCCCGGGTGTTTATTGTCTTAACAGGGCGCGGCCGATGGTATCCATGGAGGACACCTGACCTGACGATTCGTGCAGAGCCGGTGATCGTAAAACCGCTCCCAAGTGAAGAGGAGACCCGACAGCAATTGGAAAGGCAGGCCCAACAAGGTCTTCCGCAAGCCGGGAAAATCCACCGTATGACGGGGGGCAACCCCCTGGCTAATTACCTCCTCGCTGCAGAACCCCAACCCACTCAGGTGTCAGATGCGGTGATTGAGGAATTACTGGAGCCAGTCCCTGAGGAACACCGCCAGAAAATCCGCGAATATCTGGAGGCGCTCTGTGTTCTGCGCGCTTTTGATGAGGACCGAATTCCCGAGATGATGGCGGCTTATACCGGTGACCGCTCCTATCGGGAATGGACATATGCTCAGGCCCGGCAGGTGCGGGACGAACTGATCCGTTGGGCCCTGGCCCAGTGGGACGTTGACGAAAGAGCGTATGTCTTGGATAGAATCGTTCGCCAGTTAGTGGAACTTCACCTCCAGCAAAACCATCCGGATAAGTGGGAAGCTCTCCACCAAGCCGCGCGCGATCTATATGAGCGCTGGGCGAAGGAATTTCCCTCTACGGCAACGCGCTGGGAGGGTGAAAGATCCTATCATCAAAACTGTTTAACTCGGCAGAAGGAGGGAGAGCGATGATCCCTTTTACGATTTCCCCGGAAGAGGTGTATTTGAGCCCTCTCGCCACGGCGACGCTGGTGGGTCGGAAAAAGGAACTGGCCTCTGTGGAGGAAGCCCTTCGGGACCATCCCCACCGGTATGTGATTTACATTACCGGGCCAGGCGGTATCGGCAAAACCCGCTTGCTTCAACATATTCTCCAAAATCCTCCGGAGGGTCTATCCCTGCGAGCTGCCACCCGGCCGGTGGATATGTACCACACCATCAATCATACTGTGGAAGGGCTTTTGCAATCTCTTCAAGACGTGATGTCTCCGAGCGGGGAGGGCTTTGAACGGTATCTGGAAGAGCGAGAAAAGTGGAGACGGGTACCCGAAGAAAGCACAGAACGGCAACGGCAGAAAGAGCAAATGATCGAGGCTTTCATCCGCGACTGGAACGAGATGGCCCAACAAACTCGCGTTCTGTTCGGTTTAGACACGGTGGAACGATTGTTTCTTCGTGATGATCCGGTTGCCCGAGAATTGGGTATTCCCATTGGTGCTGCTATGGTTTATGGATGGCTTTTGAAGGATTTTCTCCCTAATCTTCAGAACACGGTGATCATTCTGGCTGGCCGCCCTGTTCCTGTGGAAGAAGAATTGAAGAACATCGGGAATTTTATTCCGATCTCGCTCTCGGGCTTTACGGAAGAGGAAACTTTAGAGTACTTTCAAGTATTGCTTCCTTTTCTTCGCTCCAGCCCCGAAGCGCGAGACCGGTTGGCTGCTGATAGATTGTCCCAGTGGGACAACGATCTCCGCCGCATGTGTTTCTATGGCCTACGGGACGATGGTACAGTGCGCCCCGTCTTTCTAGCTCTGGCCATAGAGTATCTGGCAATCAGCGGGCAGCCTTTTCCATTGGGTCGGTCTCTTGAAGAGGTGAAAGGGCTTTCCAAAGAGGAACGAGAGAAACTCCAGGGCAGTCTGCTAAAAGGGGTGGAAGAGGCCATCCGCATGGCTTTGCATCCAACGGAGAAAGTGGTGGAAGCCCTGAGCTGGCTACATCGGGGTGCCGATGAAGCCCTTTTAGGCCAAATCACAGGTCTTGGCGGGGATGTGCTGAAAGAGGCATGCGAGCGGGTCCGCCGCCTCTCTTTTGTGAAAATCCGTCCTGCTGACCAGCGCCTCTTCCTGCATGATGAAATGTATGCTCTTCTCCGTGACCCCCGGGGGACTATTCCGGAGGCGGTGTTCAAGCCTCTTCGGGAGTATTACGAAGCCCTCATTGACCAGATCAAAGCGAACATTTTAAGCTTGTACGAGGTTCAATCTGGTCTTCCCCCTTCAGATCAAATTGCTCTGGAAACAGCGCGCCTCCGAGAAGCTTTGGTGGAATACCTTTACTACAGATTGCGCCGAAGCCCTCGCGAAGGATTTGACCAATATTTTGTGTACGCCGAAGAAGCGTTGGCTATGGGCGATGGGACATTGGACGCTCAGTTGCAAGTAGAGTTGATGGAATTCTTGAGGGAACAAGCTCCCCAAGGCCACACCGACAGGGTTCAGAATCTTTCTCTTGCCGAGGTCCGGGCCGATGCAGCGGTCCGGTGGGTTAAGCGGCAGATTGTCGCTGGAGAGTATGACAAAGCAAAGCTGTTGGTAGAGAGGCTGCGAGGGGAGGCCCGGTATCTGATTGCAGATGGCGGCCCCCTCACCCAGGCCGAGTTAGATATTGCTGAAGCTGCTATTCATTTCTATCAGGGGAACTTGATTGAGGCCGAACACAGGTTATACGAAGCCCAACAACGTTTGGGGGCTCTAGAGGTTTCTTCAGAGACTCGGATTCGGCATAGTGCCATACTTGGCCGACTGTATAACCATTGGGGATATCTGCGGCGAGTACAGGGGCAATTTATCGCCGCAGCTGAGATGTACTGGAAAGCCCTCCCCCACTGGCGCGCGGTCAAAATGGAAGCCGAACAGGCCAATACGCTGACCAACCTGGCCTTTGTCCTGGCTCTCCGGGGCGAATTTGACCCCGCCTGCCGTCATGCCAATGATGCTTTAAAATTGCGCCAGGGGTTGGGCCTGGCCGGCGCCGTGTCCCTTGCGCTAAACACTCGCGCCCAGATTGAGATTTACGCCGGTGATTATCGGGCAGCCGAAGAGTGGGCCCACCGGGCGTTGGCTGTGGCTCGGGAGGTCGACTTCCATCGCGGCGAAGGATTGGCTGCTCTTTCCCTGGCCGCCTGTTACCGCTATATGAGCGAGCCGCCCTGTCCGGCGGCCACCCGGAAAAGCCGGTTGGAGAAATCACTGGAATACAGCCACCAAGCTAAGGAGATTTTTTCTCAGCGCCTCCTGGAGCCTGAACGGTTGGGGACAGCCTACTATGAGGAAGCTATCGCCCACCGGGAATTCTGTCGTCCCCCCTTGATAGAAGGGGTGGACATTGAACAACATGCCCGCCAATCGGAATCTTCATTCCGGCAGGCGATGGAAATTTCTGAGAAACACAAACTATGGGTGCTGTATCTGGATGCTGCGATGGGTTTGGCGTGGCTATATCATTACACCGGCGCAGATGAAAAACTCCGCTTACACCAAGCCAAAGTGGAGCAGTTGATCCAGGAGCAGTTTGCTCAGTATCAGATAACCCCTGAGACCTCTCCTATTATCCAGGAGAACACGATTCTAGCTGTTTTCTCTCAGATGGCCCGATTGCACATCCTTAAGGGCGTGCGTGCCCTGGATCGCTTTGCACCAACCCAGGAGAGTCAACTGCATCCACCTTATCCCTCTTTACGACAGGCGGCCCGGGAATTTGCTCTGGCCCTGGAGTATGATGCCCTGGTGGCTGAAAATTTCCGGGACCTTCGCCGGGCGCTCAACCTGATCCATAATCGCCTGAAAGTGCTGAATGTTTCGGAGTTGAGGACTTTCTATGACGCTGTCGCCGGTATGGCCGATGAATTCCCCTGGAAAGCCCGAAAGGAAGATTGGCGTCTCTGGAAAGAACTGGTCAAACATTTCGGCCCATACGAAGAACTGCACCAACTGGCTGCATGAGGTAAGATTATATCGGCTTCGAGACCACGACGAACTTTGCTCTATTGTCAACACCGTCTGCGCTGAGGGGATGATGCGCACCCCCCGCTTTGAGCCCACGCCGGCCTGGGAGCACGCGCTGAGCCAGCCGGATTGTTCATGCCACTTGCTGCTGGTTGCGCTGAGCGGCGAACGGATTGTTGGGTGGTGCCGCCTTTTCCCTACCAGCGAAGAGGAAGCCGAACTGGGTATTGGGCTTCTGGCTTCTGCCAGAGGTCAGGGGTTGGGTGCGCAGATGCTCGTGCAGGCTATTGCCTGGGCCCAGGAGCGTGGGCTTTCTCGCCTGGTCTTGACCACCCGATCCGATAACCATCAGGCTATGAAACTTTTTTCAGAATACGGTTTCAGGCCTACGGGCTGGGGGGAGGATGAATGGATAGAAATGGCCCTGGAGTTGCCATCTTCAAAACAAGGAGCAGGTTGTGAGCCATCGTTGTGCTATCTTTTTCACTCCACCTTCAGCCGATGATTATGGTGAATCCGATTGCGCCTGTGCCGCCGGTTTCTGGATCACTTCGGCGATTGAGGTGGCCGAAACCGACTGCGCCTGCGCGCCCGCGATGCCCTCCGGCCTGCCATCGGCCATCGGCAAGCCGCCTCCTGCCGGGCTCTGGGGACTCTCTCCCTCCCTCTACCGCGCCCCCCTTCCCGACGGCTACCATCTGGCCTTCAACCCCGTCGGCCCCGCCGGAGTGGTGGTGCTGAACCCTCCGGCAGCTCAGATGCTGGATTCTTTCGCTACCCCCGCCCCCCTGGCCGACCCCACCGCCCACCAACTGGCCGCGCTGGGCCTCCTGGCACCCCAGCCCCCCGATACCGTCACGTTTCACGCTTCACGCCACGTTTCACGCCTCACGCTTCACGCTTCACGTTTCACGCCTCCCGCTTCACGCTTCACCCCTCCCGCCCTCACCATCTGGCTCCACCTCACGACCCGTTGCAACCTCCGCTGCGCCTACTGCTACGCCCCCCGGGGCGACGCCGACATGTCCCCGGAGGTCGGGCAGGCGGCGGTGGAGGGGGCCATTCGCGCGGCGCGGGCAGGTGGCTTCCGGGCCCTGAAACTCAAGTACGCCGGCGGCGAGCCAACCCTCAACCTCCCCACCCTCCGCGCCGTCCACGAGTATGCGCGGGCACGCACCGCCCAGGCCGGCCTGGAACTGCGGGAAGTGCTCCTCACCAACGGCACGACCCTGACCCCTGCCCTGCTGAGCTGGCTCCGGGATGAGGGGATTCGGCTTGCCGTCTCCCTGGACGGCCTGGGCCCGGCCCACGACGGGCAACGGATGTCCGCCGACGGCAACGGCTCCTTCGCGAGAGTTGCCAGAGGACTGGAACAGGCGATGGCCCTGGGCCTGACCCCTCACCTCTCCGTCACCGTCACTACCTACAATGTGGACCGTTTGGCGGAGGTGGTGGCCTCCGCGCTGGACCGGAAAATGCCCTTCAACCTGAACTTCGTCCGCCCGGCCCCCGGCCGTCCCGACCTGAATCCCGAACCGGAGCGCCTCATCGCCGGCCTGCGGGCCGCCCTGGATGAGATAGAACGTCGGTTGCAATCGGTGGCCGGCAGCCTCCCCTTTGCCCTCTGCAATCTGCTGGACCGCTGCGACTTCGGCCTCCCCCACCGTTACCCCTGCGGCGCCGGGCACGCCTATCTGGTGGTCGGGCCGGAGGGCAGAGTGGCCCGCTGCCATATGGAGATGGAGCGGACGGCCGGCACCGTCTGGGAGGAGGACCCGCTGGCCGCAGTGCGGGCGGAGGACGGGTTCCGCAACCCGCCGGTGGAGGAAAAGGAGGAATGCCGGGAGTGCCCCTGGCGCTACATCTGCGCGGGCGGCTGTCCGCTGATGGCCCAACGGCATCGGGGCACACCGCTGGCCCCGTCTCCCTACTGTGCCGTCTATCGGGCCGTGCTCCCCGACCTCCTGCGGCTGGAGGGGCTGAGAATAATGCGGACTCACGGTACCCCGTAAAAACCCAGGCAACCATTTCGGTTCAGCAAAGTGCCGGGCATCCGAAAGCCCGGCACTTTTTGTTGTACCCGCTATTGGACTGCCGCACACATTGTGAGAAATCTGTGAGCAACCTGTTGGTTGGAAGATAACACCCGATAAACTGACTGCTACCCATTTGATAGTACAGCCGGGGCCTTCATATGGTATGATAAGAACAGAAACCTGCGCGGGAGGTGCGAGATGATGCCGGTATGGTTTGCCATTGTCCTGATTCTGGCCTTTGTCATTGGGGAGATAGCCGTATTGGGGACCCAGTTCTGGCTGATTTATCGCAACTACAGGTTCAGCCGACTCCTCAACCTGGGCACACTGACCCTGGGCCTCTTCGGTGTGCCGACGGCTCTCGGTGTCCTGGTCATCCTCGTTAGAGGCCCATAGGAGGGTACCATGACAGCCAACGGTGCACTGGTCTTCCTGGTCATCATGCTGGTTGTTATCGGCCTGGTGGCAGGGCTAGCTCTCTCCAATACCGATCTGATGAACCCCTACCGCAATCAGGCTGAAGCGGAGCGGATCCAGCAGGAGGCCGCCATCCAGACCCAGCGGGCAACCATAGACCTCCAGGCCTATCAGCGGGAACAGGAACTGCGCCTTCAGGCCCTGGAGCAACAGCAGGCCGACGAGCGGGCCTACCGTCAGGCCCGATGGGCGATAGAACTTTTTCTCCTGCGCGTGGCTGGCACAACGATCGTGATCACTGTTGGCCTCGCACTGCTTATCCTGGCAATTGCGCTGGCTTTCCGCATCATCGTCTATGCCCGCCGCATCTGGATTCAATCCTCTGCGGAAGTCCAGGCCATGCGAGAACATGCACGCCGCCTGGCCCGGGAGAACGAGCGCCTGACCCGCCGCTTGGAACTATTGGAGCAGGAAATGGCATTGACCGAAGGGGGCAACGGTCACCGCAAAGAATCCGCCTTCCGAGAGGCATAGCCCTGCTGGCCCCGCCCCCCACGAAGAGCGGCTTCGTGGGCCCAGCACCGCGAAGCCGCTCTTTATCGGATGAACGAAAGGGGCGAGAGTCGGCATTTTCCCGTTCTCCTCCCCAAAACCTCCAGCCCATGCTTACTCCTCTGCTCCTCCCCTTCTCTGCCCCTGCCCGCTGCGACCTGCGACCTGCGACCTGCGACTTGCGACCTGCGACCTGCAACTTGTGCCCTTGCGCCCCGCGACTTGCCCCCTGCACAGAACCGGCTATAATATACGTAGCCGGAGGCCCGAATGAACGAAGAGCCACATTCTTCTCCCAGCCCAGCCCAGGAGGACTTCGCCCGGCTGCTGAACGAATTCACTCCATGTGCCCACCTCCAGCGCGGGGACGTTGTGCAGGGACGAATCGTACGCGTTCGCCGCGACCTGATCCTGGTAGATGTGGGCACCAAGTGTGAAGGCGTCATCAGCGGCCCGGAACTGGAACGGATAGACCCCAAAATCCTCGCCCGACTGAAACCTGGAGACCGGGTGATGGTCTACGTCGTGGACCCCGAAGGGCCCGGTGGCGTTCCGGTGCTCTCCTTCACCCGGGCGCAGGCGGAACAGGATTGGGCCTACGCCTGCTCCCTCCAGGAAAAGGGCGAACTGGTAGAACTAACCGTTGCAGCGGCGAATCGGGGAGGCCTGATCGTCTATCTGGGGCGACTGCGGGGGTTCGTCCCCGCTTCCCACCTCTCCCCCTCCCGGGGCGCCCCCCGGGTCTCCGATCCCGATTGCTGGCAGTTCCTCTCCCGATTGGTCGGCACTTCGCTGAAACTGGCCGTCATTGAGGCCGACCGGGAGCGCAACCGGCTCATCCTCTCCGAAAGGGCGGCGGAGGAACAACGCCAGGCGCGATCCCGGGCCGATATTCTCAACTCCCTGCGGGAAGGCGAAGTTCGCCACGGGCGCGTGAGCAACCTGACCCCCTTCGGCGCCTTCGTGGACATTGGGGGAGTGGACGGCCTGGTCCATCTCTCCGAAATCTCCTGGGGGCGGATAGAACATCCGGGGGAACTGCTCCAGATTGGGCAGGAAGTGGAGGTGGTCGTGCTCTCGGTGGACCGGGAGCGTCAGCGCATCTCCCTCAGCATCAAGCGGCTTCAGCCAGACCCCTGGACATCGGCAGGTCAGCGCTATCAGGTGGGGCAACTGGTGGAATGCCGGATCACCCGCCTGACCCGCTGGGGAGCCTTCGCCTGCATCGTGGGGGATGAGGAGATAGAGGGGTTGATCCACGCCTCCGAACTGGATGGGCCGGACGGCGAGGCCGTCCGTGAGTTGGTCCGTCCCAATCAGGTGCTCACTGTTCGGGTCATCCGAATGGAACCGGAGCGCCACCGCCTGGGGCTGAGTCTGCGGCAGGTAGACCACTGGGAAGCACCGACAGATATGGGGACGCCGCAGACGGGAGTTGAGGGCGATGGAAGACCACTGGAAGATGTTTACGCCTGAAGCGGAACGGGTGCTCCGTCTGGCCGAACAGGCCGCCCGGGGCATGCGCCATCTCTACGTGGGCACCGAGCACCTGCTGCTGGGGCTGATCCAGGAGGAGAGCGGCGCGGCGAAAGTCCTGCGCCAGATGGGCCTGCAGGAAAACCGCGTCCGCCAGGTCATCCTCCGCCTCAACCCCGAAGAGCGACGCTCCTCCCTCCAGCCCCCCCAACTGACCGAAGACACCAAACGGGTCATCCAGCGGGCCGTGGAGGAGGCCCGCCGTCGGGGAGACCCAAAAGTAGATACCGAACACCTTCTCATCGCCCTCACGCGCGAAGGGGACGCGCTGGCGGTCAGTGTCCTCCGGCGACTGGGCGTCAATACCGACCGACTGCGAGAGGAAGCTGTCCGCTCTCTGGAGCAACGGCTCGTTCCGGTGAGCCGCCCCCGCACCCGCCAGCGTCCTGCCCCCAGCCCTCTCATGGGCCGCCTGGGCGTGGATTTGACCGCCCTGGCCGAAGAGGGGAAACTGGACCCGGTCATCGGGCGCGAGGCGGAGATAGAGCGGGTCATTCAGATCCTGGCCCGTCGGACCAAGAACAACCCCGCGCTCATCGGCGAGCCCGGCGTGGGCAAAACCGCCATCGTGGAGGGCCTGGCTCAGCGCATCGTCGCCGGGGATGTCCCTGCCATCCTGCTGGATAAACGGGTTTTCCAACTGGACGTTGGCTCGCTGGTCGCCGGTACCATCTACCGGGGCCAGTTTGAGGAACGGCTGAAACGGGTCATTGAGGAACTGAAGAAGAGCGGCACGATTCTCTTTATTGACGAAATGCACGTACTGGTCGGCGCCGGCGCGGGCGGGTCGGCCCTGGACGCGGCGAACATTCTCAAGCCTGCCCTGGCCCGGGGCGAACTCCAGTGTATCGGCGCCACCACAATGGATGAGTATCGCCGCTACATTGAATCCGACGCCGCGCTGGAGCGGCGCTTCCAGCCCATCATTGTCCGCGAACCCACCGTGGAGGAGACGGTGGAGATTCTGCGGGGGCTGGCCCACCTCTACGAGGACCACCACCACGTCCGCTTCACCGACGAGGCTCTGGTCGCCGCCGCCCGTCTCTCTGCCCGTTACATCTCCGACCGCTACCTGCCGGATAAAGCTATAGACGTCATAGACGAGGCCGCCTCGCGGGTGCGAATTTACAAATCCCCGGAAGCCATCCGACTCCGGGAATCCAGCGCCCGTCTGCGGGAACTGGAGGAGCAGATGGAGGCAGCTGTCCGGGCGCAGCGCTTTGAGGAGGCCCGGCGCATCCGTCTCCACATCCAGAACCTGGAGCAAGAGATAGAAGCCCTGCAGAGCGGAAAAGGTAACGGTCAGTGGGCTACCGTGGGAGTGGAGGATGTGGCGGAGGTCGTCTCTATGTGGACGGGTGTCCCGCTGGCCCAACTGGCGGCCGAACAGAGCCAGCGGCTGCTGCAGATGGAGGCGGAACTGAGCCAGCGCGTCGTCGGGCAGGACGAGGCCATCCAGACGTTGGCCCGGGCCCTGCGGCGGGCCTACGCCGGGCTGAAGGACCCCCGGCGGCCCATTGGCTCCTTCTTCTTCCTGGGCCCCACCGGCGTGGGCAAGACGGAACTGACCAAAGCGCTGGCGGCCTTCCTCTTCGGCACCGAGGACGCGCTGATCCGGCTGGACATGTCCGAATTCATGGAGCGGCACACTGTAGCCCGATTGGTGGGTGCGCCGCCGGGGTACGTGGGCTATGAGGACGCCGGTCAACTGACCGAGGCCATTCGCCGCCGCCCGTTCTCCGTGGTCGTTTTTGACGAGGTGGAGAAGGCCCACCCGGAGGTTTTCAACATCCTCCTGCAGATTATGGAAGAGGGGAACCTCTCCGATGCGAAGGGTCAGCGGGTAGACTTCCGCAATACCATCATCATCCTGACCTCCAACATCGGCGCGGAGGCCATTCGGCGGGGCGGTCTGGGCTTCGCCCGGCCGGCCGACCGGGCCCAGGAGGCCGAGCAGGAGTATCGGGAAATGAGCCAGAAGTTGCGGGAGGAGTTGAAGCGGACCTTCCGGCCGGAGTTCCTCAACCGGGTGGACGCGGTGATTGTCTTCCGGCCGCTGGGGCCGGAGCAGATTGCCCGGATTGTGGACCTGGAACTGGCGAAGGTGGCGGGGCGGCTGGCGGAGCGGGACTTGCGGCTGGAGGTCTCGGCGGCGGCGCGGGAATGGCTGGCCCGGGAGGGGTACTCGCCGGAGTACGGCGCCCGTCCCCTGCGCCGGGTCATCCAGACCCAGGTAGAGGATGCCATCTCCGAGGCGTTGCTGGCGGGCGAATTCGGCCCCGGCGATACCATCTACGTGGACGCGGATGGAGAGGGGGTCCGCATCTTCCGCCAGCGGTCATAGGCGGGAGATGAGAGAAAGTGCCAGGCAGTCCGGTGCCTGGCACTTTTTTCATGGCGTCGGCAACTGGTAATCCGCCCCCAGAATGACCAGAATATCCACCCCGGCCTGCGTCGCGGGAGCTTCCACGATGGCGGTCGGGGGCAGGTTGAGCCATCCGGCGATAGTCTCGGCGGTGAATCGCTTGCCAGTGTAGACCAGAATCATGGACTGCGCGTAGTCCGAGCGGTCGGCGTTGGCGTACCCCCCGATGTGGATTCCTCGCGCCTGCAGATATTCGGCCGTCTTCTGGGCCAGCCCCGGGGTGAGGGTACCGTTCTGCACATGGACGACGGCAGCTTCCGTCGCGATGCGGGTCGCCGGGTCCTCCACCTTCGGCGTCCCCTGGGGCATCATAAACACGTAGTCCCGCACCTCCCGCATCCGGTCCCGAATGGGCACCAGAACCTGCTGGCCGTCCGGCGTCGTCCACATCTCCGTACAGGTCTCGTCTATCACCGCAGTGCGGATGTTCTCTTTGGGAATCTGCGTCGCCAGTTTGGCCAGCCGGATGATTTTATCCAGGGTCAGGTTCGGGTCCATCACGACCGAATCCTGCACCGTTTCCCACATCTGAGGGACCTGGGGGAGCAGTTGAGGCAGGAGGTCCAGCCGGGTGACCTTATCCAGTACGGCCATCAGCACCTGTTGCTGCCGGGCCGCGCGGTCAAAATCCCCCCGCCCGCTGTGGCGGGTACGGGCATATTTCAGCGCCAGTTCCCCGTCCATGTGGACCCATCCCGCCGGAATGTAGAGGGGGTCGTAGTCGTAATTGGGGCCCGGATACCAGGGGTCGTTGATCTCCTCCGGGACGTAGACGTCAATCCCCCCGATGAGGTCCACCAGATGCACGAAGGCACTGAAGTCCACCCGCACGTAGTGGTGGATGGGGACGCCGAGGTTATACTGGACGGTGCGGGCGGCCAGAGCGGGGCCGCCGCCGGGGTAATCGTAGGCATCGCCCAGGTAGTTGGCCGTATTGATGCGCCCTTCCCCGTAGCCCGGGATGGGCACCCACAGGTCGCGGGGGATGGAAAGCATCCCGGCGGAGAGGGTCAACGGGTCCACCGTCAGAATGATCATAGAGTCGGTTCGCCAGGGCCCTTCCTCTCCGGGTCGGGCGTCAATGCCCATCACCAAAATGTTGACCCGTTCCTTCCCTTCCCAGGTTGGGATAGGCTCCCCGGGCTGCCAGTCAATGACGGGATTGCTGGACGACGGGTTGGGGTTAGGCAGGATGTCCGAATTGGCCACCCAGGCCCGGACCTGTTGAAAGAACAAGTAGCCGATCCCACCGGCGACCAGCAGGAACAGGACCACCAGGCCGACGGTGAAATACGTTACGCTCCGGCTGCTTGTGGCTCTTCGTCTGGGAATTCGTTGGGCCATATTGCCTCGCGGATCACGCATCACGTTTCACGTTTCACGCATCACGTTTCACGTTCCACTCTTCACGTGCAAAGATTATAGCACGATTGGCATAGAGGGCAAGATGGGAGGAAAGAAGCGGAGTTTGGCTTTCCCGGAGGACTCCTTCCCGCCGGAGTGGGTCTATGCGGTGGGAGTCGGGTCGGTGGAGCGAGTCGGGCCTGTCCTGCGCTTCTGCCTGACCGACGCCGCCGCGCCCCGATACTCCGATGCCCAGATAGATGACTATCGGGGCCGGCCCCGGCGTTGCTTCCCCTGGCGGCCGCCGCTGCGGATGACGGTTCGGGCCCGCTTCTCCCATCCGGCGGGCGTCCTGCGAGGGACGGCGGGCTTCGGCTTCTGGAATGACCCTTTCCTGATGACGGGCGGCCGCGTCCCCGCGCTTCCCCGGGCCGTCTGGTTCTTCTACGCCTCGCCCCCGTCGGATATGAAACTGGACCTGGATGTGCCAGGGTGGGGATGGAAAGCTGCCACCATAGATGCGGGGACCCCGCAGGCGCTGGTATGGGCGCCGCTGGCGCCACTGCTGGTCCCGTTGATGAACCTGCGCGCCCTCTATCGGCGGCTCTGGCCTCCGATCCAGCAGGCCCTGCGGGTGCGAGAGGCCCTCATCCGCGCCGATATGACCGAATGGCATCTCTACACGCTGGAATGGCGGGGGCGGGCGGTCCGCTTTGAGGTGGACGGGGAGCCGGTGCTGGAGGGCGCTCCATCCCCCCGGGGGCCGCTGGGGTTCGTCATGTGGATGGACAACCAGTACATGGTGGCTACTCCCTGGGGCCGCCTGGGCTGGGGGCTTCTGGATGTCCCCGGCGCCCAGTGGATGGAGGTGGAAGAGGTGACGTTTCAGCCTCTTCCAGGCATCTGACCCGGGTTGAGACGGGAGTTGGGACAACCTCACTCCACCCCCCTGCCCCTCTCCTGACCTTCAATCAGGAGAGGGGAGGGGGTGGCCCGAAGGGCCGGGGGAGGGGTGAGGACGACCGGACCCTTGCCAATTTTTGCCAGCGGTGGTATAATCTATGCCGGAATGGGCGGTTAGCTCAGATGGCCAGAGCGCCACGTTGACATCGTGGAGGCCACAGGTTCAAGTCCTGTACCGCCCACAAACCGGCTGGGTGTTCCAGCCGGTTTATTGTTCTATCACCAGGAGGCCCCGATGTCCGATACCTCGCTGCTGGCTGCCATTCTGGATAGCCTGCCGGAACCCATCCTTGTCGCCGACACAAACCACATCATCCGCTACATGAATCGGGCCGCGATCGCCCACTACAAGGGCGGCGAAACCCTGCTGGGCCAGTCGCTGCTGGATTGCCACAACCCCCGTTCGCAAGAGATCATCCTCCAGGTCCTGGAAGAGATGCGGGATGGCGTGGAGGAACGGTTCATCTACGAGAACGAACGGTATCGGGTCTATATGCGGGCGGTGCGGAGCGCCGATGGCCGCCTTCTGGGCTACTACGAACGCTATGAAAGAAAAGAATAGACCGGAGGAGGGATGGCGCCATCAGAAGGCGCGCTCGCGGGCGAGCAGGTAGAGGTCACCCAGGCGGCCGGTCTCATCTCCCTGGGCAACATCGCCAGCCGAGTCCTGGGATTGCTCCGGGAGATGGTCAAATCGGGCCTATTCGGGGCCGGCCCCTCTGTCAGTGCCCTGAACGCCGCAGTCCGCGTCCCCACCACGATGTACGACCTGCTGGTGGGCGGGATGATTAGTTCCGCGCTGGTCCCCGTCTTCTCCGACTATGCCTCCGAGGAGTGCCGGGCGGAGTTGTGGCGCCTGCTGGCCCTGCTGACCAGCGCCGTGACCCTGATAGTGGGCCTCTTCCTGCTCCTGGGGGAAATCTTCGCCCCCCAACTGGTCTGGCTGATGGCAGGCGGGCTAGCTCCGACCGATCAGAAACTGGCGACCGAACTCCTGCGGATGGTCCTCCCGGCCCTCCTCTTTCTCAATCTGGCCGGTGTCTTCTCGGCCGCCCTCTACGCGCTTCGGCGCTTCGCCTTCCCCGCTTTCACCGCCGCGATTTTCAACGCGTCGCTCGTGGTGATGGCCCTCCTGCTGGGGCGGTGGTGGGGCGTCCGCAGTATGGCCTTGGGACTGGTGGTGGGGTCTATTCTCCAGGTCGTCCTCCAATTGCCCGGCCTGCGGGATGCCCGTCTCCGCCCCACCCTGGACCTGGGCCACCCGGCGCTACGGCGCATCGGGCAACTCTACCTGCCCGTCCTGATCGGTCTGGTGGTGGATAACCTGCTCTCCGTGGTGCTCAGTTACCACCTGGCCTCCCGCATCGGCGGCTCCGCCATCGCCTGGATGGAGTACGCGGCGCAGATTATCCAGTTCCCGCTGGGGATGGTCGTCGTGGCCATCTCGCTGGCCATTCTGCCCACCCTTTCCCGGCAGGCCGCCGAACCAAACCCGTCCCTGTTCCGCACCACCCTCTCCCAGGGGCTCCGTCTGGTCCTTTTTCTCATCATTCCGGCAACCGCCGCCCTGTGGAGCCTCTCGGTTCCCGTGGTGGCGCTCGTCTTTGAGCACGGGGGATTCACCCGCGCCGACACCCTGGCCGTAGCGGAAGCTCTGCGTTGCCATCTCCCAGGCCTGCTGTTCGCGGCGGTGGACCAGGTGCTCATCTTCGCCTTCTATGCCCGCAAAGATACCTGGACCCCGGCATTGGTGGGCATCGGGACGACCGTCCTCTACGCGCTGACAGCGGTCGCGCTGGCCGCCGCCGGAGTCCTGACGCTGCCGTTGCTGGTCCTGGTCAACTCCGGCAAATGGACAGCCCACGCGCTGACCATGCTCTACCTCACCCGCCGCCACCTGGGGGGACTGGGGGACTCCGGCGTCTGGGGGTTACTGGTTCGGGTGACGGTCGCCTCCCTGGTGCTGGCGCTCATCGCATGGAGAGTGGCCCGTCCGCTGGAGGCCTGGGCCGGGCCGGGCCTGTGGGGGGAACTTCTGGTCGTCGGCGGAGCCGGGGGACTGGCAGGGGGCGCCTACGCCCTTCTGAGCATGGCCCTGCGGGTGGAGGAACTCCACCTGCTGCGGGCCGCTCTGACCGACGCTCTGCACAAGAAGATTTTACCGCAAAGACGCGAAGACACGAAGTAAAAATTTATTTTCTTTGTGTCTTTGTGTCTTCGTGGTTTTCCATTTTACCACAAAGTCACGAAGACACGAAGTAAAAATTTATTTTCTTTGTGCCTTTGTGTCTTCGTGGTTTTCCATTTTACCACAAAGACACGAAGACACGAAGACACGAAGACACGAAGTAAAAATTTATTTTCTTCGTGTCTTTGTGCCTTCGGGGTTTCATCCTACAAGGTGGGAATCGCCGTGAATCAGGTCAGAAATCCGAACTCCGCCGGGGCGGCACCGTCGGTGCCACCGGACCGGTACGACCATGAGTACTTCCTCTCCGTCTGCGAGGGGTATGAGGAATTCGTCGCCACGGAGGGGAAGGAACTCTCCCGCCGGCTGCGGGCCGCCTTTGCGGTGGCCGGCATCGGCCCAGGGATGCGGGTGCTGGACGTGGGGTGCGGGCGGGGGGAGATTCTGCGCCACTGCACCCGCGCAGGCGCAGAAGCCCACGGGATTGACTACGCGCGGGCCGCCGTCACCCTTTCCCGGCAGGCCGTGGCGGACGGGGAGGCGGCGGGCGTCTATCAGGCCGATGCCCGCCGTCTTCCCTTCCCCGACGGCACCTTTGACCGGGTACTTATGTTTGACATCGTGGAGCACCTCTACCCCTGGGAACTGGATCAAGCGCTCCGGGAGGCGCGCCGGGTCCTCAAGCCCGATGGTCGGCTGGTCATCCACACCGCCCCCAACGCCTGGTATGACCGCTACGCCTACCCGGTGGTCCGGCTGGTGCGGATTCTGATGGGACAGGGGGCCGCATATCCCCGCGACCCCCGGGCGCTGATTCCTGCCAATGTGGACGTGCACGTCAACGAGCAGAGCGGGCTAAGCCTCTGGCGGGTGCTGCGCCGCAACGGATTCCGTGCCCGTGTCTGGCTGGATACGCCGCCGCAACACCGGCGGGAGGGCCTTATCTTCCGCCTGGCCCGCTATATCCTCTTCCACTGGCCGCCCTTCCGCTGGTTCTTTGAGCGGGAAGTGTTTGCAGTGGCTGTCCCTGGAGCGCGAGAATAGGGGGCGACTACATTTCGCCGGGATTCAACGCCGGCCTGCCTTTCGCAACCTGTGCCAGGCTCTGCGTCGCGCGCAGCACCTGCTCTTCGCAGACCCGGCGAAAGTGGAAGCCGTAAATCGCCAGCGTCACCGCCATCGGGAACGAGCGCGGCCGCCGCAACAGCGTCCACAGCAGCAGCCGCCAGTAGTGCACCCGCTCGGCCCCCCGAATCCCCAGTTGATAGACGGACCGGAAGAAGGCCAGGATAGTCTCCCCATCCAGATGCACCCGCAGGCGCGGAGGACGGTACTCCTTCAGGAACGTGCGCACCCGCTCGTAGTAGGCAGCGGGGGAATAGATATACTTCAGGAGCCCCCGGTACCCGTCTTTCAGCACCTCCAGCCCCATCTTCGGGATGATGTTGGTGAAATCCACCACGTTGTTGCCGGAGGGCTCCCCGGCCAGTCGCCCCTCCCGCTTCAGCCGCTCGTAGAGCCGGGTCCCGTAGGGGGCCTGTAATAACCCCACCATCGCCGCCGCGATGCCGCTCTGCTGGATGAACTCCATCTGGCGGCGGAAGATAGACGGCGTGTCGCTATCAAAGCCGACGATGAAGCCTCCCTCCACGTGCATCCCGGCCCGCTGGATGCGCCGGACGCTCTCCAGCAGGTCCCGGCGGAGGTTCTGGGCCTTGTGGGCCTCCGAGAGGCTCTCCTCGCAGGGCGTCTCAATGCCGATGAAGACGGTGGTGAATCCTGCCTCCACCATCTGGCGCAGCAACTCCTCGTCGTCGGCCAGGTTAATGGAGACCTGGGTGCTGAAGGTGACGCCGACTTTGTCCTTCCGCCATTCTATCAGCGCGGGCAGGAGTTCGTTCTTCGCCGCGCGGCGGTCGCCGATGAGATTGTCGTCCACGAAGAAGACGCTCCCCCGCCAGCCCAGGCCGTAGAGACGGTCCAATTCGGCGACCACCTGTTCGGCGCTCTTGGTGCGGGGCACCCGGCCCAGGAGCGCGGTGATGTTGCAGAACTCGCAGTCAAAGGGGCACCCCCGGGAGAACTGCACCGCCATAGACGCGTAGCGGGGCATGTCGGCCAGTTCCCAGAGCGGTACGGGCGACTGGCGCATATCGGCGAAGCCGTCGGCCCGGTAGACCCGCTGGGGCGTCCCCCGCTCCAGGTCGGCCAGGAAGCGCGGCAGGGTCAATTCCCCCTCGTCCAGGACGAAGTGGTCCACCTGGCCGAACTTCTCGTATTCCTCGGTGAAGAGCGGCCCTCCGGCGACGACGGTCAGCCCTGCCGCCTTGCAGCGAGCAATGACCTCCCGTGCCGACTCCCGCTGGATGCCCATCCCGCTCACCATCGCCATGTCGGCCCATTCCAGGTCGGCCGGGCGCAGGTCGGTCACGTTCAGGTCCACCAGCCGCTTCGGCCACTCCCGGGGCAGCATGGCCGCCACGGTCAGCAGCCCCAGCGGCGGACCGAACGCCGCCTTGCGGATGAACCGCAGCGCGTGCTTGAAACTCCAGAAGGTATCCGGGAAGCGGGGGTAAACGAGCAGAACGTTCATATCTCTCCTTTCGCAGGCTTTGGGACTCGTTGGACTTTATCGGAAATAGCGTCAGGTGGCGTAGCACGTGTCTTCTTATGGAAAATCTGCGCTCGTCCGCGTTCATCCGCGTCCTATTTCCGATGAGGTTTATTTTCCCCTTAGCGCGGGCTGTTCGCCCGTACCGACCCGGCGGCCGGCGCTACATCTGTGCAGTTTGTGGGACAACTGCTCGCAGTTGTCCCACATCTGCTGAAAGTGCCTGGCACGTTCGTGGCGGCCAGTGCTACGGTACGCTTCCCTCTACCGGGCCAGCGAGGGCCGCTGGACCGGCCGGGCGCGGCGGGCCCGCCGGGCCTCCTCCTGCCGCCGTCTCCAGTACGGCGATTGCCGCAGCAGCCACCGCCGCACCAGCGGGCGGAAGGCCCGGATCAGATGCCGCCGGAAGCCCAGCACGGCCACCATGTCCCGGATATAATCGTCCAGCGTCCGTTGCTGATACTGCAAGAGCCGCTGGCTTTCCTCGGTATCCAGCCAGTCGGTGCAGAAGGGGACCGTGCTGAAAGCCTCCTCCGGGAGCATCCCCACCCCCATCGCCTCCAGAATCCGCGTCGCAATCTCCCGGAAGTAGAACTGGCAGCGGGGCCCCCCGCCGATGAGCAGGACCTTCCCCCAGACCTCCGGGTGGCTCACCGCGTTGGCAATCGCCAGGCCCACGTCCCGGGTGTGGACGAATTCCATCCGATTCTCCAGCGGGACGTCAAACATCCCCGGGTCGGGGCGCATGGCGAGGGGGAAGACCGCGCCAAAGCGCAGGATGACCCATTCCAGGCCCGAATCCCGGATCATCTGCTCACAGAGGACCTTATGTCGGGAATAGTGCTCTATGGGGTCCACCGGATCGTCGGCCCGGCGGGGCGGGAGCTGGTCCTGCGTCCGCCCGTAGACGTGCAGGGACGACGAGAAGACCAGGCGCGGCGGGCGGAGCTGGGCCTTCATCGCCTCTATCAGATTGCGGGTGCCTTCCACGTTCACCTGGTAGGCCAGGTCGGGCCGGGCCTCCGACTCAATCCCCGTGGCGGAGAGTTTGGGGATGATGAAGGCCAGATGGACGACCACGTCCTGCCCTTCCACCGCCCGGGCGACGTCTTCGGGGTTGCGCAGGTCGCCCCAGACGACCTCTATGCGGTCGCCCCAGCGGCGGGCCGCGCGCTCGTTGGCTTTCGTCCGCAGGTCAAAGCACCGGACCCGATGCCCCTGGCGGATCAACTCTTCCATTGCACTCTGCCCGACGTTGCCGAAGGCTCCAGTCAACAGGATTCTCACGGGACTCCTTTCCAAAAAGTGTTTTCATCGGATCGGTTGAGTTTTTGAAGCGCGGAGGTTGTGCGGACTTTTCTTCGCGTTCTTTGCGGTGGGTAGACTTCCCCTGGAGCATCTGTTGGACCACCTCCAGGGGAAGCGGTACGGCAAGGACTCTGAAGTGGCGCCGGGATTGATGGCGGGCCGGGGGCGGAAAGGCTCCGAACTCATACTTAAAAGGGATTTTCCGAACCGGTTTCCCCCGCAACATCTGCATCTCACACCAAAGATATTTGGCCCCCGTGCGCAACATCCCCTCCTTGCGGAATCTCCGCATGGAGACGGGGATGCATGTGCTGGTCAGGACTCCGAAGCGGCCGCAGCGGGCCGCCCGCCGGACGTAGTCTATGTCCTCGCTCATCCAGAGCGTCTCGTCAAAGCCACCGATTTTCTCATGCAAGCTTCGCCGGACCAGGATGCAAAAGCCCGGCGCATAGGGCAGGACGGGCTGCATCAGGATGAAGTAGAGGTTCGCCATATCGTGGGCCACCCGCTCCAGCAGGCTGCCGTCCCACGGGACCACCCGCGCCGTCGCTACATCGTAGCCTTTCCGCAGGAATTCCGCCACAGCATGCTCTATGAAATCCGGCGGGGGGACAACGTCCGCGTCCAGGAACAGGAGCAGGTCGCCCGTCGCGATCCCGGCTCCAGCATTCCGGCCGACTGCCGGGGTTCCCCCCTTCACCACCCGCGCGCCGTATCTTCGGGCAATATCGGGAGTCCCGTCGGTGGACCCCGCGTCGGCGACGACGATTTCGTCCGCCGGGCGGGTCTGGACGGCCAGGGCGTCCAGCAAATTAGGTAGGTAGACGGCCTCGTTGAGCGTCGGGATGACCACACTCAGGCGAAGACGGACGGCTTCGGGAACCCTCCTTTCGGCCATATCTTCCTCCGCAGCAGCGCAGTCCCGTGCTCTTTTCCAAGCCAGGCCAAAGTCCCCAGGATTTCCACCGATTCCCGCCAGTATCCCTTCGCCACCGCGGGGGGCGAGAGAAACTGAGGCTTAATCAGATGGATCAGACCGGGCAGCAACACTACCGCGGTTTGCCGGAGAGGAAAGCAACGGAAAAGGAAGGTCTCCACTCCGTAGCCCAGACGTTCCATAGTGACCAGCAAAGGCTCCAGATCGCGCCGGAAATAAGCCCGTTGTCCCGTCAGAATGGGCATAATGAGCCACGGGAAGGGCGGCGTCCGGGGCATCGCCACACCCAGAACGGCCCGGGTCGGCCCCTGAAGCAGGGGGAGAACCAGTGAGAGGAAATGGTATTGCCTCAGCCCCAGCACGTGCGCGTCACAGAACACCACGATTTCCCCGGCGGCGGTCCGAACCCCCGAGGCCATGGCGGCACCCTTCCCCCGATTGACCGGGTGTCGGACCACCCGGATCCGGGGCTCAAAACCTTTCAGGATCTGAGAGGTCTGATCGGTGGAACCGTCATCCACAATGATGAGCTCACAGGGGAACCCGGATTCCAGGACTCCGGTGATGGTCATCCCCAGAAATGCCTCCTCGTTATAGGCCGGGATGATCACAGAGACCGGGGGCAACTCTATGATCAGGTTCCGACTCATTGTTCTCTCCATCAATTCGCGGAGTCTGGCCTCACAGGGCCGACCGGATTCGCCGTTTTCCACCAGCCTGGCGGCCGGCGTTACGGGAAGAACCGTACCACTCCCTCATCCTGTGGCTTCCGACCCCTGAAGTCCGTCCAGGAGGATCCGGAGGCCTTTACGGACAAGGTCGCCCCAGTCCGCCCCCTCAGGGTCCATCGTGGCCTGGAGGACCAGCCCGATGGCCATAGAGAGAATGGCACTGGCAGCAGCCTCGGGGTCCACCGGCCGCAGGCTCCCTTCAGCGACGCCAGCCTCTATCATCCGGGCAAAGAACTCCCGGTAGCGGTGGTACGGCTGGATTGTTGCCTTCCAGACCTGGGGGTCACGGGCGGCCCGGTTGAGGAACTCCAGGAAGATGAAGAGGCGCTCACGTGCCATCTCAAAGACCTGCTGGGCTGTCCCCGCCATCTGCATCATGGCGGCGGGGACCGTGGCGGCTCCGGCGCGCAGGGTAGTCAATTGTTCCTCTAACCCCTTCAGCCATCGCTCCAGCAGTGCCAGGAAGACGGCCTGCTTAGTGGGGAAGTGGTGAAAAAAAGCCCCTTTGCTGACCCCGGCCCGCTCGCAGATTTCGGCCACACCGGTGGCGTCGTACCCCTGGCGGGCAAAGCACTCCTCTGCCGCCGCCAGAATCCGTTCGCGCGTCTCTTCGGCCCGTCCTCGCATCGCCGCTCCCCTTTTGTATACCGACCGGTCGGTATGATTGTACCACAAAACTGCCGACGTGTCAAGTCCGGAGAAAGTAACGATTCAGCTAGTCATTGCGAGGAGCGGAGCGAAGAAGCAATCTCCACAACCGCTGGACAGTTACGGGAGAAAAAGAAGCGGCGGGCGGCGCTTCGGGCGAGCCCCACGGGGCGAGGAAGCCCCCTCGGGCCGAGGCCCTTCGGGGCCGAGGGCTCGGGCCGTGGCCCTCAGCGTGGCCCTTCGCCGCCCGCCGCAAAAACCGGAGGCCTCCTACTCCACCGTCACCGATTTGGCCAGGTTGCGGGGTTGGTCCACGTCGCAGCCCCGCCGTACCGCCATATGGTAGGCCAGCAACTGCATCGGGATGACGTTCACCACCGGCGCCAGCAGCGGCGGCGTAGGCGGCACGGTCAGGACATGGTCGGCCTTGAGGCCGATCTCCGTATCCCCCTCCGTTGCCAGCGCGATCACCCGACCGCCGCGCGCCTTCACCTGCTCTATCTGGCTGATCATCTTGTCGTACACCGAATCCCGCACGGCAATGGCGACGACGGGCATCCGCTCGTCTATCAGGGCGATGGGCCCGTGTTTCATCTCCCCGGCGGGATACCCCTCGGCGTGGATGTAAGAAATCTCTTTGAGTTTCAACGCCCCTTCCAGCGCTACCGGGTAGTTAATCCCCCGCCCCAGGTACAGGAAGTGCTCCCGGTCGTAGTAAGTCTGGGCCAGTTGGGTGTATTCGTCGCCGTGCTGCAGCACCCGCCCCACCAGGTCGGGCAGACGGGCCAGGTCATCCACCCGCCGCCGCAGGTCCTTGCCGGTCAGCACGCCCCGCAGTTCCCCCAGATAGCAGCCCAGCAGGTAGAGGTCCACCAGGCTGGCGGTGAAAGCTTTGGTGGAAGCGACGCCGATTTCGGGGCCGGCATGCATCAGGATGGAGCCGTCGGCGATGCGGTGGGCCTGGCTGCCGATGACGTTGACGATGGACCAGAGGCGGGCGCCCTTGCGGCGGGCCTCCTCCATCGCGGCCAGGGTATCCACCGTCTCCCCACTCTGGGTGATGGCCAGGACCGCCGTCTGCCCGTTCAGCAACGGGTCCCGGTAGCGGAACTCGGAGCCGTAGTCCACCTCCACCGGGATGCGGGCCAGCGCCTCCAGCATGAACTTCCCCACCAGGCCGGCGTAGGCGGAGGTGCCGCAGGCGACGATGACGATACGCTCCAGACGGCGGGCCTCTTCGGGGGTGAGCGTCAGCCCCTCCAATCGCACCCGTCCGGCCTCAAAGTCGGCCCGGCCGCGCAGGGTGTCGGTGACCGAGCGGGCCTGCTCGTAGATTTCTTTCTGCATAAAGTGGCGGTACGGCTCCTTGGCCGCCGAGACGGGGTCCCAGGGGATGGTGTGGGGGCGAAGAGGGACGGGTCGCCCATCCAGCGTCTCCACGCGGACGGACTCGCGGGTCACGATGGCCATCTGGCGGTCCTCCAGAAAGACCATGCGGCGGGTGTGGTCCAGGATGGCCGGGATGTCCGAGGCGACGAAGTTCTCCCCGTCGCCCAGGCCGACGGTGAGGCCGCCCGCGTTGCCCAGCCGGACGGCCAGAATGCGATCCGGATGGCGGCGGCTGAGGAAGACGAAGGCGTTAGCGCCCTTTACCTGAGCGAGGGCCTGGCGCACCGCGTCCTCCAGGGAGGCGCCACCCGCGAGATACCCCTCCACCAGGTGGACGACGACTTCGGTGTCGGTGTCGGAGGCGAAGCGGTGGCCCTCGGCCTCCAGTTCCTCCCGCAGTGCGCGGTAGTTTTCTATGATGCCGTTGTGGACGACGGCCACATCCCCGGCCGGGCCCAGGTGGGGATGGGCATTGCGCTCACAGGGCGGGCCGTGGGTGGCCCACCGGGTGTGGCCGATGCCCACGGGGCCGTCCACCGGCGCCCCCTGCACTTTTTCCATCAGCGCCGCGATTTTTCCGGCCTCCCGCCGGACTCCGATGGTCCCGTCGGACTGAAGGACTGCCAGTCCGGCCGAATCATATCCCCGATACTCCAGCCGTTTCAGTCCTTCCAGAATGATGGGGGTGGCGTTCCGCAGGCCGATATAGCCAACAATGCCGCACATCTTTCCCTCCCCACAAACTCATCTGATTTCCAGCATCCGCTCCAATGCCTGGCGGGCCGGTTCGGCGACCTCCGGCGGGACGACTACAGGGTTGATCGCCTCGCCGTTCACCAATCCCTCCAGGACCCGGGCCAGTTTCTCCAGCGTGATGAGGTTCATTGTCCGGCAGTAGTGGGGCTCGTCGGAGAGGGAGACGATGAACTGCTCCGGATGTTCCCGGGCCAGGCGATGGACCAGGTTGAATTCCGTCCCGATGGCCCACTTGGTTCCCGGCGGCGATTCCTCCACCCGGCGGATGATGTAAGAGGTGGAGCCGACCTCGTCGGCCAGGGCAACCACTTCCTCGGTGCATTCGGGATGGACCAGGATCCGCATCTGAGGGTCTCGTTCCCGCCACGCCCGGACGTGTTCGGGCCGAAAGCGGGTGTGGACGTAGCACCAACCGGGCCAGAGGAAGAGTCGGGCCTGTCGGATGTGCTCCGGGTCGTGCCCGCCCAGGGGGCGGCGGGGGTCCCAGAGCAGGATGTCCTCCGGCGGGATGCCCATCCGGCGGGCAGTGTTGCGTCCCAGGTGCTGGTCGGGGAAGAAGAGGGCCCGGGGGCGTTCCGCCAGCGCGCGGGCCAGAATCTTTCCGGCGTTGGCAGAGGTGCAGACCATCCCGCCGCGCTGCCCGCAGAACGCTTTCAGGACGGCGGCCGAGTTGATGTAGGTCACCGGCATCACTTCCCGCTCCACATCCAGCACCCAGCTCAGGTCTCGCCAGGCCGCCTCCACCAGGGGCAGGTCGGCCCGGTCGGCCAGGAAACAACCGGCCTCCGCATCGGGAATGAGCACCACCTGCCCGGGCTTTGCCAGGATGGCCGCCGTTTCGGCCATAAAGTGGACGCCGCAGAAGACGATGTAACGGGCGTCGGTGCGGACGGCATCCCGCGCCAGTTGCAGGCTATCCCCCCGGAAATCGGCGAACTGGATGACTTCATCCCGCTGGTAGTGGTGGCCCAGAATGACCAGGTCCGGCCCCAATTGGGCCTTCCAGGCGGTGACCCGTTGTTGCAGTTCCGCAAAATCGTTTTCCATATCTGCCGTTTCCCGAAAGGGCTATTTCACCGTCATCGCGGCCTGGATTTCCCGCAGCAGGGGCGTCAGCGCCTCGCGGCCCGAGACGCGCACGCGCAGGAGATAGAGATACCGGCTGGAGCCCTGGAGCAACAGGGCCTCCGCCGGTCCGCCCGGCCACTGTTCGTAGAAGCGAAATCCCGGCCGTTTCCCCCGCGTTACGGGTTCCACTGCGGTGACCTCTACGGCCTCCCCGATCGGAAAGGTGGCCTCTTCCAGCATCCATGCGGTATCCAGCGTCAGCGGTTCCGCCGGGCCGGGGGCCCACCACAATTCTAACCGCTCCCCGCCCCGCTGCCATGCCCGGCTTCCGGCGACCCGGTCCCCCTCTTGCTGGACCCGGGCGAACGGTTGCGGCACCGGCAGGTAGACTTCCTCAGGCACCTCTCCCGTCAAATCCCAGAGCGGGAGGGGCTCCTGCCGGAAACGGAACCAGCGTCCCCCTCGGATGGGGACATGGGATTGAATTTCAATGAACAGCCGCCAGTCGCCCGGGACGGACTCCAACGGGAAGTAGATCGGCCGGGGGGAGACGTACATCCCGTCTCCGGCCATTTCCAGCGGCGATTCCCAGACCGGTTCTTGGGAGCCCGGGGGGAAAACCTGAGCCCACACCCGGGCCTGGGGGTCCCGTTCAGCCAGCCCCGGCAGTTCCACCGAGACGGTCACCCCCTCCAGCGCCGAGACCGTCTCCGGGAAGCGGATGGTCAGGGGGACGGGGGGCAGCGGGGTCGGCGTGGGGGTGGGAGGCGGCGTGGACGTGGGAGACGGCGGGGGAGACGGCATCGGCGTCGGGGAAGGGACAGGTGCCCCACATCCGACGGTCAGAACGGCCACCCCCACCGCCGTGACCAGAGCCCGCGCGACCTGGCGGGAACGAGGGTTGACGGGCCCGTTTTTGTCTCCCAGAGAGCCGCGAGTTCTCATCCGGACTGCGACCGGGCGGGATTCTGGGCCACCTGGCGGGCGAAGTTTTCGCCGAAGGCCTCCGCGCGCTTCAGGTCATCCACCGTGGGGCCGCCCCGAAAGGTAAAGGAGTCCAGGACTTCCCACTTCATGGTTTCGGCCAGACGGCGGAATTCCTGCTCCCCGCCGCCGCTCCAGCCGTAACTCCCGAAGTAGGCCGCCTTGCGGTTCTGGATGCGCTTACGGGCGGCGACGTCCAGCGCGTGGGCCATAGGCGGGAAAAGTCCGCCTTCATAGGTCGGCGCGCCGACGATGACCCCCCGGTTCAGCCAGAGGGCCGGCAGGATGTAACTGATGTGGGTCCGAGCGACGTCGTACACCTCCACCGGCACCCCGGCCCGGGAGACCCCCTGTGCCACGGCGTTCATCACTTTTTCTGTGTTGCCGTACATAGAGCCGTAGAGGAGCGTCACGGCGGGGTCGCCCTCGCCCGTGGCGTAGCTGGCCCACCGGCGATAGAGTTCTATAATCCGCCTGGGGTCCTGCCGCCAGACCAGCCCGTGGGATGGGGCCACCACGTCTATGGGAATCCCGCTCAGTTTCTCCAGCGCGCGCAGCACCGGTCGGCTGAAGACGGCCACAATGTTGACGTAGTACCGCAGGGCTTCCCGTTCATAGTAGGAGAGGTCGGCATACTGGTCGTCAAAAATGGCTCCTTGAAGTGCGCCGTACCCCCCGAAGCCGTCGCAGGAGAAAAGCACTCGCTGGGTCGTCTCGTAGGTCATCATGGTTTCGGGCCAGTGGACAAAGGGAGTATGGAAGAACTGGAGGACATGGGGGCCCAGCGGGAGCGTCTCGCCGTCTTCTACCACGCGCACGTTCTCGGTAACCTGGTAGAAGGCGGCGACCATCTCTTTGGTCTTCGCCGTCCCCAGGATGACGGCCTGAGGGGCCAGTTGCCGCAGGATGCCCAGGATGCCCGTGTGGTCGGGCTCCATATGGTTGATGACAATGTAGTCCAGTTGGCCCAGGTCGGTGACGTCGGCAATCTGGGCCAGAAACTCGTCGGTCTTCAGTCCTTTCGCCAGGTCAATGAGCGCCTTCTTCTCGCCGTTGACCAGATAGGCGTTGTAGGAGACGCCCTCCTGGGTGATGGGCCAGTAGCCCTCAAAGAGGTCGGTCGTCCGGTCGTTGACGCCGATCCAGAAAATGCCGGGGCGGATTTCTATAGCGGGCATGGTTTTTCCCTCCATGTGATAGTGAAGTTCGTAACTGTTCAGCCTTCACCCCACCCCCAGCGGCGCCTCGGGCGAGTAATGTCATCGCGAGCGGAGCGAAGCAACCCTTCGGGGCGTGGCCTTGCGCCGAGAGGGATGACGCCGAATCGTTACCGAACCCCCATGAATCTGGGGACTATTATACCCCAGAGATGGAGGAGCGCCAAACTGGCCGGACCGCGCCCTGGCGCCGATTAGCAATCGGCCTTCCGGGGCACTTCTGCCGACGGTCGGCCTGCGCCGACCCCTTCGCGCGCTCTCTCCGCCCCTCTCTGCGAGGGTCATTGCGAGCCCCGAAGGGGCGAAGCAATCTCCCGCCACCTTTGGAGATTGCTCCGGGCACTCCGTGCCCTCGCAATGACCCTGTGGCCGTCATTGCGAGCCGCCGGAGGCGGCGAAGCAATCTCCCGCCACCTAACGTAGCATAGGCTGTCAGCCTGTACCGAACCGGCCTGGCAGCCGGCGTTACGGTGGCGTAGGCCCGACAAATTTGGAACACACCCCGCCCCCCCGAAAGAACAAAGAACGAGGTGCATTTCAGTTCTATGGCAAAGAGTAGATTTATGAGCAAGAGTAGACTTGCGGCCATAGTTGATCAAAGCGGCCGCTCATCACAGCAACCCGGACAGGGAGAAGCCGCTCTGCACCCGCCCGACTCCAACGCATCCCTGGGCCCGCAAAGTAGAGGCCGAAATCCCCACTTGCCCCAACCGTTCCATCACTTCGGCCACCTGTTCGTAGGGCATCAACGCACTCAACCAGACCACGTCCTTCACCACCCCCTCACTCCAATGGAGGTCCCTCAGCCCCAGTTGCTGGCCCAGAGGGGGAAAACCGCTGCGACAGCGTTCACAGTAATAATACCCTCGCTCAATGTTCAATGGCCCGACCCGACTCTCCACGGTCACCTGGCCTTTCCATTTGTACCGCATCTCCTGCCCACACTCCGGGCAAGCTGGCCCCGGCACCGGCCGCGCCATTTCCTGTTGCTCTATCAGAGCCTCGGCCACTCGCTGGGCCACCCTCTGGCGCAGCTTCAGCACGACTTCCTCAATCTCCACCAGAGTGGGGGCAGGATGCCCCTCCTCCCAGTCCAACACCTCGTCTATCATCTCCCCGACTTCGGCGAGAAGTTGTGCCTTAATTCGTTCCCGTTGGCGGTTCATTGCTCCCTCCTGGCTGTCTCTGGTTGACCGTTATTATCTTTATTTTTCTATTTTACCACAACTCGCCATAAAACTGAAATGCACCTGCCACCTTTGTCCAGTTGCCCAGCGCTGAATCAATGGTATAATATCCCCATTGGGGCAAACCAATAAGGAGCGACGTATGGAAGGCCTTCTGGATACCCTGGCAAAACTCGTCTTCTGGCTGGCGCTGGGCGCTGGTGTCGTTTTCACCGCCTTGCATGGCGGGGCCATTATCTGGACCTTCCGGGACATGCGGGCCCGTTCCCGGGACGTCCTGGCATGGATTGTCGCCACGCTGCTGGTGGCGCTCATTCCTCTCTTCGGGATCATCGTATACCTGATGCTGCGCCCGCGCGAGACGCTGGCGGAGGCCTACGAGCGCTCGCTGGAACAGGAGGCGCTTCTGCAGGCCATTGAGGAGCCCGAAACCTGCCCCGGCTGCGGCGCGCGGGCCAAGTCGGATTACATCCTCTGTCCCGTCTGCCATACCCGCCTCAAACAGGCCTGCCCGGCCTGCAAGCGCCCCCTACAACTCCACTGGGCGGTCTGCCCATACTGCGGCGTCAGCGTTACCCCACAGGTAGTGGAGCCGGTAGAATAGGGCCCGGAAGTCCGGCCCGCTGCCCGCTGCGGGCGGGTTGATCCTGCCGGGCAACCGGTATGAAAAAGGGCCGCGTTCTGAACGAAAGGAGGACCCCGATGCCAGCCATCATCGTTGTCGGGGCTCAGTGGGGGGATGAGGGGAAAGGGCGGGTGGTGGACGACCTGGCCCGGGAGGCCCATATCGTCGCCCGCTACAATGGCGGCGATAACGCCGGCCATACGGTGGTCGCCCAGGGCCACGTTCTCCGCCTGCATCTGGTCCCCTCCGGCATCCTGCACCCCCATGTCACCTGCCTGATCGGAGCCGGGGTGGTGGTCAACCCGATCCAACTGGCAGCGGAACTGGACGAACTGGCCGCGCTGGGGGTGGATGTGGGGCCGGAGCGGGTGAAACTGGCGGCCGCGGCCCACATCATCCTGCCCACCCACCGCGCGCTGGACGGCGCGCGGGAGGCGGCGCGGGGGCAGGAGGCCATCGGCACCACCCGCCGGGGCATTGGCCCCGTCTATGCCGATAAGGCCGCCCGCGTCGGCCTGCGCGCCGGCCACATGGCCGACCCGGAGGAGTTCGGCGAGCGGGTAGTGGCGCTGGTAGAAGCTCACAACCGCTTGCTCCAGGAACACTACGGCCTGGAGCCGCTGCCGGTCGGCGAGATTGTGACCCAGTCCGTCGCCCTGGCCCGGCGGCTCCGCCCCTATCTCACCGATGGCTCCGAACTGGTGGCCCGCGCGCTGGCGGCCGGTCAGACCGTCCTCTGCGAAGGGGCCCAGGGGACCCTGCTGGACCTGGATCACGGCACATACCCGTATGTGACCAGTTCCTCCTGCGTGGCGGGCGGGGCGCTGACGGGGCTGGGCTTTGGGCCGCAAGAGGTGACGCGGGTCATCGGCGTCGCCAAAGCTTACACGACCCGCGTGGGCGCCGGGCCCTTCCCCACCGAACTGACCGACGCCGTCGGCGAGCGCATCCGGGAGGCCGGGGGAGAATACGGCACCACCACGGGCCGTCCCCGGCGCTGTGGCTGGCTGGACCTCCCTATCCTGCGCTATGCTGCCCAGGTCAACGGATTGACGGAACTGGCGCTGACCAAACTGGATGTGCTGACCGGAATTCATCCGCTGAGAGTGGCCGTCGCGTACGAACGGGGCGGGGAGCGGATTTTCCGCTTTCCCGGCGAGTGGGGGGCAGAGGAGGTGGCCCGCTGGCAGCCGGTGTATGAGGAACTGCCCGGTTGGGATGAAGAGATTCGTTCGGCCCGCCGGTGGGAGGACCTGCCGGTGGCCGCGCGGGCCTACGTGGAACGGATAGAGGAGACGGTCGGTGTGCCCGTTACCCTGATCGGGGTCGGGCCGGAGCGGGAAGAGGTGGTATGGCGGTAAGGGCGACGCCTCGTTGCCCTGGGCTCCTATCCCGGGATTTGTCCGGCCTGGAGTTGCTCCAGCAGTTGACGGTAGGCCTCGGCATTGGGCGGGCGCAGCCGCAGGATGACCTGAACCGTCGCGATGGCGTCTTTCACTTTCCCGGCCTGCAGTTGCAGGTCCCCCAGGATGTCCAGTTCCCGCAGCGCGTCCTCTCTCCTCCCCGTATTCAGGTAGAGTTGGGCCAGGCGGGCCCGTAAGGGAATCCCGTCCGGTTTCTCCTGCACCAGCTTCTCCAGGATAGAGACGGCCTTCTGGGCTTTCCCGGCCTGCATATAATGCTGGAGCAGGCCATCCAGTTCCGCCAGTGCCCGATCCGGCCGCCCCATCCGCTCGTAGAGGTCCATCAGGGTGAAGCGCGCCTTCTCATCATCCGGGGCGAGGTCCCGAATGCGCTCATAGACGGACATTGCCCGCCGCCACTCCACCCGTTGCAGGTCAATATCGCCGATTCGGTGGAGGAATTTGACCTCCCATCGGCGCTCGGGGCTCCCGCGCGGGGCCAGTTGCAATGCCTCGTTGTATTTCTCCCGCGCCTGGTCCAGTTGAGCCATCTGGTAGTAGGCATCCCCCAGAGCCAGGTAATGCTCCAGGGCCCGGTCAATCTCCCCCAAGCTGACCAGGAGGTCTATCAACTTGAGACGAGCCGTGATGTTCATCGGCGCCAGACGGAGAACCCGCTCGTACATCGCGACCGCCTGGGAGAAGTTCCCCCGGACGCGGTATGTATCCGCGATGGCCAGGAATTTTCCCACCGCCTGTTCCGTCCGCCCCATCGCGACCAGGGTTTCTCCAATCTGACGGTGGACGGGGAGGAGCGCCGGGGCCCGTTCCAGGGCGATCATCAGTTCATCCATCGCCGCCCGGGGCATGTTGCGCCGCAGATACTCCTGGGCCAGGCCGATGGACTGAATGACCCGTTCCGAGCCCGGGACGGTCAGCATCTCGGCCAGGCTCATGACCGGCCCTTCACGGGAAAGCAGGTCTAACCGTTGCCGGGCCTGAAGGACCTTGTCTTCCCACCCCTTCGCACTGAGGAACGAAATCAGCGTGTTGATGAACTCCACGGCCTGTTCTCGCTCCCCGCGCGCGGCATAGGTGTGGGCCAGTTCATCGTACAGGCGAATCAGGTCATCCGCCTGGTCCTGCCGGACGGTGCTCAGGTCCACGATTTTGAGTACTTCCAGGAAGTGGGTCAGGGCCTCATCTATGCGCCCCAGTGCCCGGTAGCACTCTCCCAGAGCAAAAAAGCTGCCCAGCCGGTACTGGGGGCTGGAGACGGATTGCTGGAACTGGGCAATCGCCTCCTCAAATTGTAGTTTTTGCTGATACAGAAGCCCCAGGTTGAAATTGACTGCCGGCTCAATGACACCACCCCTCAGGACCTCTTCGTAGCAGGCGATAGCTTCGTCTATGTCACCCCGTTCCTGGGCATCAATCCCCCGGCTGATGAGGGTATCTATTTCCCGTTTGGAGAGGGGACGGAGGATCAGGGGGCCGGTATGGGGCGGCGCCTCCTCAAAGACCACTTCGGCCAGTTGGGCCAGTGCCGCGCGCCGGGCCGTCTCCACGGGGTTTCCTCCCTCCGATGGCGCCTCGGGCCGTTCCTCCGGGAAGAGCTCCGCCAGCGGCCCCGTCCCCACGGTCGTTGGGACTCCATAACGGAGCGCGTCCAATAGCGCCAGAACGTCCGGATGGCGCGGGTCCAGTTTCAGGGCGTACTGGCAGAGTTCCATGGCCTTCTCGGTCTCACCCCGATCGCGGTAGAGGGTCGCCAGGGCCAGATACTCGGAGATGGCTTCGTGGTGTTTCCCCTGCCCCACATAGACGCGCAGGAGATTGACGTGGGCAGGGATACAGGAGGGGTCAACCCGGAGAGCATCCTTCCAGCGCTCCACGGCCAGACCGGATGCCTGCTGATGGAGGTAGAGGTCGGCAGCCTGGAGGTAAGACTGGGCGGCTTCCTCCAGGCGCCCCAGTCGCTCCAGTACCTGAGCTACTTGCTCCCGGAGGACCGGATTTTCCTGAGCCAGGTCAGCGGCGCGCTGGAGGACGGGCAACGCCTCTTCCACCCGTCCGGCGCCAGCCAGGGCCAGGCCCAACCCGCTCAGCGCGTCCGGTTCATCCGGAAATTCGGCCAGGGCCTGCTGGTAGGCCGCGATGGCCTCCTCCCAGCGCTGCTCCCAGGCCCGAGCAGCTCCCTGTCGGAGTGCGTCTTCGTAAACAGCGCGATTCCCGGCCATCGGCAATCCATAGAACGGGTGGCCGCGACAAGGCGCGGCCACCCATTGTGTTTACATCAGCCCCACGCGGGCGTTGAACTCCTCAATCAGGGCGTCTATCTCCGCTACCTGCCGCTGGATGCCTGTCCAGTAGTCCGGGTCGTACCACTGGGCCTGGAGTTCCTCCGCCGTCTTCCCCTGTTGCTCCACCCAGGTGAAGTACTTCAGGTTGTGGATGCGGCGCCGTTCCCAGTAGCCCAGTTCGGCCATAAAGTCCACCGTGCACCCCAGCAGATAGCGGTGGTAGTCCGCCGCCGCGTCCATTTCGGTGTACTCCCCCCGCTCCTGGCGCAGTTCCACCAGCCGGCTCCCGTAGAGTTCCATAGAGTCCGTCAGGACGGTGAGGACCACATCGTGCTCGCCCAGTTCGTACCATTTGGCGAACTTGATGGAGGAGAGCAGGTTGGCAATGCCGGAGATGCCCAGCAGGTCCAGCCGTTCCACCAGCGCCTCCGGCACGCCCTGTCGCACCAGGTAGGCCCGCCCGGCCGGTTCGTTGAAGAGGCGGACCAGCGCCAGGCAGGCGGCGTCGTCTATCGCCATCACCAGGTCGGTGTTTTTGACGTTGTGAATCCAGGGGACGTGTTTATCGCCAATGCCCTCAATACGGTGGCCGCCGAAGCCGTTCATCAGGAGCGTGGGGCACTGGAGTGCCTCGCTGGCGGCGACCTTGCTGGTGGGGAAGACCTGCTTCATGTAGTCCCCGCAGCCAATGGTGCCCGCCGAGCCGGTGGTCAGAACGACGCCCCGGTAGGTCCCCTTCGGCCCCAGTTCCCGTGCCAGCACTTCCTCCATCGCGTGGCCGGTCACTTCGTAGTGCCAGAGGTAGTTGCCGAACTCCTCAAATTGGTTAAAGATGAAGACCTCGGGACGGGTCCGACGCAGTTCCCAGCATTTATCAAAAATCTCTTTAACGTTGCTCTCACAGCCCGGCGTGGCGATGACCTCTCCGGCCAGGCGGGAGAGCCACTCAAACCGTTCCCGGCTCATCTCCTCCGGCAGGATGGCGATGGATTCGCAGCCCAGAAGGGCGGAGTTGTAGGCCCCACCCCGGCAGAAGTTACCGGTGGAGGGCCAGACGGCCTTATGGTATGTGGGGTCAAACTGTCCGGTGACCAGCCGGGGGACCAGGCAGCCGAAGGTCGCTCCGACTTTGTGGGCGCCGGTGGGGAACCACTTGCCTACCAGGGCGATGATACGGGCAGGGACTCCGGTGAGGGCGGGTGGGAACTCCAGATAATTCACCCCCCCAAACCCGCCGCCGAAGGGGACCGGTTCATTTTTCCAGGTGATGCGGAACAGGTTGAGAGGGTTCACATCCCAGAGGCCGACTTCCCGCAGGCGGGCGCGAATGGTTTCGGGGATCCGGCTGGGGTCCTTCATCTGGGCGAAGGTGGGGATGACGATGCCCCGCTCCCGGGCTCGCTGGACAGCTCGCTCCAATCCGGCTCTATGGATGGTCAGGTCTATCATATGGGCAGTTTCTCCTGATGGGTTGTATCGGATAGGGTTTTGCTCCATTATAACGGTAATCGGGTTACTGTCAAACAAGGGAACGGGCCGGGTGCGTCCGGCTCTTTAGGTGACGGTCACCTCCGAGGTGACCGTCACCTAAATGGGGATTGCTTCGGGGCTATCGCCCCTCGCAATGACCCCCCGGCCGTCATCGCGAGCCCCCGAAGGGGGCGAAGCGATCTCCCTGCCGTTTCTGGGGATTGCCACCACGCTCTGCTCGTGGCAGGCTTTCGGGGCTATCGCCCCTCGCAATGCCCCCCCGGCCGTCATCGCGAGCCCCCGAAGGGGGCGAAGCGATCTCCCTGCCGCTTCTGGGGATTGCCACCACGCTCTGCTCGTGGCAGGCTTTCGGGGCTATCGCCCCTCGCAATGCCCCCCTGGCCGTCATCGCGAGCCCGAAGAAGGAGATGCCCTCAGGGCGCGGAGAGCGCGGTCACCAGCAGGTAAATGAGAATCCCCAGGATGACGATGGCCGCGAAGACCAGCGCCCCGGTCAGCAACATCCGCTCCTGCCGGTCCCGTTCGGCCTGGGCGGCCGCCAGCGCGCGCCGCCGTTCCTCCTCCTCTGCCCACCACCTCCGCAGCCGCTCCTGGGATGCGGCCTCGGACTCTTCCTTGAGCCGTGCCGCTTCCGCACGGACCTGTTCCAGCCGCTCCCGGGTGGTTTGGAGGCGGCTCTGGAGAATGAGCCCGACCAGGTCCAGGACTCGTCCGCAACGGATGCAGTGTTCCGCCTCCGGAGGGTTGACGGCCCCGCATTCCGGACAGGCGCGTCCGGTGATCTCGTAGGTCGTGCCGCAGTAGGCACAGGTCAGCGTCCCATCCGGATTGGGGATGAGCAGGGTACTTCCGCATCCCGAGCAACGGAAGGCAGCGACCTCATCTCCCATCGGTGCTCCTTTCCTTCCCGGCCCGTCGGCGGCAAAACCCTCGTTGCTACCGGGTGAGCCGCCGATTCGGCAGAAGGATGTGGTAGTAAAAGCCGTTCATGCAGATATGCTCTACCGGCCGGTAGTGCTGGCCGATGGCCTCCAGGACCGGTGGCGGGTAGAACTGGGCCCGAAAGACGACGACACCGAACTCCTCTGCCTCAATCCGGCGGACCAGTTCCGAGGTGTCCAGTAACCCGTTCTTGTAGAGGTTCAGCAACTGGGTAGGGTTGGTCACCACCGGGCGGCCCGCCAGCAGGCTGAAGGCGGCCTCCTCGCTGAACGGCGGCCCATCCGCATCCCGGACGTAGGCCAGAATCCGCTCCCCGGCCCGGTAGTCTGCTCCGGTCAGCCGGTGGCCCAACTGGGTGTAGCCGCCGCTGTCGTAGTAGGGGAAGACGGTGCAATCCCCCTGAATCGTCCGGTCGGCGACGCCCAGCACCCGCGCCAGCGGCCCGAAGACCGGCCCCTCGGTGGGCAGGTGCAGGTTGCAGGCGGCCTGGATGAGGAAGAGGACGGGCACCAGCAGGGCCACCCCGTTCTCCCACCGGGGCCAGCGGCGGGAGACCGCGTCGGTCAGCCGCAGCAGCGCCCGCCCCGCCAGGACGCAGGCCGCCGCGATAGACGTGGTGAAGTACGCCGGTCCGGCCCCCCACTTCCCGCTCAGGAGCCCCATCCCCACCGCCAGCGGAAACCAGAGGCTGTAGACCGACAGTCGGTCCCAGAACAGTTCCCACACCAACATCCCCGTCGCCAGCAGGATGAGGACGGGGTGAAGCCGCAGCCACCCGTTCAGGAAGGCCAGCGTCTGCCGGTAATCAAACTCGTTGACGTTGGCGTGGATGATGTTGACGGTCCACTGCCCGCCGGTGGCGCGGTCTATCAGCAGGAAGAGCCCTCCGGCGACCAGCGCCAGGCCGGCCCCGCCCGCCAGCGCCCGGCGGATGTCCCGCAGAAAGACGAACCCCAGCGCAGCGACGACGGTGAAGACGGCCAGTTGTTTGGTGTACCCCGCGCAGAGCAACAGGAAGAGGCCCAGGAGAAAGTACCGGTCGCCGTAGCGGGGGTGCTGGAACTGCGCGATGGCGGCCACGGCCAGCGTCTCAAACATCACCATCGTCATGTGCAGGCGGCAGAGGGGACCGATCTGGTAGACGATGTTGGCCGCCAGGAAGGAAAGGCCCGCCAGGATGGGGACGGCCTGAGGGACCGGGCCGCGCCGTCCCCCAACCTCCCGCCGCACCACCCATGCGATGGTCGCCGCGGTGGCCAGGGTGGCCGTGAAGGAGACCAGGCGTCCGGCGATCAGGCGCGGGCCGAAAACCCCCAGAAGGGGGACGATGAGCAGGTGGAAGAGGGGCGGGTAGTTGGAACCGTAGAACGGGAAAGTGCTGTTATCCCGATACGGCCATTCCCCCTGGCGGTAGAGCACCGCGTCGTAGAGTTCAAACCCCTCCCCCTGGTCGTAGTCGTACGGCCAGCGGAAGAGGGCCACCGAGTAGTCCAGGAAGACGACCAGGTACCCGATGAAAACCAGGAGCGCGAGGGCGGTGAGCAGGTAGAGAGGCAGGCGCAGTCGGTGCATGGGTTTCAAAGGAAATCCGCGCGCGTCCGGGTTTATCCGCGTCCCCGCTTCGCCTCCAGGCCCTGGCGGACGATGGCGGCGAAGTCGGGGGCGCGCAGGCTGGCGCCGCCCACCAGCGCGCCGTCTATCTCCAGCTCCTGCATAAATTCGGCGATGTTGGCGGGGGTCACCGAGCCGCCGTACTGGACGCGGATGGCCTGAGCGACCTCGTCCCCGTAGAGTTGGGCCAGAACGGCGCGGATGGCGTCACGAACGATCCGGTTGGCATCCGGGCCGTAGGCGGGGACGCCGGTGCCGATGGCCCAGATGGGCTCGTAGGCGATGACGACCTGGCGGGCCTCTTCGGCCTCCACCCCGGCGAAGGCGGCCCGCACCTGGGCCCCGACGACCCGTTCCGTCTCCCCGGCCCGGTTCTGCTCCAGGTTCTCCCCCACGCAGACAATGGGGGTGAGATGATGGGCCAGGGCGGCGCGCAGTTTGCGGTTCACCATCTCGTCGGTCTCGCCGAAGTGGGTGCGCCGCTCCGAGTGACCGATGATGACGCAATCGCAGAGGCCCACCAGCATGCGGGGAGAGACCTCGCCGGTGAAAGCGCCGGCCTCCTCCCAGTGCATGTTCTGTGCGCCCACGCGGATGGGGGAGCCCGCCAGGCTCCGCCGCACCGCCTCCAGCGCGGGGAATGGCGGGCAGACGGCGATTTCTATGCCCTCCACGCCCTCCAGCAGGCCGCGCAGTTCGGTCACCAGCGCAACCGCTTCGTCTATGGTCTTGTGCATTTTCCAGTTGCCGGCGATGAACGGCTTACGCATAGAGGTCACCTCGTTCGGGCTGGAAGTCCCTGGTATTCCGGCTGGGCATTATATCATCATTTGTACCGCGAGAAAAGTGAGGGTGTTCCGGCATGCCGCGTCTGCATGATTCGGTGTTCTCCGTGTTCTCTGTGTGAATGGACTTTAAGGGAAAATCGCAATAAGGCAAAATCCGCACTGCGCTTGCTGTGGGAAGGGTAGTGCCCTCACCCCTCCCCCGGCCCCGGCCCACACCCACAAAGGGGGGGGGGGGGGGGGTGGGGGGGGGGGGGGGGGGGGGGTGCCCCCCCCGGGGGAAGAAATGCGG
>JACIWQ010000001.1 GCA_014360895.1 Thermoflexales bacterium | reverse complement strand
GCTCCGCTCGCGATGACTTTGCTCGGGCCGTGGCCCTTCGGGCCACCCCCTCCCCTCTCCTGACCGAGGGTCAGGAGAGGGGAGGGGGTAGCGGCGAAGCCGCTGGGGGTAGGGTGAGGAAATCTTGCAAATCCCCCTGTCCGAACTCACGTCCGAACCTCACTGGCGGCGGCTTGACACCCCCTCCGGTTTATGCTATCATCTTTTTGTCTTCCCCAGGGGAGAGATCGGAGGCATCAGTGCCCCTCTTCCCCTCTACAAACAGCAGGCTAAGGAAGAGAACCATGCTCCAGGAACGGGTCTCCGCCGACATCTACCTCTTTACCAGCGATCTCTATACCCAGGTCACCGCTGGCGTCATCGTGACCCCAGCGGGAGCTGTCCTGGTGGATACGCTCCCGTTTCCGATAGAGACCCAGGCCATCCTCCAGTTCCTGTCTCGTCGGGCGCCGGCCGGCCTCCGTTACATCATCTACACCCACTACCACGCCGACCACATTTACGGAGCTTGCCTGTTCCCCGATGTCCCCATTATCGCCCACGCGCGCTGCCGCGAACACCTGCTCACGTCCGGGGAAGAGGGACTGGAAGCCGCGCGGGTGGAAGCACCGGACCTCCTGGAGAATGTCACCCTCCGCCTGCCCGACATCGTGCTGGATCAGGGAGAAATGATCATCTCCCTGGGGGGTAAGACACTGCGCATCTTTGAGACCCCCGGCCACTCCGACGATGGCATCTCCATCTATGTGGAAGAAGACCTGGTGCTCTTCGCCGGAGATGCCATGATGCCCATTCCCACCATTGTGGACGGTGATCCGGAGATGCTGAAACAATCGCTCCGGAAAATCCAGGCCATAGAACCCGAAAGCATTGTTCAGGGACACGGGGAGGTCATTCTGCGGGGGGAGGTCAAAGATGCGCTGCGGACCAACATCGCGTATCTGGAAACCATTCAGCGGATTGCGGCCGAAGCGGTGCACAACGAACGGCGCCGGGCCACCCTCCTCAAAACCGACGTGGAGAAATGCGGCGTTCCCCGCGTGGCGCTCAACGGAGAAGCCCCCCGTCTTCATGCGGCCAACCTGCGGACACTCTACAACCGATTGGCCCGGTCCACAGGCCGGAACGAGTCAGCTCCGTCTCAGAAATCGGGGAGGAAAGGATGAACGTCGCGGTTACCGGGGCAGCAGGATACGTGGGCCAGCGGTTGATGGCCCGACTGGGAGCCAACCCCAACGTAGAGCAAATCGTTGGTCTGGATATCCAGCCCCTGGAAACACCTCCTCCCCCCAATGGAGTCTTCCAAACGCTGGATATTCGCGACCCGGCGCTGGGAGAAATCCTTCGGCACTATGGGATAGACACGTTGGTTCACGCCGCGTTCATCCTCTTTCCCCATCCTCGCCGCCTGGCCCTGATGGAACAGGTCAATGTAGGCGGAACAGCCAACGTTTTGAGAGCTTGCCGGGAAGCGAGAATTCGTCGCCTGGTCGTTCTTTCCAGCATCGTGGCCTATGGTGCCTGGTCCGATAACCCCATCCCGTTGACTGAGGAGCATCCCCTCCGCCCCAATCCCACCTACCCCTACGGTGTGCATAAAGGCCAGGTGGAGAGACTTTGTCAGGAGTTCTCAAAAGAACATCCGCAAACTGCATGCATCATATTGCGTCCTCCGGGGATTCTCGGACCCCGCGCCCGGGGGCCTCTGGCAGACTTTCTCCGACGCCCCCGCGCGGTTATTGTTGATGGAGGACGCGCTCCCGGTCAGTTTGTCCATGAGGACGACCTTGTGGATTTGATAGAGAAAAGCCTACAAAGCGATGCCCGGGGACCTTTCAATGCGACCCCCGACGATTGGCTTCCCTGGCGGGAGATCTGGAGCAGGGCGGGGAAGCAATTGATGAACTTCCTCTGGCCTGTCGCCCGTCTGGTCTTTGGCCTTCTCTGGCAGATAGAGCAGATGGACTGTGTCACCCATCCCGGTCAGGTCAACCTGACCCGGTTCCCTCTTGTAGCCAGCAACGAGAAAGCCCGCCGGGAACTGAACTGGCAACCTGCATACACAACGCTTCAGACTGTTCAAGACTTCCTTGCGGGGGAGAGGGATGAATCGTCGCACTGACCTTCTGGTTGGCATCTCTATGGCGCTGGTTGTCATCGGGGTTTCTCTCACCGGGCTCCTTTTTCGGTGGCCATGGATGTTTTCCCTCATTGCATGGCTCATGGTGGCCCTTTACCTGGTTTACATCGGAATCAGCCGGAATCCTCTGTTTCTGCGGCTGCTGGTTTTTGCCCTGGCCTGTAATCTCCCTCAACTGCTGACCGACTTCTACCATGCCCGGGTGGTCCGCACGTTGATCTACGACTATTCACTATTCAAAGTGCTGGACACCCCTGATTACATCGTTGCCGGATGGGGGTTCGCTTTCCTGCAACTGGGGTATCTTTTCCTCCGGCTACGTCCCCGACTTGGCACCGGCCTTACCACAGCGCTCATCACGGCGGGAGGTACTCTCGTCCACTCCTGGTATGAGGAGATGGCCTACCAGGCCCATGCGTGGCGGTATCTGGATGCCCGGATGATTGGTCATGTGAGCCTGTGGGTTATCCTCTCCTTTGCTTTGATCATCGCGACGATTTGTCTGCTTCTGGCCTGGTTGGAACGGCGAAAACATCTGGCATGGTGGGCGCTCGGAGGAGTGCTCAATGGCATTGGGATATTCACGTACTCAGCTCTCGCAGTGGCATTGTTGCGATGAGAGAGCATCTCCTGTTCTCTCCCTTGTTTCGCCAGAGGTCATTGCGAGCCGCTGCAGACGGCGAAAGGTCATCGCGAGCCCGAAGGGCAAAGCAATCCCCCCACCACTATATGGGGATTGCCACCACGCTCTGCTCGTGGCAGGCTTTCGGGGCTATCGCCCCTCGCAATGACCTCCCAACCGTCATTGCGAGCCCGAAGCGTGAACCACCCATCTCCGTCGTTCGGCCAACCAAACTCGCAATGACCTCCCAACCGTCATTGCGAGCCCGAAGGGCGAAGCAATCTCCCATCGCTTCTAAAGATTGCTTCGGGCGCTTCGCGCCCGCGCAACGATCACCAGAGTTTCTGATTTGTCCGAGTGCGCTCAACGCATGGGGTATTCGCAATGATCAACCTATAGTACTTTTCTGCCCTTTTGTCCGTAGTCATCATAGCGCCTGTGGATTTGTGGATAACCGGACGAGTGGGGTGAAAGAGTCCCAATCCTTGTGTAGCGGGGACTGACAGGGTGTATTAGTGGGGGATGGGAAAGCAGATACTGTTTTCGGAGGACGGGGATAGACGTGGGAAAACAGTGAAAGGACCCGGAAGAGAGACCATCGGGGGAGGGCGAGTTCTTTGAAAAGAGTCGCCACGTCCAAAGGGGTTATCCACAGGTAGCTGGAGTTATCCACAGAAATCGGCGGTTTATCCACATCCGAAACGGGGCATGGAGCGGGGAAGAGGTCATATATGGGAGGAGAAACCGGCCGACATGGCAGGAATAGGGGGTGTGGACGGAGGGGAGGAGTTGTGTCTTTCGGCAGGCAGAATTTCAGGCACAAATCCGAGGAGGTATCCGATGGAACTGACCCGATTTCTCCCTATCGCGCGGGGTGACGAGCCAGCCGAACTGGTGCTCCGAAACGGACGGGTCATCAATGTGTACACGGCCGAAATTATGGAGGCCGATGTCGCGATTGCCGATGGTCATATCGTCGGCATCGGGAGTGGATATGAGAGCCGCCAGGAAATAGACCTGGGAGGTCGCTACGTCTGCCCCGGCCTGATAGATGCCCATGTCCACATAGAGTCCTCTATGGTGACCCCGTATCAGTTCGCCCGTGCTGTCGTGCCTCGGGGGACGACGACGGTTGTCTGCGACCCTCACGAAATTGCCAACGTGGCCGGGACGGCCGGGATTCGCTATATGCTGGAGGCCTCGGAGGGTCTGCCGTTAACCGTCTACGTGAACCTTCCCTCCTGCGTACCGGCCACCACAATGGGGACCGCTGGCGCCGAGTTGAGCGCGGCCGACCTCCAGCCATTGGCGAATCTCCCTCGCGTTCTGGGGTTGGCCGAATTAATGAATGTCCCTGGCCTGGTCCTGGGTTTCCCCGACGTGCTGGCAAAAGTGGAGTCGTTTCGGGGACAGGTGATAGATGGCCACGCCCCGGGGATCAGCGGGAAATGGCTTCAGGCATACGTGGGCGCCGGTCCCGGTTCGGACCACGAGTGCACCACCGCCGCTGAGATGCTGGAGAAACTCCGCCTGGGCATGCGGGTCTTTATCCGGGAATCCACGGCGGCAAAAAACCTGCGGGCCCTGATACCGGCCATCACCCCCCAAAACAGCCGCCGATGCGCCTTCTGCACCGACGATCGCCATCCGGCCGACCTGCTGGATGAGGGGCATCTGGACCACCTCATCCGGATGGCGGTCGCTGAAGGGCTGGACCCGGTGACGGCCATCCAGATGGCCGCCCTGAACGCGGCCGAGTGGTTCCGCCTGCGTGACCGGGGAGCTATCGCCCCGGGCCTGCGGGCCGACCTGGTGGTCTTCTCGGACCTGAAAAAATTCCGCCCGGAGATGGTCTTTTCCGCCGGTCATCTGGTGGCCCAGGCCGGAGAGCCGGTGGGCCGATGGGACGAACCGCTGGCGGACGATTCGCCGGTGCGGGAGACGGTGCGGGTGGACTGGGACCGGGTCTCCCTGCGGATCGGGGCACCGGACGCAGGCGCCCGGAGCGTTCGGGTACGGATCATCGGCGTCATCCCCGACCAGGTCCTGACGGAGCACCGGGTGGAGGAACTCCCCGTGCGGGACGGGGAGGTCATAGCCGATCCGGAGCGGGACATCCTGACACTGGCCGTCATAGAGCGGCACCGGGGGACCGGCAACGTGGGGCTCGGTTTTGTGCAGGGGTTGGGGCTTCGTCGGGGGGCCCTGGCGGGGAGCGTGGGGCACGATGCCCATAACCTCATTGTCGCCGGTTGCGACGACGTCTCTATGATGACCGCCGCGCGCGCGGTGGCCCGGATGGGCGGCGGCCTGGCCGTCGCGGTGGAGGAGCAGATACTGGCCACCGTGCCATTGCCCGTCGCCGGCCTGATGTCGGACCAGCCCGTAGAGACGGTCCGTCTTCAGATGGACAATCTGACCCAGGCGGCGCGATCGCTGGGGACGGCTCTGCCAGACCCGTTGATGACGCTGAGTTTCCTGCCCCTGGAAGTCATCCCGGCGCTGAAGTTGACGGATCAGGGACTGGTGGACGTGGAGCAGTTTGCCTTCGTATCCCTTTTTGCCTGACGGAGGGTAGGGGCGACGGCCGAGGGCCGCCGCCCCAAAACCTCTTCTCCGTGTCCTCAGGGGAGGCCGACCATGAGTTTCGCCAAAGCAGGAGTGACGGCCGGAGAAGGCCCGGTTCGCCCGGCAGACCTGGCAGTCCTTCAGCAGGCCGCCGTGGAAGCGGTACGGTTGCGGGCAGGAGTCAACCCGGTGTCCGACCTGGGGGCCTACCGGGGGCTGGGGATTCAGCGCTTCCTGGTCCAACTGCTGAGCCCCCGGCCCGGCACGGAGCCGACCCCGCCGGATAGGTTCGTGGAGGACTTCGCTCCTCTGGTAGCCGCGTTCCTCCGCGAAGGCGTCACCGATTTTGAAATCCACGGGGAGCCCAACACGGCTCAACGCGGTTACGGCGTCTCCTGGGATTCGCCCGCCGCCTTTTCCGCATGGTTCGTCGCTGTGGCGGAGGAGTTGCGCCGCCGTTTCGGGCCCCCCCTGCGGGTGGGCTTCCCCGGCCTGGCCCCGGCGGGCCCCTCTTTGCCCGGCCTGGCTCCCGTCGTCCCCGATGAGGTGTTCCTGAACGACTGCCGGGACGCGCTGACCGCCGCCGACTTTGTCTGCTGCCATGTCTACTGGGCGACTCGGGCGGAAATGGAGAACTACAACGGCGCCCTGCGCTTCCTGCGCCTCTACTTGGAACGGCCCGAGGTTCGCCCCAAACCGGTCGTCCTCTCCCAATTCGCCAACATCAACCCGGCCCAATCGGACGCCGAGAAGGGCGCCCAGTACGCCGATTTCTACTTTTTCTGTACCCAGTACGACCGGATAGAGGGGGCTTACAGTTTTCTCCTGCGCTCTCCAGACCCTGGATGGGCCGGGCTGACCTGGCTTCGCCCCGACGGCACCCCGACGGCCATTCCGGACGCAGTGGGCAGCCGCAGGCGGATGCCCCATCCGGCCGCACTGCGGCTGGTCTGGCCGACGGTCACCCGGGCCTACACCCAGGCCTACGGCGACCGTCAACAGATATACTACGAGGCCTCCTGGGACCCCGTCGCCCAGAAGTACTGGCTGCATGGCGGACATGAGGGAGTGGACCTGCAGGCAGCGGAGGGCTCTCCCGTCCTGGCCTGCCTGCGGGGACAGGCCGAATGCGCGTCGGCGGAGGCCTACGGGAACTACGTCCGGGTCACCAGCCATGTGCCCGGAGTGGGACAGGTCGTCCTGTTCTACTGTCATCTGCGGGAGATTCTGGTGCCGCACGGCGCCACCGTTTCGGCCGGAGAAGTGATCGGTCTGGCGGGGCGGACCGGTTATGCGACCGGCCCGCATCTGCACCTGGGGATGAGAATCGGGGGGCTGAAACTGCGGCCCAACAGCGACTACCTGAACGCCCGGCGGTATCTGGAGCCGGTGCGAGGTTCGCCCCGGGTGCCGTATGAGCGTACTTACGTCCTGCTGCCCCCACAGGCCGACCGGGCCTGGGCGGAGGCGGTAGTGGAGGCCACATGGGACACTCGCCGCTTCACCGTGGGCGGCAGCGCCGACGACGCCGGCATCGGCGACCTGTCGGTCCGGCGGGTGGTCGCCGTCAATCCGGGGGGCTGGCCCGGCGACCTGCGGGCATTTTTTGAGCAGTACTATCCGGGGGTGGCCTACATCCCGGTAGAGGCGGGGACGCCGGAGGAACTGGTGGAGGTTCTGCAGGCCCTGCCGCCGTCCCCTGGCACGCCGGGAGGGCCGCCCCCATCCGGTGGATTGCCTCGAGTCCAGTACGGCCGGACCTACGTCCTTCTGCCCCCGCTGGCCGACTGGGCCTGGGCCCGGGCGGTGGTGGCGGCGACGTGGGACCGCCACCGGTACACGGTGGGGGGCAGCGCCGATGACGCCGGCATCGGCGACCTGGATTTCCGGCGGGTGATGGCGGTCAATCCGGCAGGTTGGGGCGGGGACCTGCGGGCCTTCTTTGAACGGTACTATCCGGGCATCATTTACGTCCCCGTAGAAGCGGGGACGCCGGAGGAACTGGCGGACTGGCTGAAGGAGGAGTGATAGGCAGCGGCTTCTTTGCCCATCCCTTTGGGCAAACAAAAAGGCCGCCCCACGGGGGCGGCCTTTTCGTTGAGGGATCAGGCTACACCTGGTCTTTCCCCGGGCCGACCTTGAAGTAATCGGCGTTCTTCTGGATATCGGCCTTATAGGCGTCGGGCACCTCATCCTCGTGGAAGATGGCCTCGTTGGGGCACTCCGCGGCGCAGGCCCCGCACTCAATGCAGGTCTCGGGGTTAATGTAGTAGGTGGGCCAGTTGGGGTCACCGTCCACGAAGTGGATGGAGTCGGTCGGGCAGACGTCCACGCAGGCCCCGGCCCGCTTGCACAGACTGGTGATGACGTATGCCATTTTGAACCTCCGTGTATATTGGGGTGGAAATGGTTTCTATGATCAAGAGGGCGGCCAGATAGCGTTATTATATCATCATGCCGGAGATTTGCAATTCATTCCAGGCGGGAACCGACCGGACGGCGATGGGCCCAGCGTTCACCTCCGTCCACAAAGAGAACTTCTCCGGTGATGTAGTCCGAGCGGAGGAGGAAGAGGACGGCCTCCACCACATCCTGCGGGTCGCCCCAGCGCCCCAGCAGGGTTCCCCGGGCAATCCGGGCCCGGTCCTCCTCCGGGTAGTCCGGTGGCGGGAGGACGGGCCCGGGCACCACTCCGTTCACCCGGACATGGGGGGCCAGTTCCACCGCCAGATTCCGGGCCAGTGCCCAGAGCGCGCTTTTGCCCACGCTGTGGGCCAGAAAGTCCGGCCAGGGGTCAAAGGTCCCCCGGTCCAGAATCACCACGATGTTCCCCTCCCCGCGCGCGACCATCCCCGGCGTCAGTTCACGGGCCAGGATGAAAAACCCGTCCACCAGTACTCCCAGAACCTGACGCCAGATTTCGGGGGTCGTTCCGGAGAGAGAGGCCCGCACAAAGGGGGAGGCGCCGTGGACGACGATGTCCACGCGGCCGAAGTGGGCCTCCGCTGCACGGGCCAGTGCCCGGGCCTCTTCCGGGCCTGCCAGGTCGGCCTGGAGGGCGATGGCTTTCACGCCCCGCCGGCGGGCCTCGGCGACAGTCTCCTGGGCCGCGTCGGCGGAGCGGTGGTAGTGGACGGCCAGATGGGCGCCGGCGGAGGCCAGCCCCAGGGCGATGGCGCGCCCCACCCGCACCGCTCCTCCGGTGACCAGAGCGACTTTGCCGGACAGGTTCATTGTCGGTGTCCTCCGATAGTGGCCAACGGGTTGTCTTCTTGCTCGTGTTGGCGCTTCGTACTTGCCAAAATCGGCGGACCTGCTATAATACAAGCAGGCGGGGCGTGGCGCAGTTTGGCTAGCGCGCTACAATGGGGTTGTAGAGGCCGACGGTTCAAATCCGTCCGCCCCGACCAGAGACGACAGACGGGCCGGGAACTGAAAAAGTTCCCGGCCCGTCTGCTTTTATGCCGGAATCCCCAACAACCCCTGGAGGCGCTCCTCGGAGACCGCCCGCACTTCCTCGTGGATGGAGCGCCCGTGGCTATCCATCGTTACCACCAGAGGGAGGTTCTCCACCCGGATCACCCAGAAGGCCTCCGGTACCCCGAACTCGTCCTTTTTGTAGACGGTCAGGACCTCTTTGACGGCGTCGGCGATGAGGGTGGCAGCCCCGCCCACCGCGTGGAGGTAGACCGCGCCGTATTCCTGGCAAGCCCGCAAGGTCCGGGCTCCCATTCCTCCTTTGCCGATGACTCCCCGCAGGCCGAAGTGGGCGATGACGTCGGCCTGGTAGGGCTCTTCCCGGATAGAGGTGGTGGGACCGGCCGCGACAAACTCCCAGCGCCCGTCCTCCCGCTGGCGGACCACCGGCCCGCAGTGGTAGATGGCGCTGCCCGCCAGCAATCGGCGCAACTCCTCGTAGAGGGCCCGCTCGCTCTCCGGCACGGCGGCGGAGCGGATGAACGTCTCCACCATGTACTTGTGGGCGGCGTCCCGTCCGGTGACGATGACGCCGGAAAGGTAGACCGTATCCCCCACCTGGAGGGAACGGACAGCTTCTTCAGAGATAGGGACGGTCAGGTAAACGGTTGCCATGTCCTTTTCCTCCCTGGCCGGGATCAGGAGTACACCACAGTTCCGTCCTTCACTTCCATCCGCGCCCGACGGCACGCCCAGCACATATAGGCGATGGTGACGAAGAAGGAAGCGGGCAACCGGTGCGCCGCGCCGATTTTGACGCCGAAAACGGTGGTCCTCCCACCGAAGCCCATGGGGCCCACCCCCAGTTCATTGCACTCCCGCAGCAATCGCTCCTCCAGCGCGGCCAGTTCCGGCACCGGGTTGACGTCATCCAGCGGGCGGAGGAGTTGCATCTTGGCGTGGGTGTAGGCTGTCCCCCGGTCGCCCCCGATGCAGATGCCCAGGACGCCTGGGGCACACCCCTCACCCTGGGCCCGGTGGACCGCGTCCAGCACGACCCGCCGGACCCCCTCCAGGTCCCGGCCCGCCTTCAGGGGCTCGTAGGGGAGGCTATACTGGGTGCTGACGTTCTCGCTGCCCCCTCCTTTGAGGAGCAGGGCGACTTCCAGGATTTCGTCCTCCACCTCTTCCATATGGAAGACGGGGAAGCCGATGCCCAAGTTGTTGCCGCTATTCCGCCCGGTGATGGAGTCTACGGCGTTGGGGCGCAGGTAGGCCCGGCGGGTGGCCTCGGCCACGGCCGCTTCGGCCTGCGCGCGCAGTTTTCCGGCGCTCATCCCGGCGGGGTAGCGGATGTGAAAGATGGGGGTGCCCGTATCCTGGCAGATGGGCTGGGATCGGGCACGGGCCAGGGCGACGTTCTCCAGGATGGCCGTCAGCGTGCTGGCGGCGGCCGAACCGGCCTCCTCCCGATCGCGGGCGGCCCGCAGGGCGGCCTCTACGTCGGCGGGCAGGTCGGTGGAAGCCCGGCGGATCAATTCTACCAGGGGTTCGGTCAGGTCCATCGGGTTTTTCTCCTGGGATCAGAGTCGTTAGTGAAGAGGGGTCAACCAGCGGTCATAGCCGGAGAAGTCCGGCCGCATCAGGCCTTTTTCTATTAGGATTCTCTCCAGCATCGCCATTCGCTGCCGGTACCGGCGCACTTCGGCGTCCAGTGCCTGGACCCGCTCCTCCAGTTCCCGCATTCGGACTTCCATTTCCCGAAGGCGATGCTCTTGCTCCTGGAGTTTTCGCTCCATAGCCTGAAGCCAGTCCTCTACCGTCAAAATGTCCATTCTTCCCTCCTTCTCCCAACGGGATTACCGTGGCTTCGGAATCGCCAGGTCGGCCGGGCCCTGGTCGGAGAGTTTCAGGTGGGGGTAGGTGGCCTGGATCAGTTCGTGGATAATCTGGGCGTACTTCACCTTCTCCCGAGCCTGCCAGGCCAGAAAGTCCGGGCTGGTCCAGGGGCGGTACATCGCGCCGGCCCCGGCGGCCAGCGCGGGCCCCGGCTCAATCTTGAAGTAACAGGGTGCGCAGACCCGCGCCATCTCCGCCCCCTCGTAGAAGCGGTTGAAACCGCCGAAGGAGTCGGAGAGGTAGATGTGCAGGTCCAGCGGAATGTCCACCGCCTGGCGGATAGAGGCCAGTTGCGGGAGGGAGAGGTCGCCCAGGGGGTTGAAGGTGGAGGCGCCCAGCATCTGGAGCACCTTTCCGCTCGCCGCCGACGCGTGTCCGGCGAAGATGCTGACCTTGAAGACCACGTCTTCGGGAATGTCCCCTGTCTTCTTCAACTGGTTGACCAGCCAGAGCAGCCCCTCGTCAATGCAGAGGAAGCCCCGGAAGCCGATGTCAATGCAGCGGAGCATCTCGGCGATGACGTAGGAGAGTTGGTCGGAGCCCCGGTAGCGGAGGCCGGAGAGGGCGCCTTCCGGCGTCGCCAGTTGCCGTCCCACGTCCCAGCCGGAGCGGGGGCCGGGGGTGATGATGACTTCCAGTTTCGCCTCCGCCGCCATCTGGGCGAAGTCTCGCAGTTCGGCATCGTCCAGCAGCGTGGAGCCCATCACGGTGGAGATGAGCCGGTGGATGGGGACGTTCCGCTTGTGCATCTCGTCAATGAGCGCTTCCAGTACTTGCGGTCGCTCCACGCCGGAGATTTCCATCCGGTAGTGGGCCCCGTCGGGGAAGCGCTTGGGGCTATCTGGCAGGTCGTAGGCATCCCGACCGGGAATGCCGACCTTCTCCAGCATCTTCCGCACTTCGTTCAGACTGCGCATGGTTCCTCCTTGTTAGGGTTGGATTCGGGTCACCATACGGGTAGAAACGAGGGCCAGGGATGGGAACCCCCGGCCCGAATGTCCGTCCAGGGGTACGGGGGGCCGTCCAGGCGTCCGCTCACCGTCACCGCCATCTCGTTCAGTTGCATCCAGGCGGGGAGAAACAAGCTGAACGGGTAGTAGTGGGTCCGCCCGTCGTAGGCGTCTATCAGATAGAGGCCGTCGGCGTCGTAGCCGACGGCGATGAAGGTGTGCTCCCACTGGACGACGATGGAGACGGTGCCGTCGGCGGCGGTCCAGGAGGCGATTTCCGGCTGGAGCATGCGGTAAGTGGCCCAGATGACGACGGGGCGTCCGGCAGCCAGTTCTTCTTTCAGGGGGTCCAGCCCGAACCAGCGGTGGGCGTGGGCATCCAGCCCGTACCGGCGCAGGGCGATGGCGACGGGGCCGGCGTAGACGCCGTAGCCGCCCGGGGGCAGGCTCCCCGGCGGGTCGTCCACGTCGCCGACGAAGCCGGAGTGGGGATTATCGGAGCGAGGGAGGGTGGCGAAGAAGTCCTCTTCGCTGACGGCGACGCCCCAGAAGGCGGCCAGGTCCACCGCCGAGCGGGCCTCGCAACTGAGCGGGCGCTCCTGGCGGTGTCCCAGCACCCCGGGGACGTAAGCGGATTCGGGGGGGCCGGGGGTTGCGTGGACGGCTGCCGGCAGGAGAAGGGACAAGGTCAGAGCCCATCCGAGAACCCGTTGGTAGTGCAGGCGACCTCTCGGGATGCAACCGGGTGAATGGCCTATCGTTGTCATTCCGGGGATTCGCCTCCCTTCAACCGGGCCAGTTCGGCCCGCAGCTGCTCTATTTCCTCTTCGGCCCGGCGGAGGGCCGTTTCGGCCTGACGGCGGGCCTCCTGGGCCTCCAGGGGCGTCAGCAGCCGCTCTCCGGTGCGAGGGTCCACCAGTCGCAGGAAGTTCCCCTCCAGCCGCAATTCCAGCCCCAGCACCTGGCTCACCAGCGGTGCTTCTTCCACCCGTCGGTACCCCTGGGGCGTCAGCCGGAAGGCCATCAGCGGCGGTTGGAGATACTCCCCCTGGGGGTCAAAGATGAAATATTCCTGCACGCCCAGCAATTCGTAGATGCCCTTTTTGGCCCCCAGGTCCTCGTAGCGGGTCTTTTTGGACGTCAGTTCAAAGACCACGTCGGGCGCCCGGCCCTCCTTCCAGACCTGGAAGAAACGACGCTCGCCTTTGGGGACACCCCTTACCACGAAGACATCGGGGGCCACGACCTGAGACGGGTCGCCTTCCACATAGTACACGAAGAGATTGCCCGCCACGTAGACGTTGGGGTCATCCCGGAAGTAATCTGCCAGGGCCTCCCGGAGGTAGATGAGTTGATTGATGTGCGCGTCCGTCTCGCCCATCGGCCGCCCATCCGATTCGGGGTAATAGACCGGGGGAGGGTGGATATAGACGACTTCCACCCGGGGTTCTGCTGCCACCTTTTCCTGCACTTCCGCCTCTACACCCATGGTTCCCTCCGGAACGGGCCCCGGGCCGGGAAACGGGCAGGGGGTCTCACCCTTCCGGTTCGGCCCCTTCCGCCAATGCTTCCAGTTGCCGCGCGATGGCCCGGGCCTCCTCCACGGCCTCCGGCGCGGCCTCATACACCGCCATACCCCGCAGGTCGGCCTCAATGACCCTCGGGCTGGCGGAGAGGTAGCCCACCACCGGCAGCGGGCTCTGTCCGGCGATGAAGGCCCGGTCGGCGTCGGTGCGGACTTTGTTGCCCACGACGAACAGCTGCCTGAGCCCGATGTCGCCCGCCAGTTCCCGGATCCGTTCGGCGACCTCTATGCTCCGTCTCCCCGGTTCCACCACCACCAGCATCGCGTCCACGGCCTGGGCGGTGGCCCGTCCCAGGTGCTCCACCCCGGCCTCCATGTCCATAATCAGCATCTCGCCCCGGTAGAGGAGCAGGTGGGTGACCAGCGCCCTCAGCAGGGCGTTCTCCGGGCAGAGGCAGCCGGACCCGCCTTTCTCCAGCGTGCCCAGTTTGAGCAGCCGCACGCCGTTGTGGAGGATACTGAAGCGGTCGGGGATGTCGTCCACGCGAGGGTTCAGGCTGAAGAAACCGCCGAAGGAGCCGGGTTTGGCGCCGGTCCGCTCGTAGATGAGGTCTTCCATCTCGGAGATGGGGGTGAGGTTCTCCGCCAGTTCGGGTGGGAAGCCCAGGGCCCCGGCCAATCCGCCCGCCGGGTCGGCGTCAATGGCGATGACGTTGCGCCCCTCCTGGGCGTAGATGTGGGCCAGCAGGGCGGCCAGGGTGGTCTTGCCGACTCCCCCTTTGCCGGTGATGGCGATTTTCTGCAGTGTGCTCATAGGTCTCTCCCCGTTTCCAGAATCTGACCGGGCGTCCGGCGGCCGCGCGGCGTACGGTCCAAATCGGCGTCAAAACTGACCAGCGTCAGGCCGTATTTCCATCTCCCCACCACTCCATTATCGTCTCTACCAGCGATTGTCCCCGGCTCTCCATATTCCCCCCTCCATGCGACTCGTATTTTAACACACTCTGGGGGAGTTGCCAATTGCGCGCGTTCTTTCACGTAAAATCCCATGGTTCGCTCATTTTTGATCGTGTTTCCGAAATCGGCCCCTACATATGGGGGTAGCCAGGCCATTTTGCCCAATTCCTGGCAGCCCGGCAGTTGGCATGGAACTTCGGGCCTTCTTAGGCCGCAGTTATCGGGTGGTAGAAGATGCGTTCCGACAGGTCTTCCGCTGGATTCCTTTGACGGGTGACCCCCTCCCGGTAACATTATCATTTGGCTTGACACGGAGCCCGGTTGCCCGTTCTCCCGCACCGTGTTAAAATTCCCATACACATCCCGAAACACGCCGTACACAAATGGACAAAATCATCGTCCGGGGCGCCCGGCAGCACAATCTCAAGAACATCACGGTGGAGATTCCCCGCAACCGCCTGGTCGTCATCACCGGCATCTCCGGTTCGGGGAAGTCCTCCCTGGCCTTTGACACCATCTTCGCCGAGGGACAGCGCCGCTACGTGGAGTCCCTCTCCGCCTACGCGCGCCAGTTCCTGGGGGAGATGCAGAAGCCCGACGTGGACTCCATTGAGGGCCTCTCCCCCGCCATCTCCATTGACCAGCGGGGCGTCTCCCATAACCCCCGCTCCACCGTGGGCACCGTCACCGAAATCTACGACTACCTCCGCCTCCTCTACGCCCGCATCGGCATCCCCCACTGCCCCAAGTGTGGCCGGGAGGTGACCCGCCAGTCGGCCCAGCAGATTGTGGACGCCGTCCTCGCCCTCCCGCCCGGTACCCGCTTCCAGGTCCTGGCCCCCCTGGTCCGGGACCGCAAGGGCCACCACCAGTCCGTCTTGGAGGACGTCCGCAAGGCCGGCTTCGTCCGCGTCCGGGTGGACGGCGTCGTCCGGGACGTGGACGAGGAGATAGAACTGGACCGGTACAAACTCCACACCATTGAGGCGGTGGTGGACCGGCTCATCATCCCCGAGGAGCCCGACGCCGACTTCCGCACCCGCCTGACCGACTCGGTGGAGACGGCGCTCCGGCTGGGGGACGGCATCGTCGTCATCAACGACGTCTCCTCCGACCCGCCGCGCGACCTCCTCTACTCCGAACATCTGGCCTGCCCGGTCTGTGGGATCAGCTTGCCGGAGATTGAGCCGCGGACCTTCTCCTTCAACAGCCCCCACGGCGCCTGCCGGACCTGTCAGGGCCTGGGGACCCGGACCGAACTGGACCCGGACCTCATCGTCCCCAACCCGGACCTCTCGCTGGAGGAAGGGGCGATTGTCGCCTGGAACACCGACGACCACGACGGCTACTACTGGCAACTGCTGGAGGCCGCCGCCCGCCACTACCACATCCCCACCGACGTCCCCTGGCGGGAACTGACCCCGGCCCAGCGGAACCTCATCCTCTACGGGAGCGGCGGCGAGGAGGTCCCCATCGTCTACACCGCGCGGGACGGCGGGCGCCGCATCTACCGCGCCCCCTTTGAGGGCGTCATCCCCAACCTCCAGCGCCGCTACCGGGAGACGACCTCCGACTACATCCGCGCCAAAATAGAAGAATTTATGACCCGACGGCCCTGCCCGGCCTGCGGCGGCGCGCGGTTGCGCCCCGAAGCCCTGGCCGTCACCGTCGGCGGGCAGAACATCTACGAACTGACCCGCTGGCCCGCCAGCAGACTCCTGGCCTGGCTGAACGAACTGGAGGGCCGCCTGACCGAGAAGGAGCGCATCATCGCCGACCGCATCCTGAAGGAGGTCCGCTCCCGGCTCCAGTTTATGGTGGACGTCGGCCTGGACTACCTGACGCTGGACCGGACGGCCGACACCCTCTCCGGCGGGGAAGCCCAGCGCATCCGCCTGGCGACGCAGATCGGCTCCCAACTGACCGGCGTCCTCTACGTCCTGGACGAGCCGACCGTCGGCCTGCATATGCGGGATAACGACCGGCTCATCCGCACCCTGAAGGCGATGCGGGACCTGGGGAACACGCTGCTGGTGGTGGAGCACGACGAGGCGATGATCCGGGCCGCCGACTGGATCATTGACCTGGGGCCGGGGGCCGGAGAGAAGGGTGGGGAGGTCGTCGTCGCCGGGACGCTGGAGGACGTCCTGAACCACCCCGTCAGCCTGACGGGGGCGTATCTCTCCGGGCGACGGCGGATCCCGGTCCCCCGCCGGCGCCGCCCCGGCAACGGCCAGTTCCTGGTGGTCCGGGGCGCGCGGGAGCACAACTTGAAGAACATAGACGTCCGCATCCCCCTGGGGATGTTCGTCTGCATCACCGGTGTCTCCGGCTCCGGCAAGTCCACCCTGCTGGTGGACGTCCTCTACAAACGCCTGGCCCAGATCCTCCACGGCTCCCGGGAGCCCGCCGGGGAGCACGATACGATTGAGGGCGTGGAGCACATAGACAAGGTCATCAATATAGACCAATCCCCCATCGGGCGGACGCCCCGCTCCAATCCGGCGACCTACACGGGGCTCTTCGGGCCCATCCGGGACCTCTTCGCCTCGTTGCCGGAGTCCAAGATTCGCGGCTACCGGGCCGGGCGGTTCTCCTTCAACGTGAAGGGGGGCCGCTGCGAGGCGTGCGAGGGGCACGGCGTCCTGCGGATTGAGATGCAGTTCCTGCCCGACGTCTACGTCCCCTGCGACGTCTGCCACGGGAAACGCTACAACCGGGAGACGCTGCAGGTTCGGTACCGGGGGAAGAACATCGCCGAGGTGCTGGATATGACGGTGGACGAGGCGGCGGAGTTCTTCGCCCCGTTCCCGGCCATCCGGCGCAAACTCCAGACGCTGCAGGACGTGGGGCTGGGCTACATCCGGCTGGGGCAGCCCGCGCCGACCCTCTCCGGCGGGGAGGCGCAGCGGGTGAAACTGGCGCGGGAACTCTCCAAGATCGCCACCGGGCGGACTCTCTACGTCCTGGACGAGCCCAGCGTGGGGCTGCATGCGGCGGACGTGGACAAACTGGTGGCGGTCCTGAACCGGCTGGTGGACGCGGGGAACACGGTGGTCATCATAGAGCACCACCCGGACATCGTCAAGGTGGCCGACTGGATCATAGACCTGGGGCCGGAGGGGGGCGACGCCGGGGGCTGGGTGGTGGCCGAGGGCCAGCCGGAGGACGTGGCGCAGGTGGAGGCCAGTTACACCGGCCAGTTCCTGCGGCGGATTCTGGGGATGGACGCGGATGGACGCGGATAAACGCGGATTTTCTCATCGCAAAGGACGCAAAGGTGATTATGGGAATTTTCTCTGTGTCCTTTGCGTTCTCTGCGGTTGAACCCGAAAAAGGGAGGTAACGATGAGCCTGCTGGAGCAGATTCAGAAAGAGGTGGTACACTTGCCGCCGGAGAAACAGAGCGAGGTCCTGGATTTCATTCTCTTCCTCCGACGGCAATTATCGGCGCGGGTTCCTTCACGCCGCTCGTTGAAGGATCACCCGGCTTTCGGCTCGTGGAAAGGACGGGGCATAGATGCACTGGAATTTCAGGAACAACTTCGCTCGGAATGGGAGCGTGAGGAATGAACGCTCTGTTTGATACGAACATCGTGATAGACGCCCTCAACGGCCTTCCAGAGGCCGACGCAGAATATCGCCGATACGACCGTGTTTTAATCAGTCTCGTTACGTGGATAGAGACTCTGGTCGGCGCTGGAGAGAATGAGGAAGAGGTGCGCGATTTCCTGCAAACCTATTTTGAGATCGTCCCGGTGGACTTTGCGGTGGCTGAGAAAGCAGTAGACATTCGCCGACAGTATCGCCGCCTTCGTTTACCGGACGCCATAATCTGGGCTACAGCCCAACTCTATAGCGCCGTCTTGGTCACCCGTAACACGAAGGATTTCGCTCCCGACTGGGAAGGCATTCGGGTCCCATACAGGGTTTAACTGGAGGTTCTGCGGGGGACATTCCCATCGTTCGTCGCGAAACTCCTGCGGTAGGACAACTGCGAGCAGTTGTCCTACATTTCCTGCATCCTATGGTCTTTGACGCGCTGGCCTCCGGATACGACCTGGGCCTCCTGCCGCTGGAGATGGCGGTTCTGCGGCAGATGCGGCGGCGCGCCTTCCCGCAGGTGGAAGGGCGCGTGCTGGAGGTGGGCGTCGGCACCGGCGTCAACCTCCCCCTCTATCCCCCGACGACGGCTGTCATCGCGCTGGACCTCAGCGCCCCGATGCTCCGGCGGGCCCTGCGCCGGACGACCCGCGCCCGCGTCCGGGCCGTCCGGGCCGACGTGCACCGCCTCCCTTTCCGGGACGGCGCCTTTGACGCGGTGACGGGCTCCCTGGTCTTCTGCTCCGTCGCCGAGCCGGAGCGGGCCCTGGGAGAGGTCTACCGGGTCCTCCGGCCCGGCGGCCGTCTGCTCCTCCTGGAGCACACCCGGGGGCGGGGCCTGGGGGCCTGGCTGACGGACCGCCTTCATCCCCTCTGGTTTGCCTGGAACGGCGTCTGTCACCTGAACCGGGAGACGGTCCGGAGCGTCCGACGGGCGGGGTTTCACCTCCGGCGAGAGGAGACCCGCGCGCTGGGCATCTTTCGGCTGATGGAAGGAGAAAAGTGAACGCTATCGGGTATATGCTCTACGACCTGCTCCGGCAGAACTGGGCGCTTCTATTGGTGCTCGGCCTGCTGGTGGGGAGCTGGCTCTTCCTGCGGACTCCCGCCGATGACCTCTCTGTGGAAGCTTTTCGGCAGGAGATTCGCGGCGGGCGGCCTGTCGCGGTGGAGTTCTTCTCCAACACCTGAAGCGCCTGCCTGATGGCCAAACCTGCCGTGGACAGGTTAGAGAAGGAACTGGGCGGAACCGCGAAGGTGCTGCGGATTGACGTGATGAGTCAGGCCGGCCTGACCCTGGCCCGGGAGTACGGCGTGAGCGCCGTCCCCACCTTCATCGTCTTTGACGGGGGGGGACAGGTGGTCTATGCCCAGGCCGGTCTGCCCGACCGGGCGGCCATCCGGGCCGCCGTCGCTGGATCACAGGAGCCATAATGGCCGAACCATTGCCGCTGCTGACCATCATCATCCCGGCCTACAACGAAGAGCATCGCCTGCCAACCACCCTCCCGCAGGTCGTCGCCTTCGCCGAGGCGCAGGCGTATCCGGTGGAGGTCCTGGTGGTGGATAACGCCAGCACCGACCGGACGGCGGAGGTCGTCCGGGCGGTCGCGGCCGAACATCCCATTGTCTCCCTGCTCTACCAGCCCATTCGGGGGAAGGGGGCGGCAGTGCGGAAGGGGATGCTGGAGGGGCGGGGAGAGTATCTCTTCATCTGCGATGCCGACCTGGCGATGCCCATTGAACAGGTGTCCCGATTTCTCCCCCCGGCCCTCTCCGACTACGACGTCGCTATCGCCTCCCGCGAAGCCCCGGGCGCGCGCCGGTTCAACGAACCCGGGTACCGCCACCTGATGGGGCGCGTCTTCAACACTGTGGTGCGCGTTCTGGCGGTGCCGGGCATCCAGGATACCCAATGCGGCTTCAAGTGCTTCCGCCGGGAGGTGGCGCGCGACCTCTTCTCCGTGCAAATACTGGACGGTTGGGCGTTTGATGTGGAAGTGCTCTACATCGCCCGACGGCGCGGTTACCGCATCGTGGAGGTTCCCATTGACTGGTACTACGGAGAAGGTAGCCGGGTCAGTCCCCTGCGGGATTCCTGGAACATGTTCTGGGAGGTCGTCCGCATCCGCCGCAATGGACGAGCCGGGCTGTATGACCGCCAGCGGGCTCACTTGACGGAGTAGTTGGAAAATGGCATAATGATGCCAGCGGACGGCGGACCTCCCGCCGGACGCCGCATGGTATCCCCCATTCCGGAGACCGTCTGTGTCATCGTTGCCTTTTTTCCACCCGATCCAGGACGACCTTCAGCGAGCGGAGGGTCTGTTACAGGAATCCGCGCCGGACCAGCATCCGGCGATCACCGGCGCGGTGGAACTTCTGCTGGGGAGCGGAGGTAAACGGCTTCGTCCGGCTTTGGTGTTCCTCTCCGCTCGCCTGTGCGGGGCGGACCCGGATGTGGCCCTCTTCGCGGCCGCGGGTGTGGAAATGCTCCACACTGCCACTCTGGTCCACGATGACCTCATTGACGGCTCCCTGATGCGCCGGGGGGCGGAGACCCTCAACGCCCGCTGGTCCCCTGCCGCCACTGTCCTGACGGGCGACTACCTCTTCGCGCGGGCGGCCTATCTGGTCGCCCAAACGGCCAACGTCCGCCTGGTGCAGCGGTTCGCCGAGACGCTGATGGTCATCTGTAACGGCGAAATCCGCCAGATGTTTGACGGGCGCGGGAAAGTGCCCACCTTCCAGGAATACGAGCAGCGCATCTACGCCAAAACCGCCTCGTTGATTGCCCTGGCGGCGGAGTCGGGAGCCATCCTGGCCCACGCCGCCGAGGAAACCATCGCCGCAATGCGGACCTACGGGGAGCAACTGGGTCTGGCCTTTCAGGTCGTGGACGACATTCTGGACTTCGTCGCCGACGAGCAGACCCTGGGCAAGCCGGTCGGCAGCGACCTCCGCCAGGGACTGGTCACGCTACCCGTCTTGCTCTTTCTGGAGCAAAGCGGCGATCACCCGGCCCTCCGACAGATTCTCACCTCCGGCTCATCCGACCTGACGGTGCGGGAAGCAGTCCAGGCGGTCGCAGCCTCCCCGGCCATTGACCGCTCCCTCCAGGTCGCTCGCAACTACATCCGGGAAGCGAAAGAGGCCCTGCGACCCTTCCCGTCCTCCGAATACAAGACTGCCCTTCTGGACCTGGCCGACTTTATCGTCCGGCGCCGGTTTTGACATCGGCCATTCTGTCATTCTGTCATTCTGTCATTTGCTCATTCATGCCCGACCTCTCTGTCCTCATCGTCAACTGGAACGTCCGGGACCTGCTCCGGCGCTGTCTTCACTCCGTCCTCGCCAGCCAGCCTGCCTGCTCACTGGAGGTCATCGTCGTGGATAACGGCTCTACCGACGGGAGCGCGGAGATGGTCCGGGCGGAGTTTCCCCAGGTGCACCTCATTGCCAACGCCGACAACCGGGGCTTCACCGCCGCCAACAACCAGGGACTGGCCGTCGCCCGGGGCCGCTACGTCCTCCTGCTGAACCCGGATACCGAGGTGGTGGGGGATGCCCTGGAGCGGATGGTCGCCTTCGCCGACGCCCACCCCGATGTCGGCGTCGTCGGCCCGCAACTCCTGAACCCCGACGGGACGGTGCAATCCTCTCGCCGCCGCTTCCCCACTCTGACAACGGCTCTCTTTGAGTCCACCTGGCTCCAGCCCTACGCCCCCCGTCGCCTGCTGACGCACTACTACATCCTGGACCGCCCCGACGACGAAATTCAGGATGTGGACTGGGTGACCGGCGCGGCGCTGATGGCCCGGCGGGAGGCGGTAGAGCAGGTGGGGCCGCTGGACGAGGGGTTTTTCATGTACTCGGAGGAACTGGACTGGTGCCGTCGGTTTCGGGAGGCCGGCTGGCGGGTCGTCTATCTCCCCACCGCGCGGGTGATTCACCACGAGGGCAAGAGCAGCGAGCAGGTCCTCCCGGCCCGCCATGTTCACTTCCAGACCAGCAAAATCCGCTATTTCCGCAAGTACCACGGTCCGCTCGCGGCAGGGATTCTGCGGACGGTCATTCTGGGCAACTATCTCTGGCAGATGGGCGTAGAAGGGGCCAAGTGGCTCCTGGGCCATAAGCGGGCCCTGCGGGCAGAGCGCATCCGGGCATACCGGCAGGTGGTGCGCGCCATGGTGCGGTGAAGCGCGCCCTCCAGGGAGTCACTATGCGCATCGGATTGGTCACCGGCGAATTTCCCCCCGATGAGGGCGGCGTGGGGGACTTCACCCTCCGGCTGGCGGAGGCGCTGGCCGCGCTGGGTCACGACGTCCACGTCATCACCGGCCCCACCCGCAAAACGGAATACGAAGCACGGTATAGCCTCCCCGTCCACCGCTCTGTCCCCTCCTGGCGCTGGGGTTGCTGGCGGGAGGTCCTGCGGGTGGCCCGGGAGGCGCGCCTGGACGTCCTGAACCTCCAGTACCAGGCCGCCGCCTACGGGATGCACCCGGCGGTCCACTTCCTTCCCTCGCCTCTGGCGCGCCCGCCGGTCGTTGTGACCTTCCACGACCTACGGGTCCCCTATCTCTTCCCCAAGGCCGGACCCCTGCGCTGGCGCGTCGTCCGGATGCTGGCCCGCCGCGCCGACGGCGTCATCGTCACCAACCACGAGGACTACCTCCGGCTGGAGGGGGAGATTCCCCGGGACCGCCTGGCCGTGATCCCCATCGGGAGCAATATCCCGCCGACCCCGCCTCCGAACTACGACCGGGACGCTGAACGGGCCCGCTGGGGCGTTCGCCCCGATGACCTCTTCCTGGGCTACTTCGGCTTCCTCAACGAGAGCAAGGGCGGCGAGGAATTGATCCGGGCGCTGGGCATGCTGGTGGAGCGGGGCGTTCCGGCCCACCTGCTGATGGTCGGCGGGCGGGTGGGCACCTCTGACCCCACCAACCGGGCCTACGCCGCCTTCATAGACGGCCTCATCGCCGACCTGGGGCTGACGGAGCGGGTCCACTGGACCGGCTACACCGACCCCCTGTCGGTCTCGGCGGGCCTGCTGGCGACGGATGTCTGCGTCCTGCCCTACCGGGACGGCGTCTCCTTCCGGCGGGGGACGCTGCACGCCTGCCTGGCCCACGGGCGGGCCATTGTCACCACTCGTCCGGCGGTGCCGTTGCCGGAGGTGCGGGACGGGGAGAATATGCTCCTGGCGCCGCCCCGGGATGCGGGCGCGTTGGCGGAGGCGGTCCTGCGGCTCTGGCGCGACCCGGGCCTGCGGGCCCGGCTGGAGGAGGGCGCGCGGGCCCTGGCTGCCGACTTCTCCTGGGACCGCATCGCCCGCCAGACAGCGGCGTTTCTGATCCACTGGATATCAGGATGAAAAGCAGTATGGAGAGAGTCCCTGTCGCGTGGATCCGACGCCCCCCTGCCCGAAAGAGTGTTCATCTGCTGATCGGGATCTTCCTGGCCCTGGGAGTGCTCTTCGCCCTGACCATCCCCCCTTTTGAGTCCCCAGATGAACCTTTCCACCTCAACACCATCCGGTACATCACTGTCCACCACGCGCTGCCCCCCCGAGCGATGCCCCAACATCGGCTGCTGACCGGCGCGGATGTGGCCCGGTCGCTGGAATACGCCGAGGCAAAAGTTTTCTATGCGCCTCCCCTTTACTACGCGGTGGGCGCCCTGTTGACTTCCTGGACAGAGATGCGCGACCTGCCCGCTCTGCTGGTGCCCAACCCCAACTGGGTGATAGGTTGGGCTCCCACCGCAGGCCCTGACCCCTGGAACAAGAACTTCTACGTTCGCCTGGTCTGGAGACCAAAAGGCGATACGGTTCCAGCCCTTTATCTCCTGCGCATGCTTTCGCTGGGCTTCGGTGCTATCACCATCTTCTCCACCCACACCCTGGCATGTCGTCTCTGGCCGAATCGCCCCTGGATGGCCCTGGGAGCAGCCGCTATAGTCGCCCTGAATCCCCAATTCGTTGCTCTATCCGCGGGGGTGACCAACGACAACCTGCTGATTGCCCTCTGCACCCTGTTTTTTGCCCACATCCCATCCTGCATACAGAGAGGCACAGGACGTCAGTGGGCCGTCCTGGGGGGCATTGCCGGACTGGCGCTGCTGACCAAACAGAGCGGACTGCTGCTCCTGCCCATCGGAAGTCTGGCCACGATTTGCCAGCAGGCTTCATGGGAAAAGCGCCTTCGGGATGCCGGTCTCTTCCTGGTGGCTGCGCTGGCTCCGAGCCTCTGGTGGTATCTACGGGGACTCATGCTCTACGGTGACCCGCTGGGATTTGGTCCGCACTTTGCAGGGCAAATTCCCCTGGCCCACTTCGGCCTGAGGGAAGCGTGGACCGTTTTCCAAACCTACTGGGCGGCCTTCGGCTGGGGACTGATCCTGGTGGACAGGCCCGTCTACTGGGGCATCGCGACGCTTATGGGCCTGGCCGGGATCGGATTACTATGCGCGCTTCGCCCGGATGGTTCCTGGGGGGGCCTGCCCCACCCCACCCGGTGTGCTCTATTCCTGTTCGCGCTGGCTTTCGGGCTGAACGCGATCGCGCTGGTGCGCTGGGCCCTGGCTACAGGCGCTCCCTACGGTCGGTTGCTCTTTCCCACCATCGCGCCGGTCGCCATTCTCACCGCATATGGGCTGTCCCAATATACTCGCTGGAAAGCCCCCCACCTGGTGCTCTGGGCCATCGCTGGAGTTGCCCTGGCATTCAATGCCTATATACCCTGGCATTACATCCGCCCGGCTTTCACCCTGACCCGTCCCGTCCAGCAAATCCCGAGGGGCGTTCAGTCGGTAAACGTAAACTTTCAGAACGGCCTGCAACTCCTCGGATATGAGATTTTTCGGGGCCCGATGAAATCCGGACATCCGGTAACGCTGACCCTTTACTGGTATACACCGATCTCTCTGACGGAGCGCTACCGGATATGGGTTCAGTTCGGCCCGCAGGACCCGACCCGGTATGTGGCCGGAGAAGACACCTGGCTGGGTGGCACCCTCTATCCCAGCGATCTCTGGAAGCCAGGGGAGATTGTCCGCCAGACCCACATCCTTTCCATCCCCGATTGGGCTCCGGCTCCGGGCCTCTACTGGCTCCGTATCGGCCTGACCGACGGGCAAACCGGTCGCATTCCCCTCCAGGATCAATCCGGCGATATGGTGGCCCTGGGTCCCTGGCGCCTGCTCCCGGCCCATTCGCCGCCGCCTCCTTCTTGCCCTACCGATTACCGTCTGGGGGATACCATCCGGCTGGACGGGTATGGTCTGTCGTGGGAGCAGGAAGGAGGCCAGGAATATTTGACGGTGACACTTCACTGGCGGGCAGAGGAGGAGGTGAGGGAGGATTATACCGTCTTTGTACACCTGCTGGATGGGGAGGGGAATCTGGTCTCGCAGCATGACGGGCCGCCGCGAGGCGGGGATTATCCGACGTCGTGGTGGCGGAGAGGGGAGCGGGTGCTGGATACCCATTGGCTTCCGTTGGGGAAGCGGCCGGAGGGGCCGCTGATCCTGCGGGTGGGGATGTATCATCCGGAGACGCTGGAGCGGATTCCGGCGTATGACGGAACGGGCCAGCGTCTGGCGGAGGATGTGGTGGCGTTTCCAGAAGTGCAGCCGGAAAGACGCTGCAATAGCCAGTAGGGAGGACAATATGCGAGGGCTTTCTGCAGAGAGTCCAGGCTGGATGGAAAAAGTGGCGGTCATGCTTTTCCTGTGCGGATTCCTAACAGTGGGGACATATTATGCTCTGGAAAACCCGCTGTTTGTTAAACCGGATGAAGCATATCATTATGCGTATACCCTTCACTTGGTATCGGGAGAGGGACTCCCTGTTATAGATGCCACTAAGGTTGGGGTGAATGCTCATACGCCTGTCGAGAAAGAAGGTCACCAACCTCCACTTTACTATGCTACAGTTGCAGGGATTGTCTCTCTTCTCGGCTTGCGCGATGAGGGGGTAACCCCTGTAGTTAATCCTCATTTCTTGGGTACCCCTATAGGTAATCGGAATCCTATAACACCATCTTATATCGCTCTTCCCGATATGCCGATCTTTTTTACTGGCCGCTTGGTCTCGCTCACCTGTGGGGCCATGGCGCTGATAGCTATTTACTTTCTATCTCGTCTTTTTCTTGATTGGCCGGTAGCAATGCTGGTTATGGCAATGGTGGGGCTAAACCCCCAGTTTGTGTTTATCGCGACCTCTTTCAGCAACGACATAATGGCTGTAGCAATATGCCACATTGGACTATGGCAATTAGGATACATAATCCAACATGGGTTGTCACCTCGCCAGAGCATCATCTTCGGCGCCACTATAGCACTGGCTGTTCTTGCCAAACTGAGCGGTCTGGGCTTACTGGTTCCTTGGGGCTTTCTCGCTCTTGGGCACTCCCGGAAAATTCGCGACTTCCGACCCCTGTTCTGGGCCGGGATCGCAGGACTGATTGTGTTCATCGTGGACGGCTGGTGGTTCTGGCGCAATTGGACCCTGTATGGCGACCCCTTTGCTACCAACCTATTGCCTGTGCTACTCGGACCCCGCACCACGCCTTTCACGTGGAGAGACCTGTGGTCTTTACTGACTTTCCTGTGGAAAGCCTACTGGCTGGATTTCAGCCCCGGCGGAATTCTTTTCGCAGAGCCCCCGATCTATGCGGTTCTGGGTTTGCTTTGCATAACGGGAGTTATCGGCTTAATACTGGCACTGGCGCGCCAGAAGCATCTTCGCCCTTTCTTCTTCCTCTTGTGGGGCTGGTTTCTTATCGTGTTTGCGGGATTGCTACGCCTGACCTCTCAAACTGCCATTTTCATGGGAGGCGGACGCCTGCTCTTTCCGGCTGCCATTACCGTTGGAGCCACACTGGCTGTTGGCTTGACCGAAATATTCCGTCGCCCAATCATTCCGGGTATCCTTGCAGCACTGCTGGGAATTTATGCGGTTATTGCTCCGGCCCATTATCTCTCCCCCGTATACCCTCGCCCAACACTCACCAAACATCTGGAAACCATCCCAACTAACCGGCTGGGAGCGATTTTCGGTGATGGGCAGTTTGAACTTATCGGTTATGACCTGGAACAGACAGAATTACCCGAATGTCCTGCTCTTGCCATAACTTTCTACTGGCGTACATTGAGAGAAACGGACCAGAACTTCAGTGTCTTCATTCACCTGGAGACCCTGCAACAAGGACATCCTGTGATTCTAACCCAATTGGACACCTATCCGGGATATGGAACATATCCGACTTCGGTGTGGCGGAAGGACCAGATTTTCATAGACCGGCTTACCCTGCCGCTCCCGCCACCAGACTCGCCTTTTTCCGGTGACATCGTGGCGGGGCTCTATTTCTTGCCCACGATGGAACGGCTGCCTGCCTGGGATGGGACAGGTCAGAGGTATCCCAACGATGCGGTCCTGCTGGCCCAGATTTGGAGGGATGATTCCGGTACGCTCCATCTCTCTATCCCAGCCGCCTTCCCTGGAGGGACCAGATGAGATGCCTCTCCTGCCGATTCTTTGACTCGGGGCGAACCTGGCTTCTGTTCTTTTACCTAATTCTGGCTCTCCTCCACAGTGTGATCAATCCCCTCTTTGAATGCCCAGACGAAACCTATCATGTCAACATGGCGGTCCGGCTGGCCCAGGGAGAGGGGCTGCCCGTACAGCGCCCCGGCGAAGAGACGCCCTGGCGGCAGGAAGGCAGCCAGCCACCTCTCTACTACGCCCTTCTGGCCGGGTTCACCCACCTCTTTCGCCTCCCCCTGGATGACCTGGATGCTGTCTATCTCCCCAACCCTCACGCCTCCTCCGGCGACGCTGCCCGTATTGCCAATCGGAACCAGGTGCTACATGGCCCCGCCGAAGCCTTCCCCTGGCACGGCGCCGTCCTTACCCTTCATCTCTGGCGGCTGGCCTCGGTAGCGCTGGGCCTGCTGACGGTCCTGGCGACGGTGAACGGGGTGCGCCTCCTCTTCCCTGACCGTCCCGGCTGGGCTTTGGGGAGCGGCCTGTTGGTCGCCGTCAACCCGATGTTCCTTTTCGTCACCGCGTCGGTGAACAACGACGCGCTGGTCAACACCGCCACCGCCGTCGGCCTCTGGGTTCTGGCCGTTATCTGGCGCCGGGGGGTCTCCTGGCCGCGCGCCTTCCTGCTGGGGGTTATGTTGGGCGTGGCGGCGCTGGCGAAACTCAGCGGCCTGACCCTCTGGCCCCTGGCCGCCCTGACGCTGGTGGGGGTTTACCACAAAGACGCAAAGACACGAAGTTTAAAGAGATTTTCCTTCGTGTCTTCGTGTCTTCGTGGTTTCCTCCTGACCTTCGGGGTCGCTCTGGCTCTCTGCGGCTGGTGGTTCTGGCGCAACTGGACCCTCTACCACGACCCCTTCGGCCTCAACGTGATGCTGGACATCGTGGGGCGGCGCCGGGCCACTCCCGCCGACCTCCTGCGGGAGTTCCAGGGCTTCCGCTGGTCCTTCTGGGGCGTCTTCGGCTGGATGAACGTCCTGATGCCGGTGTGGGTCTACCGAGTCCTGGACGCCTGGACCGCGCTGGCGGCCCTGGGGCTTCTGTGGGGAGTGGGCCGGGGGCTGGCCCGCGCGCTTCGCACCCGCACCTGGGGGGAAGAATGGGCCATCGGCCTGGGGCTCCTGGGCTACGTCGTGGTGCTCTTCGCCGCTTTCCTGCGCTGGACCGCGCAGACCCCGGCCTCCCAGGGGCGGCTGATGTTCCCCGCCATCGGCCCCATCTCCCTGGGCCTGTGGGTCGGGTGGGAGCAGATAGCCCTGGCCATTGGGCGATCCCGCCGTATCGGACGGGCCCTGCAGGCCCTGCCGGCCCTCTTCCTGGGAGCCCTGGCCCTGCGGGCGCCCGTCCTCTGGATCGCCCCGGCCTACCGTCCCCCCGACCTCCCCGTCCCGGCGGCCGTTCCCAATCCTCTGGGGGCGACCTTCGGCGACGAATTCCGCCTGCTGGGCTACAGCCTCCGCCCTTCCTCCCTGGAGCCCGGGGAGACCGTAGACCTGACCCTCTATCTGGAAGCCCTGCGTCCCCCCACGCGGGATTGGAGCCTCTTTGTCCATCTGGTGGACGACCTGGAGATTATCCTGGCCCAGGACGACCGTTACCCCCGCCAGGGACTGGTCCGGGCAACCCAACTGCAACCGGGGGCGCGCTGGGCGGAGGTCTTCCGGCTACGGGTGCCGGAGACCGCCGTCGCTTCGGCGCGCCTTTCCCTGAGGGTGGGGTTCTACGACCTGCGCACCTGGGAGCGGATGCCCGTGTCCGGGCAGCCGGACGACCGGCGCTACGTTTCTTTCGGGGACCTGGCCCTTCGGCCCCGCCCCGGCCCGTACCCCAACCCCGTCTCTTACCGCTTCGGTGACCGGATAGAACTGGTGGGGTACGAGATGGTGCCCCGGCGGGTGCGCCCCGGCGAGACGGTGGTGTTGACCCTCTATTGGCGGGCCCTCGGCCCCACGGAGCATGACTACACCGTCTTCACCCACATCCTGGAGCCGCCGCAGACCATCTGGGGACAGGAAGACCGTCCGCCGACCCCACCCACATCCCAGTGGCGGGCCGGAGAGGTTTACCGGGAGACTTACACGCTGCGGGTGAAGCCGGAGACGCCGCCGGGCTTCTACGAAGTGGAAATCGGCCTCTACCGACCGGATACGGGGGAGCGCCTTCGGCTGGAGGACGGTCGGGACTTTCTCCTGCTGAGCCGGATTCGCGTTCAGTAAGGGGTCTTCACCCCTGAGAAAAACGGGGGATGGAGCAACGGTGTTGCCGTCGCTCCACCCCCCGTTTCGTTTTTCTCCCCCCGCCCTTCCGGGAATGTGGAGGGGGATACCGGCCGATGTCTACGGCGTGGGAGTGGGCATCTCCACCAGGGCCAGCGCGTCCGCGGGGCACTCTTTCACACACTGCCCGCAGGCCACGCACTTGAACGGCTCCAGCAGGTCCGGGTGGTAGAACATCGCCAGGTACGGGCAGAAGCCCACGCAGGAGAGGCATCCTACACAGAGTTGCTTGCGCAACCGGACAATGCCCTGTTTATCCCGATACAGGGCCTGAGTCGGGCAGACGGCGATACATTCGCCGCACTGCACGCAGAACGTGGCCTGGAGGGGACCCGAACCCTCATCCCGAATCACGATGCTGGACTTCGCCGCGTCGGGGGTCTTGAACCAGGTCTCCGCGCAGACCTCCTCGCAGATGTGGCAGCCAACGCAGAGTTCAGCATGATAGGAGAGGACTTTCATGGCTGTTCTCCTTGCACAGATGGGACTGTTCCGGCGCGCCTGTATATTACCAGAAAATGCCCCAACGGGCAACCCGGCGGACCTCCCGGATTTCAATAAGAGCAGGAGTTCCGCAGTTGGCTTACAGGAGGAGATTGCTTCGCGGCTTTGCCGCTCGCAATGACCCTGCGAGCGCGTAGGAGGTCATTGCGAGGCCCCCACGGGCCGAAGCAATCTCCCCAGTGCGTAAATCTTGAGAAGACGGAAAAATCCCAAAACTGGCCTCAAAAACTCTTGACGAACACCTTCTTTTCTGTTATAATATGTGCAAACCCAGCACAAAAGGCGGTTGAACGATTCAGTACCAGGCACATTCCCGGTTGATTCAGCGAAACCTTTTCTCCTGAGACCCCCAGGGCCTGAGGAAGTGCCTGGTACTTTTGTGTTTCTATGGTTCAGATAGACCTTTCCCCGCTCATCGGGGCGCGTCCAGGCGAGCGCCTCTCCTTCACCCTGGATGAAGGCCCTCAGCAACTGGATGACATCTCGGTGGCCTTCCTCCGCGGCCCCATCCAATTCACCCGTGTCCAGGGCGGTATTCTGGTGGAAGCCCAGATAGAAACCCGCGTGGAAATAGAATGTGTCCGGTGCCTGGAACCATTTCCATATGATACCGTCCTGGAGATAGAGGAGACCATCGGTCTGAGTGGACGGCCACGCCCCGGCATTTCGTATACCCTCACCGATGAGGGATGGTATGACCCCCTCCCACTGCTGCGGGAGCAGATCTGGGTCAACATCCCGATGAAGCCCTTATGCCGTCCGGACTGCAAGGGCATCTGCCCGGAGTGTGGAGCAAATCTGAACCTGGAACCATGCCGCTGCGCGGAGGAGAGAGTGGACCCCCGACTGGCTCCCCTGGCTCAATTTCTGCAAAGCAGGGATGGATAAGGAGTAGAGAGGATGGATATACTGGAAGAACTGTTGGAGAAAGCGGAAGCCCAGGGGTACCTGACGATCAGCGATATTCTGGACCTCTTGCCCGAGGCAGAAAGTTCTCCAGAGCAACTGGACGAAATCATCGCGCTGTTGAGCGAAGCGGGCATTGAAGTATACGATGAGTTGCCCGCAGTGGAGACGGAGGACCTGGCCGAATTGGCCGAGGTGGACCTGGATGACCTGAGCGGGATCGCGGCAGATGATGCCGTCGGTCTGTACCTTCGGGAAATGGCCCGGGTGCCGCTCCTTTCCTTGGAAGAGGAAACCCGCCTGGCTCACATCATAGAGGTCGGGCGCGAGGCGGAAAAGGTCCTGGCGAACAACGGGACGGACCCGGTAGAGCGGGCCCGACTGGAAGCGCTGGTGGAGGAGGGACGGGCCGCACGAGAACACCTGATTAAGGCGAACACCCGCCTGGTCGTCAGCATCGCCAAGAAGTACATTGGTCGTGGGGTCCCTTTCCTGGACCTAATTCAGGAAGGGAACCTCGGCCTGATGAAAGCCGTGGAGAAGTTTGACTACCGGAGGGGGTACCGATTCAGCACCTACGCGACCTGGTGGATCCGTCAGACCATCAGCCGGGCCGTGGCCGACCAGAGCCGGACCATCCGCGTCCCCGTCCACATGTCCGACCGCATCCGTCGGCTCTACAAGACGGCCCAGCAACTGGAACAGGAATACGGCCGCCCCCCTACCCCCGAGGAGATTGCCGCCGAACTGGACCTGGAACCCCGCAAAGTCCAATGGATGTTGCGCGTCTCCTGGCGCCCGCTCAGTCTGGAACACCCGGTGGGGGAAGAGGAAGATAACGAACTGGGGGCATTCATTGAGGACGATTCCACGCCCACCCCACCCCAGAGCGCGTATCAGAAGATGCTGGCAGAGAAGATAGAAGAAGTGCTCTCCACGCTCAGCCCCCGCGAAGCCCGCATCCTGCGCCTGCGCTTCGGGCTGGGTGGCAGCCGGAGTCACACCCTGGAGGAAGTGGGGCAGAAGTTTGGCCTGACCCGGGAGCGAATCCGCCAGATTGAGGGCAAAGCCCTCCGCCGGTTACGTCACCCCCGTCGCAGCCGGCAACTGCGACAGTATCTCTAACTTACGGTCGCCCTAAACGCGCTCGCTTTCTCCGAAACTCTCTGAAGCCGACCTCAACACCTGTACACATCCGCTGTCTCCGCATGTGCCTTCGGTGATGGGTATCTATGCCCCCCCTTTCTTCTCCCGACCTTTGCTCAGGAGAGGGCCGGGGAAAGAGTGAGGCAACCCCCTGTCCCCACGGATGGCGGTACAGGCGAACAGCCTGCGCTATGGTGGAAGGGTCATTGCGAGGGCGCGAAGCGCCTGCCACGCGGCAAGGTCGTCACTGTGAGCGCAGCGAAGCAGCCGCTCGCCTCGGCGCGAGCGCCTTCGGCGCGTGGCGCGACGTGGCCAAAGCAATTCCCAGAAGCGACGGGGGGGATTGCTTCGCCCCCTTGGGGAGCTCGCAATGACGGCCGGGCTGTGGGATGGCTTCGCCCCCTCACCCCCACCCCTTCTGGTTTTTGACAAATTCGCCCTTTGGTGCTATACTATAAGTTCGCGGGTTATTTCAATAGGGGGAGTGGGATGAACGTCGGGAATACCAATCACAAAAAATCATACGCGCGAGTGGTCAGTTCGTTAAGCTTGCCGGCCCTCATAGAGGTCCAACTGAAATCCTATAAGTGGTTTCAGGAAGAGGGCCTGCTGGACCTGTTTACCGAGATTTCGCCCATAGAGAGTTACACCGGCAACCTCCGGCTGCACCTGCCCAGCCGCAAACCGGAAAGTCAGCAACTGAACCTGCGCTACCGGTTTGGTCCTCCTCCGCACAACCAGGAGGAATGCCTGGAGCGGGACCTCACCTATGCCGTCCCCCTCTATGTGGACATGGCCCTGGAGAACCGGGAGACGGGTGAAATCAGCCGGAGCGAAATCTTCCTGGGCGACTTTCCGCTGATGACCGAGAACGGTACCTTCATCATCAACGGTACCGAGCGGGTCGTCGTCAGCCAGTTGATCCGGTCCCCGGGCGTCTACTTTGAGGTGGAAGAGGACCGCACCACCGGCCGACGGCTCTGTATGGCCAAATTGATCCCCGACCGGGGGGCATGGCTGGAGTTTGAGAGCCGCAAGACCGGGTACCTCACCCTGAAGTTCAACCGCAAACGGACCCTCCCCCTGACTATTTTCCTGCGCGCCCTGGCGGCCGTGGATGACGGGACCGGCTCTTCCGTCCTCACCGAAGGCACTGATGAGGAACTGCTGGAACTTTTTGAGGACGTGGACACCGCGCCCGACATTCAGTGGATTCTCACTACCTTCCGCCAGGAACCGAACTGGGACCTCCGGGACGGCCGAAAAATCGCCGAGGAAGCTCTGCTGGAATTCTACCGGCGCGTCCGGCCGGGCGACCTGGCTACCCTGGAGAACGCCCGGGAATTTCTGGTCGCTCAACTCTTTGACGACCGCCGCTACGACCTCCAGCGGGTGGGCCGCTACAAACTCAACCAGCGCCTGGGGCTGCACATCCCCGAAGAGCGTCGGACCGTCACCAAAGAGGACATCGCCTCCATTGTCCAGCACCTGATCCGCATCAACAACGGCATGGAGGACGCCGACGACATAGACCACTTGGGCAACCGGCGGGTGAAAACCGTCGGTGAACTCATTCAAAACAAACTGCGGGTGGGCCTCTTGCGGCTGGAGCGGGTGGTCAAAGAACGCATGTCCCTCCACCCCGAGTCGGAGCCCCTGACCCCCGTCGCCCTGATCAACATCCGTCCGGTGACCGCCGTCATCCGGGAGTTCTTCGGCTCCAGCCAGTTGTCCCAGTTTATGGACCAGACCAACCCTCTGGCGGAACTGACCCACAAGCGCACGCTCTCCGCCCTGGGTCCGGGCGGCCTGCGCCGGGAGCGGGCCGGCTTTGAAGTCCGCGATGTCCACCACTCCCACTACGGCCGCATCTGTCCCATTGAGACGCCGGAGGGTCCCAACATCGGCCTGATCGGTCGTCTGGCGACTTTCGCTCGGGTCAACGACTTGGGGTTTGTGGAGACCCCCTACCGCAAAGTCATCCGCTCCGTCCCGCCGACGGCCGATGCCCTGGTCGGCGAGATTCTCCGGGAGCGAGTGGTGGATCCGGAAACGGGCGAGGTGGTCGCCGAGGCCGGCGTGGAGGTGACGCCTGAACTGGCCCGGCGTATCGCCGCCTTGAACCTGGCCGACGAAATCGCCATCCACCCCCGGGTGACGGGCGAAATCGTCTACCTCTCCGCTGATAAGGAGGAGCACTACACCATTGCCCAGGCGACCACCCGGCTGGATGAGAAAGGGCGGTTCCTGAACCCGCGCGTCTCTGCCCGGCGCGGGGATGAATTCCTGCTGACTACACCCGATCGGGTGGACCTGGTGGATGTGGCCCCGCCGCAGATTGTCGGCGTTTCGGCCGCCCTCATCCCCTTCCTGGAACACGATGACGCCAACCGCGCCCTCATGGGCTCCAACATGCAGCGTCAGGCGGTCCCGCTCCTGTTGCCCGAACCGCCCCTGGTCGGCACCGGCGTGGAGTGGCAGGCCGCCGTGGACTCCGGGCAGGTCGTTCTGGCCGAAGCCGACGGCGAAGTGGTCAGCGTCGCCGGAGACCGCATCGTCGTGCTGGAGGATAACGGCAACCGGCGCGTCTACAACCTGCGCAAGTACAACCGCTCCAACCAGTCCACCTGCATAGACCAGCGCCCCCTGGTCCACAAGGGCGACCGGGTCCGTAAAGGGCAGGTACTGGCCGATAGTTCCGCCACCTATGGCGGCGAACTGGCGTTGGGCCAGAACGTCCTCTGTGCCTTCATCTCCTGGGAGGGCTGGAACTTTGAGGACGCCATCATCATCAGCGAGAGCCTGATCCGGGACGACAAGTTCACTTCTATCCACATTGAAAAGCACGAGACGGAGGCGCGGGACACCAAACTGGGCCCGGAGGAAATCACGCGCGATATCCCCAACGTGGGTGAGGATGCCCTGCGGGACCTGGATGAGAGGGGCATCATCCGCATTGGCGCCGAGGTCGGCCCGTCGGACATCCTGGTGGGCAAAATTACCCCCAAGGGTGAGAAGGAACTGACGCCGGAGGAGAAACTGCTGCGGGCAATTTTCGGCGAAAAGGCGCGCGAGGTCAAGGACTCCAGCCTGCGCATGCCTCATGGTGAGCGCGGCAAAGTGGTCAGCGTCAAGGTGTTTGACCGCAGCGAGTACCGCGACCTGCCCACCGGCGTGGAGAAAATGGTGCGCGTCAGCGTGGCCCAGCGGCGAAAGATCACCGAGGGCGACAAAATGGCCGGCCGCCACGGGAACAAGGGCGTCGTCTCCCGCGTGGTGTCCATTGAGGACATGCCCTTCCTGGCCGACGGGACGCCGGTGGAGATCATCCTCAACCCCCTGGGGGTGCCGGGCCGGATGAACATCGGGCAGGTACTGGAGACCCACTTGGGTTGGGCGGTCCATCGCCTGGGCTTCCGGGCCGTCAGCCCCGTCTTTGACGGCGCCACGGAGGAGCAGATTGCCGCCGAACTGGCCCGCGCCTGGATGATAGACCGGGCCTGGAAAGAGGTCACCGAACGGGCGTGGGCGTGGCTCATGGCCCAGGAATATCCCCTGGAGACCCTCACCAGCGACGACGAGGCCCGTCTGCTCTACATTCTGGCCTGGCTCCCGGACCGGGGCTATGACGAAGAGCGTCTGGCCCGGGACGAAGTCTATGCCCGCCGTTCTGTCCTGCGGGAGTGGCTGAAGGAGCAGGGCTACGACCCGGACTTCCTCCTTTCCTTTGAGGACGACCCGCGCCCGGTGGCGGAACGGGAGAAGGCCGACCGGGCCGCGCAGATGGCCTGCCTCCGCCTCTGGCTGGCCGACCACGGGCACGACACAGGCAACCTGTCCGACGAGGAAGTGGAGTTGCTGGCCCCTCGCGTCAGCTTGGAGACGAAGGACCCGCTGCCCACCCTGGGCAAGGCCATCCTCTACGACGGGATGACCGGCGAACCCTTTGACCAGCCGGTCACCGTCGGGATGATTTATATGATGAAACTGGCCCATATGGTGGAGGATAAAGTCCATGCCCGCTCCACCGGCCCCTACAGCCTGGTCACCCAGCAGCCGCTGGGCGGGAAGGCGCAGTTCGGTGGCCAGCGGTTCGGCGAAATGGAGGTCTGGGCTCTGGAGGCCTACGGCGCGGCCTACACCCTCCAGGAGATGCTCACCATCAAGTCCGACGACGTCCAGGGACGGGTGCGCACCTACGAAGCCATCGTGAAAGGGAAGCCCATCACCGAATCCGGCGTCCCGGCCTCCTTCAAGGTGCTGGTCAAGGAGTTGCAGAGTTTGGGGCTGGCCGTGGAGGCCGTCACCGAGAGCGGAGAGGTCCTGCGGTTCGGGCGGGAGGAGAGCCGGCCGCGCATCCCGCGCCTGGCCATGGGCCTCCTGGGCCTGGGCGACCGCCATTCCGAGGAGTTTGACTAAATTCACAACCTGTGGTAAAATGCCCGCTCGTCAAATGGGCAAGAGGCCTTCTCTGTAGACCGGGAGATAGTTATGCCGACGATCAATCAACTGGTTCGCAAAGGGCGAAAGCCGAAGGAAAAGAAGACCAAGGCGCCGGCGCTGCAGTACATCTTTAACTCGTACAAGCAGCGGCGCTTCCGCATGCCGAAGGGCGCGCCGCAGAAGCGGGGCGTCTGCACCCAGGTGCGGACGATGACGCCGAAGAAGCCCAACTCCGCGCTGCGCAAAATCGCCCGCGTGCGGCTGACCAACGGCATTGAGATCACGGCCTACATCCCTGGCGAAGGGCACAACCTGCAGGAGCACTCGGTAGTGCTGGTGCGCGGCGGCCGCGTGAAGGACCTGCCCGGCGTCCGCTATCACATCATCCGGGGCGCGCTGGATGCCGCGGGCGTGGATGGTCGCGCGCAGCAACGCTCCAAGTACGGCACCAAAGCCGGCAAGGGCGGCAAAGGCCCGGCCAAGCCCGGCGCGAAGCCAGGGAAGAAGTAGGTGTTTGGCTCCGGGTTCGGGAAGTATGATTGGCACTTTGACCAGCCCATTGCGGGAAGCTGAGCGGCTTCTGGCGCAGATGACCCGGGCAGAAAAGGCCCAGGTGCTGCAATGGGTAGTGCGAGACCTGGGCGAGGCATTTCCTGGCATTGAGAGTACGCCGGATGTCTGCGGAGGAGAGCCGTGTATCGTCCGCACCCGAATCCCGGTCTGGCTGCTGGTGCAGGCCCGGCGCCTGGGGGCCAGCGAGGCGGACCTTCTGCGAGCCTACCCGACGCTGAGGGCGGAAGACCTGGCAAATGCCTGGGCGTATTATCGGGCCCATCGGGAAGAGATAGAAGAGCAAATTCGGGAGCACGAGGCGGCCTGATATGGCCCGGTTATATGCAAACGAGAATTTCCCGATGCCGGTTGTGGAGGAGCTGCGAAAACTGGGGCACGATGTGTTGACAATGTTGGAGGCCGGTCAGACGGGACAGGCAATGTCCGATGAAGCGGTTCTCCTGTTTGCCCGTCAGGAGGGACGGGCAATTCTGACGATGAATCGGAGACACTTTATTCGCCTGCACAGGGATAACCCGGATCACTCTGGCATTATTGTATGCTCTTTTGACCCAGACTTTGAAGAGTTAGCCCGGCGCGTGCACCGGGCAATTGAGGCAGAACCTGCTCTCCAGGGACGGTTGCTTCGGGTCAATCGTCCAGCCCCCGAGGCGTAGGGATAAACAGCAGGCTGGAGGATCGGTGAGGAAGAATGCCCAGACGATATCGTCCACCGAAACGAGAAATTGAGCCGGACCTGCGCTATAACAGCGTCCTGGTCGCCAAGTTCATCAACAAAATTATGAAAGATGGCAAGAAGAGCCTGGCGACCCGCATTATGTATCAGGCGATGGACATTATCCAGGAGCGGACGCGGCGACCGGCGCTGGAAGTGCTGGAAGAGGCGGTGCGCAACGTCTCCCCGATTCTGGAGGTCAAACCCCGACGCGTCGGTGGGGCGACCTACCAGGTACCGGTGGAGGTGCCGCCTCACCGCCAGACCAGTTTGGCCATCCGCTGGATTCTGGAGGCCGCTCGCCATCGCTCCGGGCGCTCCATGGCCGAAAAACTGGCCGCCGAACTGATGGACGCGGTCAACAAGACCGGCGCCGCCATCAAGAAACGGGAAGATACCCACAGGATGGCCGAGGCCAACCAGGCGTTTGCTCACTACCGGTGGTAGCACCCGTCCCGGTGGGCGCCCGGGCGACCCGGAGGAACAGATGCGATGGCATGGCCACTGGAGCGGGTTCGCAATATCGGGATCATCGCCCACATAGACGCGGGCAAAACCACTACCACCGAGCGGATTCTCTTCTACACGGGTAGAACCCATCGGATGGGGACGGTGGACGAAGGGACCACCGTCACCGACTGGATGGTCCAGGAGCGGGAACGGGGCATCACCATCACCGCCGCCGCCGTCACCTGCTTCTGGCGGGACCATCAGATTAACATCATAGATACGCCGGGGCACATAGATTTTACCGCCGAGGTCCAGCGGAGCCTGCGCGTCCTGGACGGAGGGGTGGTGGTCTTTGACGCTGTCGCCGGGGTGGAGCCCCAGTCGGAGACCGTCTGGCGGCAGGCCCGCTCCTTTGGCGTGCCCCTCATCGCTTTCATTAACAAGATGGACAAACTGGGCGCCGACTTCGCCCACGCCACCGAGACCATCCGGGAGCGACTGGGTGCCAACCCGGTGATGCTCCAGTGGCCCATCGGCCGGGAACTCTCCTTCCGGGGCGTGGTGGACCTGCTGGAGATGCACGCGGTGATCTGGGTGGACGAGTTGGGCAAGGAGCCGGTGATAGAGCCCATCCCCCCGGAACTGGCCGACGAGGTCCAGGTGCTGCGGGAGCAGGTCCTGGAGCAGATTGTGGAGACGGACGACGACCTGATGACCCGCTACCTGGAGGGCGAAGAGATTCCGGCGGCGGACCTGCGGCGGGCCCTGCGGCGGGCCACCATCGCCGGGACGCTGGTCCCGGTGCTCTGCGGCTCCGCCCTGCGCAACAAGGGTGTGCAGCCCCTGCTGGACGCCATCGTGGACTACCTGCCCTCCCCCCTGGACATCCCGCCGGTGGAAGGGGAAAACCCCCGCACCGGGGAACCGGAGACCCGGCCCGCCGATGTCAACGCGCCGCTGGCGGCCCTGGCCTTCAAGGTGGCCAGCGACCCCTACGTGGGCCGTCTGGTCTACGTGCGGGTCTACTCGGGCAAACTCAAGGTCGGCTCCTCCGTCTACAACCCCGGCAAGGGGCAGACAGAGCGCGTTGCTAAACTCCTGCGCATGTTCGCCCGGGACCGGGAGGAGATTCCCGAACTGACGGCGGGGGACATCGGCGGCGTGGTCGGCCTGAAGGCCACGTTCACCGGCGACACGCTTTGCCCACCGACGGCTCCCATCATCCTGGAGCCCATCGTGTTCCCGGAGCCGGTGGTCTTTGTGGCGATTGAGCCCAAGACGGCGGCGGACCAGGAGCAACTACATCAGGCGCTGCGGCGGCTGGCGGAGGAAGACCCCACCTTCGTCGTCCGCACCGACGAAAACACCGGGCAGACCATCCTAGCCGGGATGGGGGAACTCCACCTGGAGATTCTGGTGGACCGGTTGGTGCGGGAGTTTCGCGTGGAAGGACGGGTGGGGCGCCCCCGGGTGGCCTATCGGGAGACGGTGACCGCCCGGGCGGAAGCGGAGGCGGTGTTTGACCGGCCCATCAGCGGGAACCTCCAATATGCCCGGGTGCGCCTGGCGGTGGAGCCGCTGCCCTCGGGAGGCGGATTCCGGTTTCAGGACCCCAGTCGGGGGAAACTTCTGCCGCCGCCTTTCGTGAAGGCGGTGGAGGAAGGCTGCCGCGAGGCGATGGAGAGCGGCGTCCTGGCGGGCTACCCGCTGGTAGATGTGCAGGTGACCCTGCTGGACGGGGCCTGGGACGCGGAGACCTCCACCGAACTGGCCTTCAAAGTGGCCGGGTCTATGGCCTTCAAGCGGGCGGTGGAGGAGGCGAAGCCGGTGCTGCTGGAGCCGGTGATGCGGACGGAGGTGGTGGTGCCCGAGGCGTCCCTGGGAGAGGTCATCGGCGACCTGAACAGTCGGGGGGCCGCCATTGAGGGGATGGAGCAGCGGCCGGGCGGCGTGCGCGCCGTCCGGGCGATGGTGCCCCTGGCCCGGATGTTCGGCTATGCGACCGACGTCCGCTCCCTGACCCAGGGACGGGGCACGTTCACGATGGAATTCCACCACTACGCACCGGTGGATAAAGAGCAGATGGAGGCCATCTTATATGGTGGTCGTGGCTGGTAGAAGACGCTCTCACTCAGTTGGGAGTTGTTCTCCAGTGCCGTTCGGGCCGGGGGATAACTCCGGCCCGAACTATTTTCCCACCTGTCTGTGAATCGGTTGCGACAAATCTCTGAATCAGTGAATCATCTGACGAAAGGAGAGAGGAGAGATGGCAAAGCCAAAGTTCGTCCGTGAGAAGCCGCACGTAAACGTGGGGACCATCGGGCATATTGACCATGGCAAGACCACGCTGACGGCGGCCATTACCAAGGTGCTGGCCATGCGGGGCATGGCGGAATACAAGTCCTACGACGAGGTCGCCAAGGCGGACGCGAAGATGTTCCGCCGCGATGCGACGAAAATCTTGACCGTCGCCATCGCCCACGTGGAGTATGAGACCGAGAAGCGGCACTATGCCCACGTGGACTGCCCCGGCCACCGGGACTACATCAAGAACATGATCACTGGCGCGGCCCAGATGGATGGGGCCATCCTGGTCGTCTCCGCGGCGGACGGCCCGATGCCCCAGACCCGGGAGCACGTCCTCCTGGCCCGCCAGGTGAACGTCCCGGCCATCGTGGTCTTCCTGAACAAGGTGGACCTGATGGAGGACGAGGAACTGCTGGAACTGGTGGAACTGGAACTGCGGGAATTGCTCAACTCCTACGGCTTCCCGGGCGACGAGACGCCTATCGTACGCGGCTCCGCCCTGAAGGCCCTCCAGTCCACCAGCACCGACCCGAACGCGCCGGAATACCAGTGCATCTGGGAACTGATGCGCGTGGTGGATGAGTACATCCCCACCCCGGTGCGCGAGGAGGATAAGCCGTTCCTGATGCCCATTGAGGACGTCTTCAGCATTAAGGGACGCGGCACCGTCGTCACCGGCCGGGTGGAGCGGGGCACGCTGGTCCCGATGAGCGAGGTGGAGATCGTCGGCCTGCGCGACCGGCCCATCAAGACCGTCGTCACCGATATGGAGATGTTCCGCAAGAAACTGGACAAGGTGGTGGCGGGCGACAACGCGGGCCTGCTCCTGCGCGGTGTGAGCAAGGACGAGGTGGCCCGTGGCATGGTCGTCGCGGCACCGGGGACCATCACGCCGCACCGGAAGTTTGAGGCCCAGGTCTACGTCCTCCGCAAGGAGGAAGGTGGGCGGCATAAGGCCTTCTTCTCCGGCTACCGGCCGCAGTTCTACATCCGCACCACCGACGTGACGGGGACCATCACCCTGCCCGAGGGCGTGGAAATGGTCATGCCCGGCGACGACGTCAACCTGATGGTGGAACTGATTGAGCCGGTCGCGGTGGAGCAGGGCTCCCGCTTCGCCATCCGCGAGGGGGGGCTGACCGTCGGCGCTGGCGTCATCACCAAGATTCTGGACTAACCGTCACCAGCCTACCGACATGGCCAAGCAAAGAATCCGTATCCGCCTGAAGGCGTACGATCATCGCGTGTTGGACGAGTCCGCCCGGCGCATCGTGGAGGCGGCCGAGCGCACGGGAGCGACCGTGGTCGGCCCTATCCCGTTGCCGACCCAGATAGAGCGCTTCACCGTGCGCCGGTCCACCTTCATTGACAAGGACTCCCACGAGCACTTTGAAATCCGGACCCACAAGCGGGTGATAGACGTCCTGGAGCCGGATAACAAGACCATAGATGCGCTGATGCGGCTCAACCTGCCTGCAGGCGTGGACATAGAAATTAAGTTGTAGTAGACAAGGAAACAAGTGGGCAAGTAGGCAGGGGTTGGAGCGTGCCACCCCTCTACCCCTTGCATCCTTGTCTCCTCGTATTCTTGTTTCCTTCCATCCTGACCACCGGGATGATGCAGCCTGTCCCAGGGCTGACAGTCCCATGGAGGAGTGAGTATCGTGAAGGGAATTCTGGGTAAAAAGGTCGGAATGACCACGTTGTTTACCGCCGAAGGAGAGGCGATTCCGGTCACGGTGATTGAGGCCGGTCCCTGTTGGGTCACCCAGGTCAAAACGCCGGAGCGGGATGGCTACAGCGCGGTCCAGTTGGGCTTTGAGCCGGTGAAGCCTTCTCGGCTGACGCGCGGGCAGTTGGGCCACCTGGGCCTGCTGAAAACGGACTCTGCCCACCCGCGTCGACGGGTGCTGAAGGGGATACCCGGTCCGCTGCGCCGTCTGCGGGAGTTCCGCGTGAAGCCGGAAGAGGCGCCCGCTGAAGGCGAGAAAATCACCGTGGATGTCTTCCAGGTCGGCGACCGGGTGGACGTGGTGGGCACGTCCAAAGGGCGCGGGTTTGCCGGTGGCATCAAGCGCCATGGTTTCAACCGTCAGCCCAAGACCCACGGTCAATCGGACCGGGAGCGCCGTCACGGCTCCATCGGCGCCACCACGACGCCGGGCCGGGTGCTGAAGGGGCTGCGGATGCCCGGCCGCATGGGTGGCGTCCGGGTGACCGTCCAGAACCTGGAAGTGGTCATGGTGGACCCGGAGCGGAACCTGCTGGCGGTGCGCGGCGCCGTCCCGGGCCACCGGGGGAGCCTGGTGATGATCAAACAGGCCCGGAAGACGAAGGAATTGCGCAAAGGGTAGGGAACGGAGTGCGCAGTACGGAGTGTGGAGTAGGGGGTAGACAATGAAGGTTCCCGTCTGGAACATGAGCGGGCAGCAAGTGGATGAGATAGAATTGCGGCCCGACATCTTTGAGGCGCCGATCAACGTGCCGTTGATGCACCAGGCGCTGGTGCGGCAACTGGCGAATGCCCGCCTGGGCACCCACAAGACCAAGACGCGCGGCGAGGTGAACCGGACCACGGCCAAATGGTACCGGCAAAAGGGGACGGGTCGGGCCCGCCACGGCAGCCGGAATGCGCCCATTTTCGTCGGCGGCGGCATCGCCCACGGGCCCAAGCCGCGCAGTTACGAACAGCGGATGCCCAAGAAGATGCGCCGGGCCGCCCTGCGCAGCGCCCTCAGCGTGAAGGCCGGCCAGCAACAGATTGTGGTGGTGGACCGGCTGGAGTTGCCCGAGCCCAAGACGCGGGAAATGCGGGAGGTCCTCTCCCGGCTGAACGTGGGGGAGGATGCCCTGATTCTCCTGCCCGGCCGCAACGAGACGGTGGAAAAGTCGGTGCGCAACCTGCCAAAGGTCAAGGCGCTCCACGCCAGTTACCTGAACATCCGCGACCTGTTGCAGTACGAGAAGGTGGTCATGCCGCTGGGCGCCCTGCTGGTGATAGAGTCCATTCTGGGGTAGGGCCATGCACATCTACGAGGTCATCAAACGACCGGTTTTAACGGAGAAGACCCAGAGGGCCACCTCGCTCCGCCGACGGCAGTACACCTTTGAGGTGGACCGGCGGGCGAACAAGGCCCTGGTCAAGCAGGCGGTGGAGACGATTTATCGGGTCCACGTGGAGGCGGTGAACATCGCCAACATGCCGGCCAAGGCCGTCCGTCGGTGGGGACGCCGTCGGGTGGTGCGGATTCCGGCCTGGAAGAAGGCGGTGGTCACCCTCGCCGAGGGAGAACGAATCCCGGAACTGGAAGTGCTGGAGGGCTAAGGTGGGGATCAAGGTCTATAAGCCGACATCGCCCGGACGCCGGGGGATGACCGGCTCACTGTTTGAGGAAATCACGAAGACGGAGCCGGAGCGGAGCCTGGTGGTTCCCTTGCGGAAAAAGGGCGGGCGCAACGTCCAGGGGCGGATCACCATCCGCCACCGGGGCGGCGGCCACAAGCGATTGTACCGTCTGATTGACTTCAAGCGGGATAAACACGGTATCCCGGCCCGCGTGGCCTCCATAGAGTACGACCCGAACCGGTCGGCGCGCATCGCCCTGCTGGTCTATGCGGACGGCGAGAAGCGGTACATCTTGGCTCCGCTGGGCCTGAAGGTCGGAGATACGGTGATGAGCGGCCCGAACGCCGAGGTCCGGGTGGGGAACGCGCTGCCGCTGGAGCGGATCCCGTTGGGGACGACGGTCCACAACATTGAGTTGTATCCCGGCCGGGGCGGACAGTTGGTCCGGTCGGCGGGCTGCGCGGCCCAGGTGCTGGCGAAGGAAGGGGACTACGTGACGGTCCGACTGCCCAGCGGCGAGATGCGGCTGATCCGCAAAGAGTGTATGGCGACGGTCGGGCAGGTGGGGAACGAGGAGCACGCCAACATCAAGTTGGGCAAGGCGGGCCGCAAGCGTTGGTTGGGACGGCGTCCGCATGTGCGCGGTTCGGCCATGAGTCCGCGTGACCACCCGCACGGCGGTGGCGAAGGGCGTTCGCCCATCGGCATGCCCGGCCCGAAGACGCCGTGGGGCAAGCCGACCCTGGGCAAGAAGACCCGTCGTAATAAGACGACGGATAAGTACATCATCCGCCGCCGGGGCAAGCGCCGGCAATAACGGAATACGCGGTACGGAGTAGCGAATATGGGACGCTCGCTGAAAAAAGGCCCGTATGTAGACCCGAAGTTGCTGCGGAAAATTGAAGAACTGAATCGGGCGGGGGAGAAACGGGTGATCCGCACCTGGTCCCGGGCTTCCACCATCTTCCCGCAAATGGTGGGCCATACCATCGCTGTCCACGACGGGCGGCGGCACGTGCCCATCTATATCACCGAGAATATGGTCGGTCACAAACTGGGGGAGTTCGCTCCGACCCGGACCTACCGGGGGCATATCACCAAAGAGAAGAAGGGCGAAGTTCGGAAGAAAAAGAAGTAACGGAATACGGCATACGGAGTACGAATCATGGAGGTCCGCGCACAGGCGAAGCACATACCGATGTCGGCGCGAAAGGTGCGCCGGGTGATTGACCAGGTGCGAGGTATGGACGTGGTGGGGGCGCTGGAGGTGTTGCGCCTGATGCCGCACGCCGCCGCGCGCCCGGTGGAGAAACTCATCCGCTCCGCCGTTGCCAACGCGGAGGAGAACATCGGCCTCTCCCGGGACAACCTGTACATCGCCTATATTGTGGCCGACGAGGGGCCGGGGGTAGCGCCGGGCAAGGGGGTGCGGCCGCGCTTCGCCGCCCGGGGACGGTATCGTCCCATCCGCCGCCGCTCGTCCCACATCACCGTTGTCCTGGATGAGTTTGAGGAGGAATAGTTTACCACGAAGACACCAATGATCCACCTTCGTGTCTTGGTGGTTCAAATCATCAACGGAGGGACATTTTGGGACGAAAGGTACATCCCTACGGCTTTCGGTTGAAGATTCTGCGGGATTGGAAGGCCCGCTGGTACGCCGACGGCAAGGCCTATCGGGACCTGCTGCAGGAGGACCTGCGCATTCGGGAGTACATAGAGCGGGAACTGGCTCCGGCAGGGGTCTCCCGAATTGAGATTGAGCGTTTCCCGAACCAGGTGCAGGTAACCATCTGGACCGCGCGTCCGGGCATTGTGATTGGGCGGAAGGGCGGTGCGGTGAAGGTGCTCCGGCAGGAACTGGAGGAGATGACCGGCAAGCGGGTGCACGTGGACGTGCGGGAGGTGGAGCAACCGGAACTGGACGCCCGTCTGGTGGCTCAGAACATCGTGGCCCAACTGGAGCGCCGCATTTCCCACGGCCGGGCGATGAAGCGGGCCATCCAGCAGGCCATGCGGGCCGGGGCCCAGGGGGTCTGGATTGTCTGCAAGGGGCGCATCGGCGGCGCCGAAATGGCCCGCCCGGTCGCGATGCGGGAGGGCCGAGTGCCCCGCCAGACCCTGCGCGCCGATATTGACTTCGCCCGCGCGGAGGCCTACACCACCTACGGCCGCATCGGCGTAAAAGTCTGGATTTATAAGGGGGATGTCCTCTCTCCGGAGGCGAAACCCGAGGTCGTGGAGGAGCAACCGCAGCCGTTTGTGGTGTAGAGCCTGGGCGGAAAACGGCCGGGGGCGCAGATAAACGCGGAGATACGCGGATTCTTCTTCTGGTTGTCAATCTCGCCGGAAGCCGGCTGACCATGGGGAGAATTCCCGGCGCCTCGGCAAACGGTTGACGGGTTTTGAGAAAGGCTGAAATATAACCTGGCAGGACGATAGTCGTTGGATAGAGGGGTCTTATGGAAACTGTGCGAGAGCGATATGTGGTCAACGAGAGAGGTAAAAAGATCGGCGTGATTCTTTCCCTGAAACGTTATCGCCGTCTGCTGGAAGATTTGCATGATTTGGCTGTCATCGCGGAGCGTCGGGACGAGGAACCGATCAGTTTGGAGGAGATGAAACGGCGGCTAAAAGAAGATGAGCTCTTATAGCGTCGAATTCAAGCCGTCTGTTCATAAAGATTTTCGTCGTTTGCCCAAGTCGGTCGTTGAGCGTGTGTGGAGGCGCATTGAGGAATTGGGAGAGACCCCTTTTCCTCAAGGTGTGGAGAAGTTGGAGGGTTCACAGCAGTTGTACAGGCTTCGCGTGGGTGATTATCGCATTGTATACGAGGTGGATACGCAGGCGCGGCGGATTACGGTGATGTATATTCGTCATTGCAGAGAAGTCTATCGGGCGCTTTAATGATTTAGCAGGAGAGAAGAGCCGATGTTGATGCCGAAACGGGTGAAATATCGCAAGCAGATGCGCGGACGGATGAAGGGCCGCGAGAGCCGGGGCACCGAGGTCGCTTTCGGCGAGTACGGCCTGCAGGCCTTGGAGCCGGCATGGATCACCGGCCGTCAGATTGAGGCCGCGCGGCGGGCCATCGTTCGCTTTGTCCGTCGGCGCGGGAAGTACTGGATTCGGATTTTCCCGGATAAGCCGGTCACGGCCAAGCCCGCTGAGACCCGCATGGGCAAGGGCAAGGGCGCCGTGGACCACTGGGTGGCGGTCGTTCGGCCGGGCCGTATCCTCTTTGAACTGGCCGGTCTGCCCGAAGAGCAGGCCCGGGAGGCCATGCGGCTGGCGGCCAACAAACTGCCCATCAAGTGCCAGTTTGTCACCCGAGAAAAGTTGGTGGGAGAGTAGCATGCGAGCTAGAGAACTCCGGTTGTTGACAGATGCCGAACTGCGAGCCCGATTGGAAGACGCCTATCGGGAACTGTTCGTCCTGCGGCAGGACTGGTTTATGAATCGTCTGCAGGATAATAACCGCATCACCGCCACCAAGCGGGACATTGCCCGCATCAAGACCATCCTGCGGGAGCGGGAGTTGGCCCGGATGATGCAGGAGGCGACGCGATGAGAGAACGGCGCAAGCGTCTGGTCGGGCGGGTTGTCAGCGATAAGATGCAGAAGACGGTGGTGGTGCAGGTGGAGCGGACCCGTCGCCACCCGCTCTACGGCAAGGTGGTGCGGGTGCGGAAAAAGTACTACGCCCACGATGAGGAGAACTCCTGCCGCACCGGCGACCTGGTACGGATTGTGGAGTCCCGACCGCTCAGCCGGCTGAAGCGGTGGGTGGTGGAAGAGATTCTGGAACGGGCCGAACGCCCTGAGGAGGTGGCGGCATGATCCAGCAGGAGACCCGTTTGACCGTAGCGGATAACACCGGGGCGAAAGAACTGTTGTGCATTCGGGTGATGGGCGGCTCCAAGCGGCGGTACGGGTACGTCGGAGACGTCATCGTGGCGACGGTCAAGCAGGCCACACCCAACGCGTCGGTGAAGAAGGGGGACGTGGTTAAAGCGGTCATCGTCCGCACGGCCAAAGAGTACCGGCGCCCCGACGGCTCCACCATCCGCTTTGATGACAACGCCGCGGTGCTGCTGGACGCGACGGGCGTCAACCCGCGCGGCACCCGCATCTTCGGGCCCGTCGCCCGGGAGTTGCGGGATAAGGGCTTTATGAAAATCATTTCGCTGGCACCAGAGGTGCTCTAACGGAATACGGAATACGCAACACTCCGTACTCCGTATTTCGTAGTTCGTGAGGTGAAGAATGGGCATTCGGGTTAAGAAGGGAGACACGGTGGAGGTCATCGCCGGGGATGACCGGGGGAAGCGCGGCGAGGTCCGGCAGGTGCTTCCGAAGGAGAACCGGGTGGTGGTCTCGGGGGTGAATCTGGTCAAGAAGCATCAGCGCCCGATGCGCGCCGGCCGGGGACAGATTCAGCCGGGCATCATCCAGTTTGAGGCGCCGATCCATCTTTCCAACGTGATGCCGGTCTGCCCGCATTGCAAAGAGGCCACGCGGGTGGGCTTTGAGCGCCAGGAGGACGGGCGCAAAGTGCGCATCTGCAAGCGGTGCGGCCAGTCCTTCTGACTCTTGCATCTTGCCATCTTGCATCTTGCCATCTTGCATCTTGCCATCTTGCATCTTGTAAAGGGTGAGTCCAATGCAGCGGTTGCAAGCTTTGTATCGGGAACAGATTCGGCCGACCCTCATGCGGGAATTTGGCTATCGCAATATCATGGAAGTCCCTCGGTTGCAGAAAATCGTCATCAACATCGGCATGGGGGAGGCGCTGGATAATCCGAAGTCGCTGGATTTCGCCGTCCAGGACCTGGCGACCATCACCGGTCAGCGGCCCGTCATCACCAAAGCGCGCAAGTCCGTCGCCAGTTTCAAGTTGCGGGCTGGCCGTGCTATCGGCGTGAAGGTGACACTACGGGGCGAGCGGATGTGGGCGTTCCTGGACCGGCTCTGCAACGTGGCGCTCCCCCGGCTGCGGGACTTCCGGGGCGTCTCTCCTTCTGCGTTTGACGGACGGGGGAACTACACGCTGGGGCTGCGGGAGCAGTTGATTTTCCCGGAGATCAACTACGACAAGATTGACAAAATTCGCGGCATGGAAATCACCATTGTCACCACCGCGAAGACGGACGAAGAGGCCCGGCGGCTGCTGGAACTGCTGGGGATGCCGTTCCGACGGTAGCGAGAAACAGGCCGATGAGTGTTTACGTTCTGACTTCCGAAGAACAAATTGTTCAGGAGATTCGGGAGACGCCCCGAGAGTACTGGCCGAATTTGCTTCAACTGATTCGCCTGTTTCGGGAAAGTGTCACCCTGAAGCCTGTTGTGGCAAGTTTTCGCCAGGGTTGGCAGGAAGCATTAGCGGGGCAGACATTCCCGGTTTCCGAAGAGTAAATTCGGCGGATTCTGACCGAGTTTGACGAGCAGTTTGGATAAGCAGTAAGTTCTCAGTTCCGATTACCATCTCTGGTGGAGCAGATACAGGTATGACCAGAAAATGCATGCCCTATCGGGAAATGCGACGGAAGTATAAGGTGCAGGTGCGGAACCGCTGCCAGCGGTGCGGCCGCCCGCGCGGCTATTATCGCCGCTTCGGCCTCTGCCGTATCTGCCTGCGGGAGTTGGCCCTGGAAGGGCTCATTCCCGGACTGACCAAGTCCAGTTGGTGAGGGTGACGGACCGATGACGGTAACAGATCCGATTGCCGATATGTTGACCCGCATGCGCAATGCGATTGCGGTGGGGCATCCCACCGTGGAGATGCCCTCTTCTAAAATGAAAGTCGCCATTGCCCGCATCCTGAAGGAAGAGGGGTATATTGAGGACTACCGGGTGGTGGAGTCGCCGGAGCAGCCTCGCTACCGCCTGGTGATTCGCCTGAAGTACGTCGGGGAACGGCGGAAGCGCCGGTCCGTCATCCAGGGACTGCAACGGGTCAGCAAGCCGGGCCGCCGGATTTACACCCGCGCGTCCGAAATTCCCTGGGTGAAGAGCGGGATGGGGATTGCCATCCTCTCCACTCCGAAGGGCATCCTCACGGGTGAGCAGGCCCGACGGCTGCGGGTCGGCGGCGAGGTCATCTGCTACGTGTGGTAGGGAGGACGGGATGTCGCGAATTGGTCGGATGCCGATTCCTTTGCCCCCCGGGGTGAAGGTGGAAATTCAGGGCAGCCAGGTCACCGTGAGCGGCCCAAAGGGAACTCTCACGCGGACCTTTGACCCGGCGATGCAAATTGTGAAAGAGGATAACACCCTGCGGGTCTACCGGCCCACCGACGCCCGGCACCACCGGGCGCTGCACGGGCTGACCCGTGCCCTGCTGGCAAATATGGTGGAAGGAGTCTCCCAGGGATTCCAGAAGCAACTGGAGATTCGCGGCGTCGGGTACCGCGCCGAGCGCCAACCCGACGGGACACTGGTGATGCACCTGGGATTTTCCCACCCGGTCCGCGTCCGTCCGCCGGAGGGTATTACCTTTGACGTGGACCCCAAAGCGGGCATCATCACCGTTCGGGGGGCGGATAAGGAGACGGTGGGACGGATTGCCGCCGAAATCCGCGCCTGGCGCCCGGCCGACCCGTACCTGGGGAAAGGTCTCCGCTACCTGGGCGAACAGATTCGCCAGAAGGCCGGCAAGGCCGGTAAAGGCAAGGGGAAGGGCAAGGGGAAGAAGTAGGATTCGGGAGCGAGGATGATGGCAGAAAAAGATCGCCGGTTAGGACGACTGCGCCGACGCAAGCATGTGCGCAAGAAGGTGTTCGGTACGCCCGAGCGTCCGCGCCTGAACGTCTTTCGCAGCCTGCGGCATATCTACGCCCAGGTGATTGACGATACGGTGGGGCATACGCTGGTCTCCGCTTCCACCCTGGACCCGGAAGTCCGCGAACAGATTGCCGGGCTGAAGAAGACGGAGCAGGCCCGGGTGGTGGGGAAGGTTCTGGCGGCCCGCGCCCTGGCCCGGGGAGTGACCAAGGTGGCCTTTGACCGGGCGGGATACAAGTACCACGGTCGGGTGAAGGCCCTGGCCGACGCCGCCCGCGAAGGTGGTTTGGACTTCTAAACGGAGTACGGAGCACGGACTACGGAGGAGCGAATGGACCTGGATCAGGAATTTGAACTGGAGCCCACGGCGCCAGTAGAATTGGACGAGCGGGTCGTGGAGATCAAGCGGGTCGCCAAAGTCATCAAGGGCGGGCGCCGGTTCGCCTTTCGGGTGACAGCTGTCGTCGGCGACCACAACGGCCGCGTCGGCATCGGCGTGGGCAAAGCGCGCGCCGTCCCGGACGCCATCCGCAAGGCCACGGAGCGGGCGCGGGCCTCTATGATCACCGTCCCACTGGTGGGGCGGACCATCCCGCACGATGCAATTGGCGAGTGCAGTGGTGCCCGGGTGCTGATTAAGCCCGCTTCGCCGGGTACCGGCGTCATCGCGGGCGGCGGCGTGCGCGCCGTTCTGGAGGCGGCTGGCATCCACGACGTGCTGACCAAATCCATGGGCAGTTCCAGCATGCTCAACGTGGTGAAGGCCACCATGGAGGCCCTGAAGCAACTGCGCTCCTACGAGGACCTGGCGCGCGAGCGGGGCCTGCCGGAGACCCGGGTCATGCCGTTCTGGATGCGCGGGCGGTAAGGGGTATCTGGGAATTTGGTAAACTGGTAGACCGGTAAACGGATAGACTGGTGGCGAGGGAGCAGGCAATGGAAAAGCGGAAAGTTCTCCGTATCACCCTGGTTCGCAGCCCAATCGGGTATTCCAGGGACCAGAAGGCGACGGTCCGGGCGCTGGGCCTGCGGCGGCTCCATCAGACGGTGGAGAAGGCCGATACGCCGGCCATCCGGGGGATGGTGGCCAAGGTCCAGCACATGTTGAAGGTGGAAGAGGTTGAGGGATGAAACTGCACGATTTGCAACCGGCTGAGGGGTCTAAGAAGCGCCACAAGCGAAAGGGGATCGGCATCGCGGCCGGTCAGGGCAAGACCGGCGGGCGCGGGACGAAGGGGCAGAAGGCCCGCAGCGGGGGGAGCATCCCACCGTACTTTGAGGGCGGGCAATTGCCGCTGGTCCGTAAACTGCCCTTCGCGCGGGGCGTCGGCTTTCGGGATCCCTGGCGGGTCCGCTTCACGCCGGTCAACGTGGACCGGTTGGCCCGGTTCGCGCCGGGGAGCGTGGTCACTCCGCAGGAACTGGCGGATGCCGGCCTGATCCGGGATGCCGACGAGTGGGTGGTCATCCTGGGGCGCGGGGAGTTGAAGGTCCCGCTGACGGTGAAGGCCCACCGCTTCTCCGCCAGCGCGCGGGCCAAGATTGAGGCCGCGGGCGGCACCGTGGAGGAGTTGCCCTGGGAGCGGGGCGGCTACCGGACGCGATAGGCAATGAAACCCATCCGTCTTTCCGGGCACGCCCAAGAGCAGTTGCGGTATCGGGGAGTTACCGAGGAAGAAGTTGTAGAGGCGATTCGCACTGCCTCGTGGTGTCCCGCAGAGCGAGGACGGCTGGAGTGTCGCAAGAACTTTCCCTTCGGGCAAGAATGGAACGGCAAATTTTATGCCACCAAACAGGTGCGACCCATCTTTGCCGAAGAGGCTGATGAAATCGTCGTGGTGACGGTGTACGCGTACTATTTTTAGGGGGCATTATGAGAGTAACATATGATCCGGAAGTGGACGCGTTGTATATTCGGTTCCTGGAGACAACAGTCACCACACAGCATCTGGCGGAGGGGATCGCAGCCGACTATGATGCCGAGGGACGTCTGGCAGGGATTGAGATTCTGGATGCCCTGAAGCGATTTGGACGGGATGATGTCATGCGTCAGGTGATCCTGGAGAATGTAGCCCTGATGCCAATTCATCGGCGCGTGCCAGAAGAAATACCTGCATAAGGAGTCGCAATGATCCAGGCCGTACGTGATGCCCTGAGGCTTCCTGACCTGCGGCGGCGGTTGTTCTACACGCTGCTGATCCTGGTCATCTTCCGCGCGGCCTCTCACGTGCCGGTGCCGGGCATTGACCGGGAGGCCCTGCGCAGTCTGACCGGTGGGGCGGCCCAACTGGTCAACATTCTGGACCTGCTCTCCGGCGGCGCGGTGGCGGAGTACTCGGTGCTGGCCAACGGGGTCTATCCGTACATCAACGCGTCCATCATCATCCAGTTGCTGGTCCCGGTCATCCCGGCGCTGAAGCGGCTGGCGGAGGAGGAAGGGGAAGCCGGACGGCGGAAACTGAACCAGTGGACGTACTACCTGACCATTCCACTGGGGATGTTGCAGGCCTGGGGACAGGCGCAATTATTCAACAGCGCGGCCGCGCGCCCGGTCCTGCCTAACTTCGGCTTCCATCGGGCCGAGTTCGTCTTGCCGACTCTCTCGGTCCTGGTGGCGATGACGGCAGGCACCATGTTCGCCATCTGGCTGGGCGAGTTGATCTCCGAGCAGGGCATCGGCAACGGCATCTCGCTCATCATCTTCGGCGGCATTGTGGCCCGGACGCCGGCCAACGTGGCGCGGATTTACACCAGCGATGGCTTCCTGGGCCTGCTCTTCTTCTTCATCATCACCGCGCTGGTGATCTTTGTGATCGTCTACGTTCAGGAAGGGGAGCGGCGCATCCCGGTGCAGTACGGCAAGCGGGTGCGCGGGCGACGGATGTACGGCGGCGGCAGCACCTACATCCCGCTGCGGGTCAACATGGCCGGAATGATCCCGCTCATCTTCGCCCAGTCCCTGTTGACCCTTCCGGCGGTCATTGCCCAGTTCTTCGCCGGTTCGTCCAACGCGAACGTGGCGCGGGTGGCGACGGACATTATGAATTTCTTCAGCGGGCACACCGTGGAGTGGTACACCACCATCTTCTACGCAGTGCTCTACTTCGCCGCCGTCGTCGGGTTCACGTACTTCTACACCTTTGTGCTGGTGGAGCAGCAGAACCTGCCGGAGAACCTGCAGAAGTACGGCGGGTTTATCCCGGGCATCCGCCCCGGCAAACAGACGGCGGACTACATCAACGGCATCTACAAGCGCATCACTCTGTTTGGGGCACTGTTCCTGGGGGGCGTCGCCGTTCTGCCCTTCATCGTCCAGTTACTGATGAACACCCGGGTGCTGCTCATTACCTCGGCGGGACTGCTCATCGTCGTCGGCGTCGTGGTGGATACCATGCGGCAACTGGAGGCCCAGTTGCTGATGCGGCACTATGAGGGATTCATCCGATGAGGAGCTTGCCGGTTCCGGATGACCAAATTGCCCAGTTTTGCCGGCGCTGGAGGATCCGCGAACTGGCTCTCTTTGGCTCTGCATTGCGGGAGGATTTCTCTCCTGATAGCGACCTGGATTTCCTGGTTGACTTTGAGCGGGATGCGGATTGGGGACTTTTAGAACATATCCAGATGCAGCGGGAATTGGAAGGGCTCTTCCAGAGGGGGATTGACCTGATTACCCGTCGGGCTTTGCTCCGAAGTCCTAACTGGTTGCGTCGTCAGGAAATCTTGAAAACGGCCCGAGTTCTGTTTTCCAGCGCTGGGGAGATGAATGCATCGGGATGAAGTGACGTTGCTAGATATTGCCAGAGCGGCCCGTCTCATTATGGGCTTCGTTGCTGATATGGCAAAGGAGAACTTCCTGGACGACATCAAAACCCAATCGGCCGTATTGTACCAACTGTTGGTGATTGGGGAAGCGGTCAAGCGGCTTTCTCGGGAGTTTCGTGATCAGCATAGTGATATACCTTGGTCGCTCATTGCGGGAATGCGAGATCATCTGATTCATGGCTACGATATTGTGGATTGGGAAGAGGTCTGGAAAACGGCCACAAAGGATGTCCCGGATTTGCTGGAGAAGGTAGAGCCGTTGCTTCCCACTGCATCGGGCGAAGGGTAGGCGGCCGGGCTTTTATGGGGAGAGAAAAGGTAGGTCCGATGAGGCGAGATGAGGTCCTGCGCGTCCTGGCCCAGTTTCGCGACCAGAGGGCCCAAAAGTTCGGTATCACCCGGATTGGGATATTCGGTTCCTGGGCCCGGGGCGAAGCCACGGATGAGAGCGACGTGGATGTGGTGGTGGAACTGGAGCGGCCGGACTTGCTGCTGCTGGTGGGCATCAAGCAGGAACTGGAGGAACTCCTGCAACGGCCTGTAGATGTGGTTCGCTACCGGGAGCGGATGAATCCGCTGCTAAAGAAGCGGATTGACCAGGAAGCTGTTTGTGTATGACCTGGAACTGGTCCGGGATATTCTGCAACATATCCTGGAATCCATCCGGGTAATTGCCAGGCGGTTTGCGGCTATTACGTCTCCGGCCGACCTGGCCCGGGAGTCGGAGTGAGCCTATGGGCTGTCGCATTGTCCTTCTGGGCATGCCCGGAGCGGGCAAGGGGACGCAGGCGGAGCAACTGGCGCAGGCGCTGGGCGTCCCGCATGTCGCCAGCGGCGACCTGTTCCGGGAGCATCTGGATAAGGGAACAGACCTGGGCCGCCAGGCGCGGGCCTACATGGAGCGGGGCGACCTGGTGCCCGATGAGGTGACCATCGGCATGGTCGCCGAACGGATTGCCCGCCCGGATTGCACCAATGGTTTCATCCTGGACGGCTTCCCGCGCACCGTCGCGCAGGCGGAAGCGCTGGAGCGGCTCCTGCGGGGCAACGGGACCGCGCTGGATATGGTGGCCTTCATCCGGGTGCGGGAGGAGGTGGCCCTGGCCCGTCTGGCGGGCCGGTGGACCTGCCGGAGTTGTGGGGCCGTCTACCATACCCTGTTCAATCCGCCGAAGAAGGCCGGGGTGTGCGATGCCTGCGGCGGCGAACTCTACCAGCGTCCCGACGAGACCGAGGAGGCCCACCGCCGCCGTCTGAAGGTCTATCAGGAGCAGACGGCGCCGCTGGTGGACTATTACCGCCGGGTCGGCCTGCTGGTGGAGATAGACGGCGAACAGTCCATAGAAGACGTCCAGGCCGACCTGCGGGCGGCCGTGGAGAGCGCCTGCGGCTCCCTGACCGTGGGGGGCGCGGGAGAGGTGGGGGAATCTCTGCGTTCTCCGCGTTCTCTGCGGTGAAATGATTCAACTGAAGTCGGCAGGCGAGATTGAAAAAATGCGCAGGGCCGGGCGCATCGTCGCCGAGGTCCTGGACCGGATGCGGGAGTGGGTAAGGCCCGGCGTCACCACGGCGGAGTTGAACCAGAAGGCGGAAGAACTGATCCGACGCCTGGGTGGCATCCCGTCCTTCAAGGGCTATCCGCCGGGCAGTCCGCATCCGTTCCCGGCTGCGATCTGCACTTCGGTCAACGAGGAACTGGTCCACGGGATTCCCGGCCCGCGCGTCCTGAAAGAAGGGGACATTATCAGCATAGACGTCGGGGCCATCTACGACGGCTACCATGGCGATGCGGGCATCACCCTGCCGGTGGGGGACGTGGGCCCGGAGGCCCGGCGGTTGCTGGAGGTGACGGAGGGCGCTCTCTACGCCGGGATCGCCCGGGCCCGGGCCGGAAACCGCGTCGGCGACATCTCCGCCGCCATTCAGAACTACGTGGAGTCCCGGGGCTACAACGTGGTGCGGGAATACACCGGCCACGGCATCGGTCGGCAGATGCACGAGCCGCCGCAGATTCCCAACCACGGAGAGCCGGGGCGGGGGCCGCTGTTGCGGTCGGGAATGACCGTCGCCATAGAGACTATGGTCCTGGCGGGCGACTACCGGGTACGGACCCTGCCCGACCACTGGACGGTCGTCTCCGTGGACGGCAAACTGACGGCCTACTTTGAACACACCCTTCTGATCCGGGACGGGGAGGCGGAAATCCTGACGCCGTGGCATATTTGGGCAAAAGGGCTTTGAATGAGTCCCAAGGTCCTTCAGGAGGGATCGCTGATTTTCTGGTTTCACAGTTACGATGCCCGCTATGAGGCACGGGCCAGCGTTCATGTAGGGAAAGGCACGCAGGACGATCGGAACGACGCGAAAATCTGGTTGGAGCCGGAGATTGAGGTGGCGCGTGCCGGACGTGCCCTGAGGAGAGAAGAATTACAACGGGCCCTGCGGATCATTGAGCAGCATCGTGAATATTTACTGGAACAGTGGTATGTTTACAAAGGGAAAGCCGTCCGAAGAACAGGTGCAGGTTAAGAAGTACGAGGTCCAGTATCCGGTCTCGGCCTACACCTTCCCGCGCGAGGCCCGGATTCACCAGGTGTGGTTTGACGAAGAATATATGCACATCGCGCTGACAGATGGTCGACGGCTATCTGTGCCGCTCTGGTGGATTCCGACACTGTACAATGCAGACCCGGCAGAGAGGGAGAAATTTGAAATCAGCCGGGACCGGACGATGATAATCTGGGATCCCGAGAAGTGCGCGATTAACGAAGAAATCAGCATTTTTGACTTTCTGGGGCCTGCTGAAGAGGTAGAAGAGAGCTTGGCCAGTATCCCGCAACGACGCGCCCGGGAAGCCCTGGTCCGAGTGTCTTGATAATAGACTTTATCGGGAATAGCGCCAGGTGGCGCAGCACGTATCTTTTAGGGAAATCTGTGCTCGTCCGCGTTCATCTGCGTCCTATTTCCGATGAAGTGTAATTGTGGGGGGAAGAACGTATTCAGACCAGGAGGATAACGTGAAAGTCTCACCGTCTGTGAAACGGCGCTGTCCCAAGTGCAAAATCATCCGTCGCAAGGGCGTGATTCGGGTCATCTGCGAGAACCCGAAGCATAAGCAGCGACAGGGCTAATCAATACACGTATTTACGCATTCCGTTGGAGGACGTATGGCTCGTATCGCTGGTGTAGACCTGCCCAGAGACAAACGGGTGGAGATCGGTCTGACCTATATCTACGGTATCGGGCGCAGCCTGAGCAATCAGATTCTGCGCAAGGCCGGGGTGGACCCGGATAAGCGGGTGAAAGACCTTAGTGAGGCCGAGGTGGCCCGTCTGCGCGAGATTATTGACCGCGAGTACAAGGTGGAGGGCGACCTGCGGCGCGAGGTCCAGATGAATATCAAGCGCCTGATAGAGATCGGGTGCTATCGGGGGTTGCGCCACCGGATGAACCTGCCGGTGCGCGGTCAGCGCACCCGGACCAACGCGCGCACCAAACGGGGGCCGCGCAAGACCGTTCCTGGCCGTGGCCGCCGCCGGGGCGCCAAGAAGAAGTAAAACCCACCCTTCACGTTTCACGTTTCACGTTTCACTTTTCACGTTTTTACGGAGTTAGCTATGTCTCGTGCTCAAAGACGCCGGAGAGTTACCCAGCGGGTGCGCCGCGCGATCCCGCGCGGCGTGGCCCACATTCACGCCAGTTTCAACAATACCATCATCACCATCACCGACCCTCAGGGGAACGTCATCAACTGGGCGAGTGCGGGGCTGGTGGGCTTCAAGGGTTCGCGCAAGAGCACGCCCTTCGCGGCCCGTCAGGCGGCCCAGCGCGCGGCCAAAGACGCCCTGGATAACGGGGTGACCGAGGTGGATGTGCTGGTCAAGGGGCCGGGCCCGGGGCGGGAAGCGGCCATCCGCTCCCTGCAGGCGGCGGGGCTGAAAATCCGCTCTATCACCGATGTAACGCCCATCCCGCACAACGGTTGCCGGCCGCCGAAGAAGCGTCGGGTGTAAGCATTCACGGAATAAGGAGTACGGAGTCAGGGTATGGCCAGATACACAGGCCCGGTTTGTCGGTTGTGTCGTCGCGAAGGACAGAAGTTGTTCCTGAAGGGCGCGCGCTGCATGTCGCCCAAGTGCGCCCTGGAGCGCCGGGATTACCCGCCCGGACAGCACGGACAGATTGCCCGTTTCCGGCGGGGACAGCCCACGGACTACTTCCGCCAGTTGCGGGAAAAGCAGAAAGTCAAGCGGGTTTACGGCATCTTGGAGCGGCAGTTTCGCCGCTACTTCCGGGAGGCGCTGCGGACGCCCGGCCTGACCGGCGAGAATCTGCTCATCCTGCTGGAGCGCCGCCTGGATAACGTGGTCTATCGGCTGGGCTTCGCCGACTCGCGCGCCCAGGCCCGCCAACTGGTTCAGCATGGCCACTTCACCGTCAACGGCCGACGGGTTACCATCCCGTCCTATCTGGTCCGGCCCGGTGACCGGATTGCCGTGCGGGAGGGGAGCCGCCGGCGGCCGTATTTCCAGGAACGCGCCGAGATGCTGGACGAGATGAGGGTTCCCGATTGGCTCTCCCTGGACGCGGCGGACCTCTCCGCCCGGGTCCTGGGAATGCCCAGGCGGGAGCATGTGGACATCCCGATCAACGAGCAACTGGTCGTGGAGTACTACTCTCGGTAGGTGGCGATGACTGCACAGAGGGAACCCCGATTTGCCGCACCGGTTTTGCCGAAAATTGAAAAAGAGGTGCTGACCCAGCAGTACGGCCGGTTTGTCATCGGCCCGCTGGAGAGCGGATATGGGATCACGCTGGGGAACGCCCTGCGGCGGGTCCTGCTCTCCTCCCTTCCCGGGGCGGCCGTCACCTCTGTCCGAATCTACGACGTCCCGCACGAATTTGCGACCATCCCGCACGTGCGGGAGGACGTGATGCAAATCCTCCTCCAGGTGAAGCAACTGCGCCTGAAGTTGGACGGCGACGGCCCGACGCGCATGACCCTCTCCGTCCGGGGGGACGGCGTGGTGACTGCCGGGGACATCCAGGCGCCGCCGGAGATAGAGATTCTCAACCCGGACCTCTATCTCTTCACGACCGATTCGCCCGAGGCGAAAGTGGAAATGGAGTTTACCGTGGAGCGGGGACGGGGGTATTCGCCCGCCGAAGAGCGGGAGCGCCGCTCCATCGGCGAACTTCCGGTGGACGCCCTGTTCAGTCCCGTCCGGCGGGTCGCGTTCAACGTGGAGCGGGCGCGGGTCGCCCAGCGGACCAACTACGACCGGCTGAACATGGAGATCTGGACCGACGGCCGCATCGGCCCGCTGGAGGCCCTCAAGGAGGCGGCCCGGATTCTGGTCACTCACTTCCGCCTCATCGCCGGCATCACGGAGGAGCCGGAGTTGGTGGGGGAGGAGGAGCGGGGAATCCCCGCCCGGGTCTACGAGATCCCGATAGAGACTCTGGGGCTGACCGCGCGCGTCTACAATGCCCTGAAGCGGGCGGGCATCTCGCGGGTCGGAGAAGTCCTGGAAGTGCTCAGCCGGGGCGACGAGGCCGTCCGGACCATCCGCAACTTCGGCGATAAGTCTATGGCGGAGTTAATGGAAAAACTGGGCGCGGCCGGATACCTGGCCTATCTGCCTCAGCCACCGGAGAAGGAAGAAGAATTAGACGAATCGGGAGAGTTGTAAGATGCGACATCGCGTGGCAGGAAAGAAACTGAATCGTTCCAGCGGCCATCGCCGGGCCCTGTTTCGGAACCTGGTTTCGGCGTTCATTTACCACGAGCGGATAGAGACGACGGAAGCGAAGGCCGAGGCCATTCGCGGGCATGCGGAGAAACTCATCACCCTGGCCAAGCGGGGGCTGGCGGCGAAGGACCCGGCCTACGGCGTCCATGCCCGCCGTCTGGCGGCGGCCCGCATGAACCGCTGGGTCGTCACCCCCGAGGGGGAACGGGTGGACCTGGTCAAGAAACTCTTTGATGAGATTGCGCCGCGCTACCAGAACCGGCCCGGCGGGTACACCCGCATCACCAAACTGGGCCCCCGCAAGGGCGACGCGGCCCCCATGGTGGTGCTGGAACTGGTCTAACCACAAATCCCGCATCACGTATCACGCATCACGTATCACGTATCACGCATCACGCATCACGCATCCATGCGCATCCGGGCGGTCGTGGCCTATGACGGTACGAACTACCAGGGCTTCCAGCGACAGACGAACGGGCCCACCGTCCAGGAGGCCCTGGAGCGGGCGCTGGAGCAGGTAACGGGGGAGTGCATCACCGTCCTGGCGGCCGGCCGCACCGATACGGGAGTTCACGCCGAAGGACAGGTTGTCGCCTTTGACACCGACTGGAAGCATTCGCTGACGGCCCTCCTGCGGGCGCTGAACGCGGTGCTTCCACCCGATATCGCGGTCCGGGAGGTGGCGCCGGCCCCGCCGGACTTCCACCCCCGGTACGATGCGATCAGCCGGTACTACCGGTACACCCTTTACAACCATCCGGTCCGTTCGCCGCTGGCCCGCCGGACCAGTTTCCATGTGGCCTGGCCGCTGGACGTGGAGGCGATGCAGGCGGCGGCGGACCTGCTGGTCGGCGAGCACGATTTTGCGGCCTTCGGCACGCCGCCGAAGGGGGAAAACACCGTCCGGCGGGTGCTGCTGGCCCGGTGGCACGCCGACCCGCCCTGGCTGTACTTTGACATAGAGGCCAATGCCTTCCTCTATCGGATGGTCCGCACCCTGGTGGGCACGATGATTCGGGTCGGCCTGGGACGGCTCTCGGTGGAGGAGGTCCGCCAAATCCTGGTCTCCGGCGACCGTCGCCGGGCCGGACCGGCGGTCCCTCCGCACGGCCTCTGCCTGATGGCGGTGCGGTATCCAGAGGAATCATAAACTCAGCGAATCGTAGAAGCAAGGAGTGATGAGTGTGAAGACGTACGTCACCAAACCCGATGAAGTGGAGCGGGAGTGGTTCGTTGTGGACGCCAGCGGGAAGACGCTGGGACGTCTGGCAACGGAGGTGGCCCGCATTCTGCGCGGCAAGCACAAGCCCATCTACTCTCCGATGATAGACGTCGGGGATTACGTCATCGTGGTCAATGCCGAGAAGGTCCGGGTCACGGGCCGCAAACTGACCCAGAAATTCTACTACCGCCACTCCGGCTACCCGGGCGGATTCAAACAGATCAGCCTGCGGGACATGCTGGCCCGTCACCCGACGCGCGTCATTGAATACGCCGTCTGGGGTATGTTGCCCAAGAACGCGTTGGGTCGGCGGATGTTCAAGAAACTGAAGGTGTACGCCGGGCCGGACCATCCTCACCAGGCCCAGAACCCGAAACCGCTGGAGTTGTAGGGGGACGAGGAGAGAACCGATGGCAGAACAGCAACAGTATTACGAGGGTGTGGGACGTCGCAAGGAGGCCACCGCGCGGGTACGGCTCTACCCTGGGGGCGACGGGAAGTTCATTGTCAATGACCGGCCCCTCCAGGAGTACTTCGTCCGCGAGACGGACGTGATGCGCCTGATGGAGCCGTTGAAGGTCACCGGGATGGACGGGCGCTTCAACGTCTCCGTGCAGGTGAAGGGGGGCGGGATGAGCGGTCAGGCCGGGGCGGTGCGATTGGGCCTGGCGCGGGCCTTGCTCCAGGTGGACCCCGAACTGCGGCCACTCCTGCGCCAGAAGGGGCTCCTGACCTGCGACGCGCGGGTCAAAGAGCGCAAAAAGCCCGGCCTCAAGCGCGCCCGCAAGGCCCCGCAGTACACCAAACGGTAGCGCGAAGGGCCGCAAAGGCTGCGAAAGGCACGGAAAAGGCCCTCCTGCAGACTTCCCTGCAGGAGGGCTTTTGCTTTTGAAAAAACTAGAAAAAACACCTGTAAATCCTTACAGTAGACAACAGACCTCCGGATGTGGTAAAATGGAAACAAAAACGTTGTCCCAGGATGGGCGGGATGATCCGGGTGCTGGTGGTGGACGACCACCCGGTGGTGCGGGCCGGGCTGCAATTGGCCTTGGGGGCCCGGGGAGACCTCCGCGTGGTGGGCGAGGCGGCAGACGGGGAGGAGGCCCTGCGACTGGCGGAGGCGCTGCGGCCGGATGTGGTGCTTCTGGATTGCCGGTTGCCGGGAATGAACGGGATCGCGGTGGCGCAGGCGCTGCGGGAGCAGTGCCCTGCGGTGCGGGTGGTGGCGCTGAGCGCGTACGAGGACGAGGGGCTGGTGCTGAGGATGCTGGAGGCGGGGGCAGTGGGGTACGTGCTGAAAGACGAGCCGCTGGAGGGGATTCTGGCAGCAGTGCGGGCGGCGGCGCGGGGAAAGGCCTACTTCAGCCCCGAGGTTGTCGCGAAGGTGACGGCCTGGGCACAGGGCAGGCGGCCCGGCGGGTTGACAGAGCGGGAGTGGGAGGTACTGCGGTGGATGGCGGAGGGAAAGAGCAACCGGGAGATCGCTCGTGCGCTTTTCGTCAGCGAGCACACGGTGGAAAAGCATGTGGGCCGGATACTGGAGAAGTTGGGGATGAAAAGCCGGGTTGAGGTGGTGCGCTGGGCGGTAGAGAAGGGCTTCGTAGGGTAGGGAAATTCGGAATAGAAAATAGTGGATTTCCGGTATTGACATATGGTAACTGGAGCATTAACATATGATGTGCAAGCAATTCTCATCCCACTCGTTATGGAGGTGAAGAATGGTTGTGAGGCTTTCTATTCTTGACTCTACTGCAAAAACTCGCCGCGGAGACGCCGAGAGCGCAGGGTTCTACATTACAACACAACAAAGTCTTTGCGTGTTCTGCGTCTCGGCGGTGAAACGGGCTTTTTGCAATGGACTCATTCTTAAAACGCTGGGGTTGGCGCTTGCGGTGACCTTGATAGTAGGCGCCATAGTAGGGCCAGCATGGGCTTATAAACGCCCAGTTGATCGGTGCCTGGACAGACCAGATAATGAGAGAGCAACTTTAGCGTTAGAGGTCGCACAGGCAGGATCGGCTGCAAACAACAGCCACTGGCGATTGTTAACAGACCGTGACTATCAATTTACGTTGGAATATCCCAGCACCTGGCATCCGCAGATTACAATAGACGTACCCAGGTCTGCTTCCAAAGCGGAGTGGATCTTGAGGCGTTATTCCTTTATCGGAGGAGGGCTAGACATTGATATCTGGGCATCTCATAATAGAGATTTATCGGCGTGGTTGGAATGGATGGGGAGGATCACGGACCAAATATTGGTTTCAAAGCCCAATAGTGTGATTGCCGGATATGCAGCGGTAGCCTTTGTTGAAGGTCATATGCTCTCGGTGTTTGTAGATAATGGCCAGTATGTCTATCGGTTTTGGCTTACCTTGTCCACCAAGGACAACCTGGAAGGTTTTGTTCGTGTCCTTAACACATTCCGGTTATCCGAAACTCGGACCTTGGGGGTGTATATTCCGGGGTCTATACTGGAAAAAGCCCGAGAGTCTCTGAATTCCCGACATTATTGTCCGGAGAACTTCCCGGATAGCGGTCGTTCGAGATTGGATTCGCTGCAACAGGGATGCGATGCTCTCTATAACCAGGGCTGCTGTGGTCTTGCTTCAACGTACTGTTCTACCTATTTCCCCTGCAGCCGGGACGTATCCAATAATCAACACAGAGGGAACTGCACCTGGCACGTATGCTATCAGTATGGAGCTGTCCCGTTTCGGGGTAACGCAGGAACTTGGTGGAACCAGGTGCCCAACTACGCTAACTGGAGCCGAGGTTATAATCCCCAACGAGGCGAAAACATTGCCTGGTGGGGCGGCAGCCCCGGCCATGTGGCATATGTTGGCAATTACCAGGGGGGAAATCAGGTCGTGGTGAGCGAAATGTCGTGGTGCGAAAGCTGTGGACGTACCCGTACTATTGCTGTCACTAATCCGGGTGGGTATATCTGGAGAACAGGCCCCCAGCCCACAGCAGGTAATGAGTAAGAAGACGCTAAATCCCGTAAAGTCTTCTCACGGGAGTCGCAAAGATCCGTAAATTGAGACCGTCTTGACGCTCCGGGAAGTGTATCACCTGTGCCAGTTCTGGACCACACCACGCTCTCCCGGCGAGGCCGAACGGTGCACATTTGCCTCCCGAAGCGGGCTTCCGGGCCCCTCCATCTGGTTTTGGATAGCAGCGGCCTGAAAGTCTATGGATAGGGCGAATGGAAAGTGCGGCAACACGGCCTCTCTAAACGGCGCACCTGGCGCAAGATTCACCTGGGTGTGGATAGCGAAAGCGGCGAGATTCAGGCCGTGGAATTGACCGAAGCCCCCGTTCACGACGCCAAGGTCGTCCGGCCCTTGTTGGAGGAGGTGGACCGTCCTCTGGCCAGTGCGGCGGGGGACGGGAGTTATGACCGCCGGGAGGTCTATCAAGCCCTGCAGGAGCACAGTCCGGGGGTTCGGATTGCTATCCCTCCCCGGCGGGATGCTCGGATTTGGCGGCACGGCAACCAGAAAGGGCGATCCCATCCGCGGGACGAGAATTTGCGCTATATTCGTCGGCACGGTCGCCGCGCCTGGAAGCGGCATTCGGGGTATCATCGTCGTTCGCTGGCCGAGACGGCCGTTTTTCGGCTGAAAACCATCTTTGGGCCTGTTCTGAGAGCTCGTTTATTGGAGACCCGGCGGACTCAGGTTCGCATTCGCTGTCGGGCGTTGAACAAAATGACCCATCTGGGGATGCCAGACAGTTATGCGGTCACCTGAACCGATAGCGAAGGGGTCCCCCATCAGGGAACCCTCCCCTCTATCCTGTTCTTATCAGGCGATTTATGCACCAAAGCCCAATCGGATTATTCTTTTGGAAGGAGGGTACGATGATGAAAAAGACGGGGTTGCTTGCTATCTTCGTAGGGATGGCGCTTCTGAGTGCATGTGCCTTCTATGAGGCTGCCTCGCCGCAGGCAGCCTCCTCCCAAGTAACGATTGATCAAACCCCTGCTTCAATTCCACCTTCCCCAAACCCCAAATCGGCTTTTACCCCTATGCCGACCCCAAGTCCGATCCCCTTATGTTCGCTGGGGCCTGCCGAAGCCGATCGGCAGTGCCGGGAGGACTCGGGCAAAGGCACGCGCTCCTGCGTACCCGTGTCTTCATCAGAGGCTGTATGGGCTTGTTATGAAGACCTTGTCTATGGCTTTGCTATAGACTATCCTGCCGAATGGCGGGTGGAGATCGGAATGGATACCGGCCTGTCAGATGATACAAAGATTGCCCGGCGGCATTCCTTCTGGGGGCCCCAAGGCGCTTTAGATATAGACATCTGGCGTCCTTCCAATCCTGACCTGATCCAGTGGCTGACAAGAAATAAAGACGCTATCGGACCTGATGCAGTTCCTTTGACGGAGCCGAATGCCAGGGTGTCAGGATATCCAGCGGTAGCCTTTATGGATAATCCTCAAAGTCCGAACCCGATGTTGACCATATACGTCAGCAATGGGCGATTCGTCTATCGTTTCTGGTTTACACTTCAGTGCGATCGGGAAGAAATGTCGGTAATCCGTCGGATGTTGGATTCTCTGCGCTTTTCCGCCCAGACTGTTCCAGCAGAGATCCCGGGGGAGGTGTGGCAGGAGGTTCAGCGGGCTTTTGAGCCGCCCCGGTGTGCTCCCTCATCATAGAGCGCTCCAGGTCTCGCCAGGGGACATCAGGGGAAGGCCTACTTCAGCCCCAAGGTTGTCGCGAAGGTGACGGCCTGGGCACATGGCAGGCGGCCCGGCGGTAAGAGCAACGGCCCTGGCAAGAATGCCAGGGCCGTTCTATTGGGTCAGGAGTGACGCGCTCATCCTTTGGATACCGGCGAATTTGGGCGTAGCACAGGCTGTTAGCCTGTATCCAACAGGCCTGGCGGCCTGCGCTACGGTAGCCGCGGAAGTCCTGTGGGTTTTGGAGCGGCCAACTGCCAGCGCGCCTCTACGCCGCCGTTCCCCCCGTCTCATAGATCGCCCGCTGCGGGCAGACCTGCAGGCAGACGGTGCAACCGGTACAGAGCAACCCGTCTATGGTCGCCTTCGGCTGGTTCGTGCGCGGGTCTATGACGTCGCTCTTCAGAATCGCCGGACAGCCCACCCGGAAGCAGGTGCCGCAACCGTTGCAGGTCTCCGGGGCTACTGCCACGGTGGGCCGCCGCTGGAAGTAGGGGGTAAAGACGCAGGCCCCTTTGACAATCACGACGGCGGGCCCCTCCTCCACCGCCATCGCCTCTTTCAGGACGTCGTTGATGGCCCGCACGTCCCAGGCATCCACCTCCCAGATATGCTCCACGCCCAGCGCGCGGGCCACCGGCGCAATCTCAATGGCGCGGGTTTGGCTCCCCTGGAGGGTGATGCCCGTCCCCGGGTGCTGCTGCCCGCCGGTCATCGCCGTGATGCGGTTATCCAGGACCGCCACGACGATGTTGCTGTTGTTGTAGACGGCGTTGGCCAGCGGGGAGAGGCCGGCGTGGAAGAAGGTGGAGTCGCCGATGATGGCGATGACTTTCTCCCGGGCCCCCGCCTTCTTCAGGCCGTGAGCCATGCCGATGCTGGCGCCCATAGAGACGATGGAGTCCATCGCGTCAAACGGCGGCTGGAAGCCCATAGAGTAGCAGCCGATGTCGCCGGGGAAGACGGCCTGCCGCCGCCAGCGGCGCAGGTTGTAAAAGAAGGCCCGATGCGGGCAACCGGGGCACATCGCGGGCGGTCGCGGCGGGACCAGGGGCACCGTCAGCGGCTCTACCCGCTCCGGCGGGGGGGCTACCGGAAGCCCGGCCCGCAGCGCCGCCTCCCGCACCCGCGCCAGCGTCAGTTCACCGGTCAGCGGGAAATAGTCCTTCCCCACCGCCACCGGAATCCCCATGGCCCGCACCTGCTCCTCAATGAAGGGGTCCAGTTCCTCTATGACCACCAGATGCTCCACCTGCGCGGCGAAGTCCCGGATGGCCTGGCGCGGGAGGGGATAGACCAGTCCCAGTTTCAGAATGGACGCGTTGGGGAAAAGTTCGCGGGCGTACTGGTAGGCCATCCCGCAGGTGATGATGCCCAGGGATCGGTCGCCCCACTCTATGCGGTTGACGGGCGCGCTCTCGGCCCAGGCGGCGATCTTCTGCAGCCGCTCCTCCACCCAGGGGTGCAGGCGGCGGGCATGGGCCGGGACGATGACGTACCGCTCCGGACGTCGCTCAAAGGGCGGCAGCGGCTCCAGATTCCGGGGGCCCTCCGGCATCGCCACCTCCACGGGCGACTTGGAGTGGGAGAGGCGGGTGGTGGAGCGCAGCAGGACCGGCGTGGAGAACTCCTCGCTCAGGTCAAAGGCCAGGCGGGTGAACTGGCGGGCCTCCTCGCTATCGGAGGGCTCCAGGCAGGGGAACTTGCCGAAGCGGGCGTACTGGCGGTTATCCTGCTCGTTCTGGGAAGAGAAACATCCGGGGTCGTCGGCGGAGACGAGGACCAGCCCGGCCTTGACGCCGGTGTAGGAGACGGACATCAAGCTATCCGCGGCGACGTTGACACCGACGTGTTTCATCGCCGCCAGGGCGCGGGCGCCGCCGAAGGCCGCACCGATAGCGGCATCCAGCGCGACTTTCTCGTTGCTGGCCCATTCCGCCACCACGCCCGGATACTGGGCCAGGTTCTCCAAAATTTCGGTGGACGGGGTGCCCGGGTAGGCGGCGGCGTAGCGGACCCCCGCCTCCCATGCCCCCAGCGCGATGGCCTCGTTACCGGAAAGTACTCGCTTCATTGCGCTCCTTTGGTCGGGAGGTCAGCACAGTGTAGTTATAGCACAACCTGGGGGGATTGCAAACCATCGCTCCGGTTGCCCTGTTCCCTCTTCTCGGGTACAATATGCCCGCTATGGGCACGCGCTTACCCGTTCTTCCTCGTGTCTATCGCCTGGCAGGGGCCTCTCTGCTTCTCCTTCTGGCCGCCCTGGCGTGCCGTCTGGAGGGCCTGCCGGCCTTCCAGCCCACGCCGACCCCGTCCCCTACCGCTACCGCCACGCCGACGCTCACACCCACACCCGCGCCGACGCCGACCCCTACCCCGACCCCCACGCCGACCCCGTCTCCGGAAGTCCTCCTCCGGGAGGGGGAGGCCGCGCTGGCCGTCGGCGATACCGAAACGGCTCTCCCGGCCCTCCAGGCCGCCTACTTCGCCGACCCCAACGGCGACCTGGCCCCTCGTGCCCTGCTGAATGCGGGCCGGTCCCTTCTGCTGGACGAAGACTACGTCCGGGCGATGACAGTCCTTCAGGAGCTCCTGACCCGCTTCCCCACCGCCCCGGAGGCCCACGACGCCCGCTTTCTGCTGGCCCAGGCGCTTATAGGGCAGGGCGACCCACTGGGAGCTGCCGACCAGTACCGGGCTTATCTGCAGGAAGGAACCGCCATCGCTCCCTACGTCTACGAATGGCTGGGGGACGCGCTCTATGCCGGGGCGGAATACTCCGCCGCCGCCGACGCCTACCGGTCCGCCATAGATGCCGCCCCCGACCTCTCCTTTGAAGTCGGCATGCGGGAGAAACTGGCCCTGGTGTTGGCCGCCCAAGGGGATTACGACGGGGCGCTGGCGCAATACGACCTCATCCTGGCCCGCGCCCGCATCCCGGAGTACCGGGCCCGCATCCAGCACCAGGCCGCCCAGACCCTCCTCCTGATGGGCCGGTCTGGCGAGGCCTACGACCGCTTCCTGGACGTCGTCCAGAGTTATCCCGAAAGTCCCTGGGCCTACCAGTCCCTCATCGTCCTGGTGGATGCCGGGGTGCCGGTGGACGACCTGACGCGCGGCATCGTGGATTACTACGGCGGCGCCTACGGGCCCGCCGTGGAGGCCCTCTACCGCTATATCAACGCCTATCCCCAGACCCACTCCGGCGACGCTCACTACTATGCCGGGCTGGCCCATTTGGCCGCCGGAAGCCCCGGCCTGGCCGCCACCCAGTTCCGCGTCCTGGTGGAGACTCATCCCGAAAACGAGCACTGGGGGGACGGCTGGATGGGGTGGGCCCAGGCGCTGGCCGCGCAGGGGGATGTGGACGGCGCGGTGGAGACATACCGGACCTTCGCGGCGACCGCGCCCTCCCACCCGCGCGCGCCGGAGGCTCTCTGGGCGGCCGCGCAACTCCTGGAGCGCGCCGGCCGGGCGGACGAGGCCGCCGACCTTTACGAGACCGTCCACCAGACCTTTCCGGCCTCCGACTACGCTCCACCCTCTCTCCTGCGGGGGGGCCTCCAGCGCTACCGCCGGAGCGCCCTGGACGCCGCCATCGCCGACTGGCGCGCGCTGGTGGACGGCTATCCCCAATCCCCCTACCGGGCCGCCGGATTCCTCTGGCTGGGCAAGGCGTACCTGGCCGCCGGGCAGACCCTTTCGGCCACCGACGCCCTCAGCCAGGCCGTCCGGGCCGACCCCACCAGCTACTACGGCCTGCGCGCGGCGGACCTCCTGGCCGACCCGGGAGCCCCACCCTTCCCGCCGGTCCGCTACGCTCCGGCCCCGGAGACGCCCCAGATGCGCGCGGAGGCGGAGGCCTGGCTGGCCGCACGGTTGGGCTTCGCTTCGGCGGACCGCCTGGGCGAGCCGGACGCCGCGCTTCTGAGCGACCCGCGCTTGGCACGCGGGCTGGAACTCTGGCGATTGGGCCGGCCCGAAGAGGCGAAGGGCGAACTGGAGGCGCTCCGACAGGCCACCGCCGGGGACGTCCTGACCCAGTACCGGCTGGCCCTCCTCTTCCGCGATATCGGCCTCTACCGTTCCTCCATCCTGGCCGCGGCGACCGTCCTGCGGCTGACCGGTGTCTCCCCGATGGACGCGCCGCCCTTCCTGGCCCGTCTGGCCTACCCGACGTACTATGAGGACCTCATCGTGGCCGAGGCCGAACGGGAGGGAATTTCGCCGCTCCTGCTCTTCGCGCTGGTCCGCCAGGAGAGCCTCTTTGAGGCCATCGCGACCTCCTCGGCCGCCGCACACGGCCTGATGCAGGTCATTCCGTCCACGGGCGAGTACATCGCGGGGCAACTGGGCTGGCCGCCGAACTATCGCACTGCCGACCTCTACCGCCCGTATGTCAGTGTTCGCTTCGGGGTCTGGTATCTGGCGCGCCAGCGGGACCGCTTCGGGCGGCTGGATGCGGCGCTGGCCGCCTACAACGGGGGCCCCTCCAACGCGCAGCGCTGGATGGACACGGCGGGGGAGGATGTGGACATGTTCCTGGAGCAAATCACGCTGGGGGAGACGCGGCTCTATCTGCAGCGGATTCGGGAGCACTACGCCGTCTACGCGGCCCTCTACGGGGGGCCGTAACGGCAGTATCTGCCTCGTCTACCTCTTGACCCCCACGTGCAGGGTTACCGTCCCCATCATCAGCAGCCGGTAGCACACCGAGTGGAGCCCGACGGCCTCCATCGTCGCCGCCAGGCCCTCCGGCGGCAGAAATACCTGCACCGAACGGGGCAGGTAGCGGTAGGCGTCCAGATGACCGGTGAGGAGCCAGCCCACCACCGGCACGATGCCCCCGAAGTAGAGGTGGAAAAGAGGCCGAAAGAGCGGATGGCGGGGCCACGTCATCTCCAGGCAGACCACCCGCCCGCCGGGCCGGACCACCCGAACCTGCTCGGCCAGGGTGGCCTGGACGTCGGTGACGTTGCGGAGCATAAAGGCGTTGACCGCCGCGTCAAAAAAGTTATCGGGGAAGGGGAGGCGCAGGGCGTCCCCCTCGGTCCACCGGATGGGCCATCCGGCGCAGTGGACGCGGCCCATCGTGAGCATCTCCCGGCTGAAGTCCACCCCCACTACGTGCGCCCCGGGCCATCGCCGGAGGAGAGCCCGGGCCAGTCCCCCTTCCCCGGTCGCCACATCCAGCACCCAGCCCCCCGGCGGGACGCGCGCCTCCTCTGCGGCGGCCCGTCGCCAGGATTCCACCTGTCCCAGCGACATCACTTTGTTGATAAATTCGTAACGCGGGGCGATGCGGGCAAAAAGAGCGTGAGTGTAGGCCCGTTTTTCTGCCGGTGAAGAGAAGGTCATGGCGAAACCCCCACCCGGTGAAACGTGCCAGGCACCTTCAGAAGTGCCTGGCACGTTGGGTTTTCATCCGATGATCCCCTGAAGCAGATACCCGAACCCCAGCAGCAACCCGGTCAGCAGGTGGATGCGGATGGTCAGCGCGTTGGCCGGGGTCAGTTCGCGCGGGTGGTCGTAGTGGACCCGGGCGATGCGGTACGCCTGCAGGGACAGCGGGATCGTCAGCAGGCCGATCAGCGCGAAGGGGGTGACGTTATCCAGCAGGACGCCGCCCACGATGGAAAGGTAAGTGAGGGCCAGCATCACCCCGTAGGCCACCGCCGCCCGACGGCGCCCTATGCGTACCACCAGGTGGTTCTTCCCGACCGCCGCATCGGCCCGCATGTCCTGAAATTCGTTGATCCAGAGGATCAACGCGACCAGGAAACCGACGGGAATGGCGGCAATCACGGGCTCCCAGGCCAGTTGTCGGGTCTGGACGACGTAGGCCCCCAGGGCCATCAGCGGACCGAAGCAGAGCCCGACCGCCAGTTCCCCTATGCCGGTCCGCGCCAGCCGGACAGGCGGCGCGGTGTAGAAGTACCCACAGAAGACGCCGATGACACCCAGCCAGAAAATGGCCCAACTGCGGGTGAAGGCCAGGAACAGGCCAATCACACTTCCCAGTACGAAGAAGCCAATCCCCTGCCAGAGCATCTCCTCGGGCTTGACCAGCCCCAACTGGATGAGGCGGCTCCCGCCGGTAAAGGGGTTGGCGAACTCGGTGTTGATCTCATCGGAGCCCCATTTGTGGTCAAAATAGTCGTTGGTCATATTGGTGCCCGCGTTCAGGGCGATGGCTCCGATGAGGGTCAGCAGAAAGTACCAGAGGTTGAAGGCCCCCGTTCGGGCCCAGGCCAGTGCGGTGCCCAGCGTGACCGGGACAATGTCGGCCACGAAGAACGGGGCCCGGGTTTTGACCACCCACAGGGGCGGCATCTTGGGCTGAGAAGCATTGTCGGACATTGTTGGGGTCACCTCCGAGGAGATAATGAGGACAACTGTTCACAGTTATCCTACGGTGCTAACGAACGACGATGCGCACGTCCACTGCCCACGCGCCCTTTTCGCCAACGATGAGCGGGTTCAGGTCCACTTCGGCGACCTGGGGGAACTCCGCCATCAACCAGCCCACCCGGCAGAGTGCGTCCACAACGGCCCCCGCGTCTCGCGGCGGCTGCCCCCGCACGCCCGCCAGCAGCCGACCGACGGCCGTCTCCTCCAGCATCCCGCGCGCCTCCTCCCGGCTCAGGGGGGCCAGCCGGAAGGCCACGTCCCGCAGCACCTCCACGTAGACCCCGCCCAGGCCGACCATCACCAGCGGGCCGAACTGGGGGTCGCGATGCGCGCCGACGATGACCTCCAGCCCGCCCGGCGGGGCCATCCGCTGGACGAGGGCCTGCTCCCCCGGCCGCACAACGTGGGAGAAGGCTTCCCGGACCTCGTCGGCGTCCTTCAGGCCGAGGGCGACGCCGCCCGCGTCGCTCTTGTGGGCCAGGCCCGGCGCCACCCGCTTGAGGACGACGGGGTAGCCCATCGCTTCCGCCCGCGCGACGGCCTCGTCCGCCGACGCAGCCAGGCCGGAGGGGGGAACCGTCAGGCCGCAGGCGGCGGCGATTTCGGCCCCCGTCTGCGGGTCCAGGACGCCGGTTTTCCCCTCCAGCAGGGCGCGCACCCGCCCCCAGTCCACGCCCTCCGGCGGCTCCGGGTCCGGGACGGGGTTCTCCCGGATGCGGGCGTACTTCCAGAGCGCGCCCAGGCCGAAAGCGGCCCGGCAGGGGGTCAGGTAGTGGGGGACAGAGTGGGCGTGGAGCGCCCGCGCGGCGGCCCGGATGCCGCCCCCGCCGGAGATGCAGCAGACGACGGGCTTCTCGGCCGTCTCCGCGGCCTGCCCCACCGCCACCGCCACGTCGTAGACGGGGGTGATGGCCTGGGGGACGAAGACCGCCATCACGCCGTCCACCTCCGGCGCGTCCAGCAGGACCTTCAGGGCGGCGGTGTAGTGGTCGGCCTGGGGGCCGCCCAGCATGTCCACCGGGTTGCCCGTCATCGTCCCCGACGGGCAGACCTCCCGCAGCCGGGCCTGGGTTTCGGAGGAGAGGTCGGCCAGGCGCATCCCGTGCCGGTCCACGTGGTCCGCGCCTACTGCCGCCGGCCCTCCGGCGTTGGTCAGAATCGCCATGCGCGGCCCCGCCGGAGGGCGCCGGTAGGCCAGAGCGATGGCCGCGTCCACCATCTCCTCCAGCGTGTCCACCGGAATGGCCCCGGCCCGGCGGCAGGCGGCCAGGAAGGCCTGCTCCGCCCCCGCCAGCGCGCCGGTGTGGGAGGAGACGGCACGGGTCCCGCTGGGGGTCCGTCCGGCCTTGAGCACCACCAGGGGTTTGCGCGCCGTCAGCCGGCGCGCGGCCTCCACGAACCTCCGGCCGTCCGGCAGACCCTCTATGTAGGCCGCCACGACGCGGGTGTGCGGGTCGGCGGCCAGGGAGTCCAGCGCGTCGGCGATGTCTATATCCGCCTGGTTGCCCAGGCTGATGATGCGGGAGAAGCCCACGCCCACCACGTGGGCCCAGTCCATCGTCCCGCCGCAGACCGCGCCGGAATGGGAGACCAGGCCGATGCTCCCCTGCCCGGGCATAGTGCGGCTGAAGGTGGTATCTATGGGAGTGTAGGTGTCCAGGACGCCGACGCAGTTGGGGCCGATGAAGCGGATGCCGTACTTTCGGGCGACCTGGCGGAGGCGCGCTTCTTCCTCCTTGCCCTCCGCGCCCAGTTCACCGAAGCCGGAGGCGATGAGGACGGCGTACCGGATGCCCCGCTGGCCGCAGGCTTCCAGCGCGCCGGCCACCTGCGCGGCCGGAAGGACGATGACGGCCAGGTCCACCGGGTCGGGGACGTCGGCGACGGAGGGGTAGACCGGCAGGCCCATCATCTCCCCGCCCTTCGGGTTGACGGGGTAGATGGGGCCCAGGTAGCCGTGGGTGACCAGATTGTGGAGGACGCCATAACTGAGTTTGGTGGGGTTGGCGCTGGCGCCGAGAACTGCAACACCGCGCGGGTGGAAGAAGGTGTGGAGGGGGTCGTTCATCATCACCATCCCATTTTGCCGTATTCCAGAATATAAACCTCCGTCTCTCCGTCTACCGGATGGACGATGATTTGAAAGCAGGACTGGGTACTGATGACGGAGCGGCAGGCTTCGGCGACCCAGTTGAGGCCGAAGCGCTGTCCCCGTTTCCATTCAAACCGAACGGCCGGACGGAAGCCCCGGTCCAGTCCCTCAAAGTACGCCTTGACCTGTTCTACCGAATCCTCCGTCCGGTAGAACCACTCGTAGCAGTAGACGGCGGGGGCCGGCATGTGGCAGACTTCTCCCTCCCGATAGTCCACCAGCGTGGCCCCCGGGTATCGGGGCGGCCGGACCCACCACTCGGCCAGGAAACTCTGCGGGACGCCCAGGATGCAGGAGATGAGCAGGCAGAAGGAGGAGACGATTAGAAGAATCCAGGCCAGCCGGGTCAGCTGCTCGCGCCGAAGATTGCGGCGAAGAGTCGCCTCGTCGGGGATTTCCCAGATGCGAGCCGGATCGGTCATATTCATGTTGCGTGTTGCGTATTGCGTATTCCGTATTCCGTCCTGTGCGCCCTGCGCCCTGCGACGTGCGCCCTGCAACCTGCGACGTGCGCCCTGTGCCCTGCGACGTGCTACGGAAGCGCCGCGCGCAGGACCCGCAGCCAGTTCCCGGCCATCACGGCGGCGATGTCGGATTCGGAGAAGCCCCGCTCCGCCAGCGCGTCGGCAATCTTGGGCAGGTCGGCGACGGTATCTATGCCCAGGGGGGCCGCCTCGGCGCCGAACCCGCCATCAAAGTCGGAGCCCAGCCCCACGTGGGCCGCGTCCCCCACCACCTGGCAGACGTGGTCTATCGCCGCCGCCACATCCTGCAGGGTGACGGCCTCTTTGCCGTCGGCGATGGACCAATCGGGCATCAGGAAGCGGTTGTAGGGGACGATGCCGATGACGCCATCCCGTACAGCCAGGGCCCGAATCATCTGGTCGGAAAGTTGACGGGGGCCGGGGACAAGGGCCCGGGGGTTGGAGTGGGTCGCCACCACCGGCCCCTCATACCGGTCCACTACCTCCCAGAACGACTCCTCTGCCAGATGGCTCACATCCAGAATCATGCCGGATTCGGCCAGGACATCCAGCAGAGCTCGCCCGGCGTCGGTGAGAGGGCCGGGGGCGCGATTGCCGCCCGCGTAGCGGGAGCCGGCCGCCCATGCCAGCGCCACTATCCGGACTCCCCGTCCATACCAGTACTCCACGTCTTCGGGCCGGCGGATGGGGTCGGCTCCCTCCAGGGCCGGGATGATGCCCACCTGCGGGGACTCCCCATCCCAGGAGGCCAGCACGGCCTCCAGGTCGGCCCGGCTGCCGACCCGGCGAATCCGCTCCGACCGCTCGGCCAAGCGTTCGTAGTAATCCAGTTGCTCATTGGCGCGCCGGTAGGCCTCCTCCGCGTCGGCGTAACTCTGGGGGTCCCAATCCATCATCCCGGCCGCGCGGGGCGTGATGTAGACGGAGCCGCAGATGAGGGCGACCCTCCCTTCCAGCCACTCCGGCAATCCCAGCATGCACTGGCCGTTGCGGCGGACGGCGTCCGTCCCTTCCTCCAGCTGACGGGTCTCCCGCGCGCTGCGCAGGTAGTCCCGGCCCAGGGCCAGCCCGGCCCAGGCGATGTCTTCGTGGGCGTCTACGATGATGGGTCTGGTCATATTTCACCCCAGGTGAAAGATGGGTGGCAGGACCGGCATCCAGAGTTTATGCAGGTCCAGGTATATGGAGAGGAATCGGGTCAGCAGGGGGCGCAGGGCGCAACTTTCCCACAGATAGGCCGTGGTGGAGCGGAGCCCCTCCAGCGCTTTTCCCCAGGTTTGCTGTGGGGCGTGGCCCAGAGTGGCGACCAGCAGGCTGGCCACAATGGCCCCGCAGACGATGCCCGGCAAAAGCCCCAGCAGGTGGTCCAGAAAACCCAGCGCGGGCAGGCGAGTATCCGGGAAACCCTTGCGCAGGAGGACCTCCAGCGTCACTGTGACGCCGGTGAAGATGACCCAGAAGGTGACGAAGTGGGTTAGCGTGGGGGTTTTGCCGCCAACTGCACCCACAAAGAGGGAGAGGTAGGGATATAGCAGGCCCGCCGCGACCGTTGCCAGATAGAGAACCAGCAGGCTGAAGGACTGGCGGACCAGGCCTGCCACGATGGAGAGGATGCAAATGACCAGGAAGAGCAGGGCCAGGAGAACGTCCAAAATTCCGAAGGTCATGAGCCCCCTTGTCAGAGCGGGTTGAAGTCCTACCACGAAGGACACGAAGGCCAGAAAGGAATGTTCAAAAATATCCTTGGTGTCCTTTGTGGTTCTCCAGTCTCAGAGATATTCGTAGCCTGCCGGTTGCAGGTCCAGCAGATGGCGGTTGCCGATGCGGACGCGGGTGAGGCCGGCCTTTCGGGCGGCGGCTTCCGCCTCTTCGGCCTGGCGGCGGGTGGTGGTGCCCAGGTCATGGAAATAGAACTGTGGGGCGAAGGCCAGCAGCGCGTACGGGATGCTCGGGTCAAAGCCCGCGATGAACCGGGCGATTTGCTCCACCTCCTTCGCGTCCACGTAGCCGGGCACCAGTAACGTGCTGGCGACGACAAGCGGAGGGTCAGGCCGTTCGGCGAAACGGTCCGCCGCCCGGGCGAAATTCTCCAGAGTGCGGGCGTTATCGGCCCCCGTCAAGGCCCGATGAAGAGCCCCGTCCCAGGCCTTCAGGTCAAACTTGACGCAGCCCCCGCTCCGGAGAGAAACCTCCACGGCGCGGTCCATCAGGCGAGGGTGGGCGCTCCCGTTGGTTTCCCAGCAGACGACCACGCCCCGTTCGGCCAGCCGATGGGCAGAAGCCAGCGCGTGGGCCATCTGAGCTGCCGGGTCGCCGCCGAAGTAACAGACGCAGTAGGTCTGCTGGTTGGCCACATCGGCCAACTCCTGGGCGGTGATGGTCCGGTATCGGCGCGGGTCGGCGTCCCGGTAGTGCCAGTTCTGGCAGAACAGGCAGTTGAAGGTGCACGCGGAGTAGAAGACGGCCAGGTTGTGCCGGCCCCGCTGGGCGGACCCCGGGCAGACCCAGTCGGCCACACAGTTGGTCGGGAGCGGATCGCGATACCACTGCAGGAGGCCCCGTTCCGGAGTCCCTGCCAGATGGCGGGGTTTCCCCGCGCGGACTTCTCTCAGGCCGCAGTATCCCCGCTCCCCCTCCCCGATGACGCACTGGTGGACACACAGGCCGCACGGGACTCCCCCGGCGGTACGGGGTGGAGTCTCCGGGAGGCCGAAGGCGTGGCGCGTGGCCGCGTGGGCCTTCTCGGTGATCCGCAGCGCTTCCGGGCGGCGCTCCCGGATGCACTCACGACAGACGCCCAGGATGGAGGCGACGATCAAATCGGAGCGCCCACAGAGGGTACAGGCTCTATGCTGTGCCATCTCCCGACGGGGGTAATTGTAGCACTGCCTTGAAGGATAGGCAAGTACAGATGGACGGTTTGCGGCGGCCGGAGGCTGGTGTGCCCCTCACTTTGTACCTCTTGACAAGCGCTAATTCGGTTGTATAATAAATTGTGCCCCAAGCGGGTGCTCTATCGGACGCACCTGGAAAACTCTACATTGACGGTTCTCCGACCCACTGCGCTCCCTCCGGGACGGGTGGGCGATACGGTGTGGGGAGCAATCCCCACGCCCGCCGTGTTTGCAAAGGAGACCTGAAGTGCCGGGGACATTCCGGCAAAGGGTCTCCTTTTGTTTTTTAATCCGGGCATTTCTGCTGCCGTGTTTCCACCTCGTGGCCGAAAGGCCGTTTTGCCCTTAGGAGGTCCGATGGCCTGGGCGTTTGGGCCTTTTCCTCTCCACAAACAGGACCAAGCAACCTCTGCGAGTGTCCGCTTTTTTTCGTCCCCTGTGCGGCGGTCCAGGCATTATTTCGCTCAACGTCGCAAACTTGCTGTTTAGACGGACAATGCCACAATCTTGGCGCGATTGCGGCAAATGTCCCATTCTTGCTATTTAGGTGGATGGTTGCCAGATATAAGCCATTAGGCTGAAACCGTCAGCCTAATCCTATGTTAGGCACCAAATCTGTCAAGAGGAAAGTGATGTCAGATAAGCCGAAAAGGAAGTACGAACCACCCAAACCATCTGGTGCAGATGCTGCCCACTTCGTAGCAAAAGCCGCGATTTCGGCTATTCCAGCCCTCGGTGGGCCTGCTGCTGAGTTGTTTGCAGCCCTTGTCACACCACCAGTTGAGCGAAGACGACAGGTATGGATGGAGGAGGTCGCTGAGGGTTTGAGGCGGCTGGAAGATCAGGGAAAGGTTTCGTTTGAGGAGCTGCGGGACGACGAAGCTTTCATTGACACTCTTTTACACGCAAGCCAAGCAGCTATGCGGACTCACCAACAAGAAAAGCGAGCCGCTTTGCGTAATGCTGTTCTAAACTCTGCACTTCCCAATCCACTTGATGAGTCACTTCGGCTGGTCTTCTTATCTCTGATTGATCAATTCACGGTTTGGCACCTGCGACTACTCAAGCTCTTTCAAGACCCAGAGGGATGGGCCAGGAAACATAACCACGATTATGGCTCAATCTATGCAGGTGGACTGTCGTTGGTACTAGAGAGTGCCTATCCAGAATTGCGTGGTAGGCGGGACTTCTACGACCAGATTTGGAGGGATCTCTACCTCAGAGGGTTGGTGAACACAGACAGTCTTCACGGGATGATGACCGCATCGGGCTTGATGGCGAAGAGAACAACGGATTTGGGTGATCGCTTCCTTGCCTTCATTGAGGAACCAGAGGATATTACCGATGGCGGTGCCTAACCTGCCGCTTCAGCCGACAGCGCTCCGCTCGCTGCGCTCGCTCCGGCGCTGCGGCTCAGCCGCGACTCGTTGGGCGGGCTTTTGCCAGAGGGAAAGGCGTGCTAAAGTAGGGGTGAGATGAAGGTCTACCTGGATATGTGCGCGATTCAGCGTCCTCTGGATACCCCCAACCAGGTGCGCATCCTGCTGGAAGCCGAAGCAGTTTTGGGTCTGCTGGCTCTCTGCGAGGCCGGAACGATTGAGTTGATTTCGTCGGAAGCCTTGATGTACGAGAATGAGCAGAATCCTCTGGACATTCGTCGGGAATACGGATACGCGGTACTTGCACGGGCTACGTGTACCGTCAACGTGACTCCAGATGTGCAGGAAAGGGCAAGCCAGTTTTTGCGGTATGGCATCAAGCCTCTGGATGCTTTGCACTTGGCGCTGGCGGAGGCGGGTCAAGCGGATTACTTCTGCACTTGCGACGACCGATTGAGGCGACAGGCACAGCGGGTAGAGAGTTTAGCCGTTCGGGTTGTTTCTCCAATAGAACTGATTCAGGAGATTGAGAAATGGTAGTGGAATTGAAGCCATTGGTGGAAATCAACCGGCAGGCGATTCCGCTGCTGTATCGGGAATTGGGCGTTGTGAACGCTGTTCGGTTCTTGAAGCAGTTTACTTCTGGGCTGGGGGATTATACCCAGGAGCGCGAGGCATTGTTTTCGGGGAAAACTCTGGAGCAAATTGTGCGGGAAATTGAGCAGATGCGGAAATCTGCTTGAAGCCCGCCCAACCTCCGGCCTGAGCCGATAGCGCCTCCGCTGCGCTCTTGCAACTTGAAAAATCAATCCGGCAATCTGCCGTGTTTGGGGGGGGCCCCCCCCCCCCCCCCCCCCCCCCCCCCCCCCCGCGCGGGGGGGGGGGGGGGGG